>JAFKJJ010000033.1 GCA_017306025.1 Planctomycetota bacterium
GATGCTCTCGACCTCGCCGTCGGAGACGAACGGGCCGTGGACGCGGACGATGCCCTTGCCGCCGTAGTCGTCGTTCGGCTTCAGCACCAGCCGGTCCTTGTTCTGCGACACCCACGGCACGAGGTCGATTTCGGCCGCGTCCGGGCCGCGGGTGGTGCGATGTTCCATTACCCGCGTCCACGGGACGTGCTTCGCGAGCGCTTTAAGCTGGTCCGGAGTGAAGAGCGCCGCGTTCATCTCGTCCGACAGCACGGCCAGCGACGCCTTTTTGAAGAGGATCTTGCAGCGGAACGAGTTCACCATGCAAACGGCGCGGTCGCGCACCGCCCGCACGACGGGGTGTTCCAACCCGCCGCGCTCGATCAGTTCGCCGATCAGCACGCGCTTGTAGATGAGCGTGATGTGGTAATCGCCGGCCACGAGCTTGCCGTCGCGGTACTCGACCTCGCGCGGGTCGACGATCCGGGCCTCGACGCCCATCGCCTTGAAGTAGTCGTAAAAGAGAACGAACTCGCTGAACGTGGGCACCTCGCGCCAGTCCAGGATCGCGATCCGTGGCGCCGCGCTCGTGTTCCCCTGCCACTGCTTGAAGGAGTCGGTGAGTGCGTGCAGCACGCCGGGCTTGGCCGGGATCGGGAACACCTGAAACCGCCGCTGGAACTCCTGAAAAATGGGCAGCGCGTAGAAGATCTTGGTGAGCGCGTCGGAGTACCCGGCGCCCGCGGGCGTTTCGGTGTTGAACTCGGTGATGTACAGTTCGTCGTCGGAGGCGAAGAACGTGTCGAAGCGGCTCGTGGGGCTCGGGCAGGCGAACCCGGGATCGACCGCCAAGAGTTGCTTCTCCCAGTCGAGCATCCGGAACTGGGCGCGGAAGACGGGGTCGGCGAGCGCGCGGTCGTAGACCGTCTGGAACGCGGGAAGGAGCACCTTCACGGTGTCGTGCAGCAGTCGATATTGTGCCGGGCTGAGGAACCGCGGCCGGAGCACGGTGCAGACCGGCCGCGTGCCGAAGTGCAGCCCGCGCAGCTCCTGCGCCCGGTCCAGCGCCGCCTGTGAGTCGGCCGCGAGGGGGCCGCCGGAAGCGAGGAGGTCGTGGTAGCAGGAGATCGCGTCAGACATGACCCGTCCCAAGAAGGACAACAAAACTAACCACAGAGACACAGAGACACAGAAGGCGAGAGGGGAATGTCTCAAAGAACTCCTTCTTCTGTTTTCTCTGCGTCTCTGCGTCTCTGTGGTTAATTCTTCAGAATAACTTGCTCCAGCGCAGCTCCGTGAGCTGCGGCCGGGGGTTCAGGGCGCGGTCGATGACGAGGTCCGCCATGTGCTTGACGACCCACTCGAAGTAGGGCGGGGTGAGCGAGTTCACGTCCATGTCGGGGGCCGGGTTCATAAAGTCGATCGCGTACGGCACGCCGTCCTTGATGGCCCACTCCGCGGTGTTCATGTCGTAGCCCAGGGCGTCGACCAGCTTGAGCGAGTGGTCGATCACGAGCTCCCGCAGCGCCGGGTCGAGGTACGAGTCGTCGGCCAGGTACTTGCGGTTGTGCGTGTCGTAGGGCATCGGCAGGACGAGGTCGCGGCCCAGGCACATGCACCGCACGTACTGGTCCCACCGGATGAACTCCTGTGCGACCATCGTCAGGAGGCCCGACCCGTCGTAGTAGCGGATCAGTTCCTCGACCGAGTGGCACACGTACACGCCGCGCCACCCGCCGCCGTGGGCGTCCTTGAGGACGCACGGCAGCCCGACGTAGTCCACGACGCCCTGCCAGTCCAGCGGGTATTCGAGGTTGCGCAGGCTCTCGGTCTTCACGATGCCGGGCACGTAGTCCTTGTTCGGCAGCACGACCGTCTTGGGGTGTGCGAGGCCGAGCTTGTGACACAGGGACGCGCCGAAGAACTTGTCGTCGGCGGTCCACATGAACGGGTTGTTGATGACCGCCGCGCCCTCCAGCACGGCGTGCTTGAGGTAGCTGCGGTAGTACGGCACCTCGTGCGAGATGCGGTCCACGAGCACGCTGTACCCGACGGGCTCGTCCATGCGGGTACCGCCGAGCTTGACGAACTCCGCGACGACGCCCGCGTTCCGCGCGTTCACCTCGTCGATGAACCGCGGCGGGAACGACCACTCGCGGCCCACCAGTACGCCGACCTTTTTCACGTCATTGGTCCTTGGTCGTTGGTCGTTGGCACCGGTCATTCGTCCTTCGCCGCACGTAATTCCGTTTAGCGATGCGGGGCGGGAGGCCCACCAAATGACAAAGGACTAATGACCAATGACGGCGGTCAGTCGTGCCCGCCGATGTACCGGTTCACCATCTCGTACCACACGGGCCAGTCGTGGGCGAACCCGCCCCACTCGCGCAGGGCGTTGCCGACGCCCTTGCCCCACAACTTGCCCGACAGCTCGCGGTTCTGGTGAACGAGCCGGTCCCCGTCCCCGACCGCGAGGATGATGTCGAGATCGCGGAGCCGGTCCAGCCGCCACCCGTCGTGCTCGCCGGGGATGAAGTCCACCGGGTTCTGGAAGTAGACCGTTTCGCTGTGGTAGCCGCCCAGGAACATCTTGATGTCGGTCAGCCCGCTCATACTGAGCACGCGGTTGACCTGGTCGGGGTATCGTAACCCCATCGACAGCGCGTGGAACGCGCCGAAGCTTGCCCCGGTGAAGATCGTGAACGGGTGGCCGTTGCGCCAGCGCGCCCAGGGGAGCACCTCGTTCATCACGTAGCCGGTGTACTGTTCGTGCCGCCAGGCCCGCGCGCCGGGGTGGTGGTGATACGCGTACCAGCTCTCGCCGTCGACCGCGTCCACACAGATCAGATGCAGCCAGCCGTTTTCGATCAGGTGCGCGAGCGCGCGGACCATCCCGCGGTCCTCCCACTCGTAGAACCGCGCCCGGGACGTCGGGAACGCGATCACCCGCGCGCCGGCGTGCCCGAATTCGAGCAGTTCCATGTCGCGGTGCAGCGACGGACTCCACCAGCGGTGATACTCCCGGCGCATGGAACGGTGGGCTATGGGGTTAAGAGAGGCGGTTTACACGAAATATGCGAACCCGCGCGCCGAACGGCAACGCGGACGTGGACGAAACGTACAAGGGAAGGGCGGGGGCGCTAACGCGGCTTCTTCTTGCGCGGCTTGGTGGAGGCGAACAGGTCGGCCAGCGGCAGTTTGAAGCCGGGCAGCACCTTGCCACCGTCGAGTGTGCCGGTTTCGTCGCACTCCTTGAACTTCTTCGCCGACGTGTACACCTTCGCGGACTTCGCCCGCGGGTCGATCACCCATGCGAGTTTGCACCCGATCCCGAAGAACTCCGTCAGCTTCCGATCGATCTCGGCTTTGGTGTTCCCCGGGCTGAGTACCTCGACGATTAGCCCGGGTGCGACGGCCCAGAACGCCTCGTCTTCGGGCACCTCACCGTCGGGGAATTCCGACCACGGCACGAAGGCCACGTCGGGCGCGCGAACCTGATTGACCCCCAACCGGATGTATCCGGCCTCGCCGAGAACGACGCCCAGGTCGTTCGACCGGACGTGTTCCCAGATCAGCGCGTTGAGGAACGACCCGAGCATCGATTCGAGGGTTCCCATCGCCTTCTCCACCAAGACGCCGTCGATCAGCTCGCAGATCGGCTTTTGCGCGCGGAGCAGATCCTCCCCCGTCGCCCTGCCCGGCGGCGGGTTTCGACGAATGCGAACGAGGGAGACGCCGCCGAGGCGCTCGTGGAGGTACGCGAACGAGGTTTCCGGCAGTTCGGTCGTGATCGCCATCCGCTGGCCCCCCGAGACGGGACGGGCGGAGGGTTCACCTCCGCCCCTCGCATTTTACCTCACGCCGCGGCGTACTTGTCGCGGAGCTTGTCGAGGTACTTCTTGCTCTGTGCCGTCACCTCCCACGCGTGCGGCCAGAAGCACAGGTCCACGCACCACCAGTCGTGCGGAACGCCGGCCTTCAGGAGCGCGGGGGCCAGCTTGTCGAAGTCCAGCTTGCCCGTGCCGAACGGGTTGTGCGTGCTGGTGTTGTGCTCGTTCAGGCTACCGTCGCTGTCGATCACGTGGACGTGGGTGATCTTCCCCTTGAGCTTTTCCAGGAGTTCCAGTTCGCCGCCGGGCAGCGTCTCCTTCGCGCCGGTCTGATTCGCCCCGACGACCGCACACATGTGCGCGTGGCAGGTGTCGTACAGCACGCCGAAATTGTTGTTCCCCTTCGAGCGGACCATATCGACCAGTTGCACGATCTCGCCCGGCTTGTTGAACGCGAACCCCGGTTCGAACTCCCAGCAGATGTTCATTCCGAAGTCCGCGGCCATTTTGCTCGCCTTGTCCCAGGCGCCGGCGATCCGCTCCATACCGACCTGCGCGCCGATCTTTTTCCCCTCGGGGTCGGCTTCGAAGTAATTCGGCGCAATCACCGTGTCCACGCGGATCGTCTTGACGTCGAGGTCCGCGGCGAACGCGCACCAGCCGAGGAACGCGGTGAGGTAGGCCGACGGGTTCTCGTCGGCGATCGAGGTACCGGGGTTCTTGAACGCCCAGAGGTCCACTGCGATGCCCGATAACGCCAACCCGTGGTCCGCGATCGTTTTGCGGAGCTTCTGCCGACTGGCCTTCGTCGGGTACGTCACCGGGCTGGGGTGCGGACCGAAACTGCCCAGCTCCACGCCGTCGTAGCCCAGGTCCTGCAGTTTGTGCAGGATCACGTGGAAGTCGTTGGTCGGTTGCTCCTGGTTGAAGAGGTAAGCCCAGGTGCCGATCGAAATGCGGGCCTTTGCCATGACGGAACCCTTTGGGGAGAAAAAAGGAGAAAGTGGAGCGGTTGGTGCGTGTAGTGGATTGTAGAGAGCGACACTCAAACCATCCGACCTCGACGCCGCGGCGCGGAGCCCGTATCTTCCTCTATCGCCTTTGCGGTGCGACAGCGGCGCGGGGGCAAGAACGCCGGAAGATCGGTTCTAGCATCGACTTCCGGCAAGAGCAAGGGCCAAACCGACGACCAACCGACCGGTTCCCGCCGCAGCGAAATTGCGGAGCAAGTGAAGCGCGACGGACGACAAACGCCACGTCCCTCGAAGCCCGCGGATGCAAAATTTCATTCTCCGGCGCAAGTTCATCCCCGCGGATGCGAACTATTGGGAAACCGCCGTGTCTGGTTGGTGCCGGTAGGAAAGGACCGAGAGGACCAATGACTATCAACAGCACGCGTAACACCACTGCCACACTCGCCCCGAAGCGCGCCGCAAAGCGCGTGATTCTGGCCGGGCGGTTCCGGCTCGGCACGAAGGTGGCCGAGCAGTTCCGCAAGCTCGGCTGGGAGGTCGTCGCCGTCACCACCGACCACGACGTTCACGCGGCAGCCGCGGAGACCGAACCGCACGCGGTTCTGCTGCCGGAGAGCGCGGGTGAGGAGAGCGGTTACCTCGCGTGCGCGAAGTTGCTCCGCACGCAACCCGAACTGAAGGTGGTAGTCGTCGGCGCGGAGCGGACGCCGGAACGGGAGCGGTTCGCGGAGTTCGTCGGCGCGTCGTTCGTCACCGAAGCTGACGGCGTGAGCGAACTCGTCGCCGCCGCGGTGTGATCGGGAAGACGGGCTAACCACAGAGACACAGAGGCACAGAGAAGGCAAGAGAAGAGAGTTTTTGAAGACAATCTCCCTCTGCCTTCTCTGTGCCTCTGTGGTTAGTTCTTACTCAAGCTTCCACTTCGAAAATGCACTCGACCTCGACGGCGATGTTCCCTGGCAGCACGTTGTGACCCACGGCGCTGCGGGCGCCGACGCCCGCGTCCTCGCCGAACACATCTTTCATCAGCTCCGAGAACCCGTTGATCACCTTCGGGTGGTCCAGGAAGTCGTCGGTGCTGTTGACCATCCCGAACGTCTTGATGAGCCGCTTGATCTTGTCGAGCGAGCCGAGATGGTCCTTGACGGTGGCGAGGATCGCGAGCCCGACCTGCCGGGCGGCCTCCTTACCCTGTTCGAGCGTGAGGTCCTTGCCGACGCGGCCGGTAATCATGGTCTTGTCGGCCTTGAGCGGCCCGTGTCCGGAGACGAACAGCAGGGTGCCGAACTTGACGGCGGTCTTGTACACCGCGACCGGCTTGGGGGCGGGCGGGAGGGTGAGGTGCAGCTCCTGGACGCGCTTCTCGGGGGTGCTCACGGCGGTTCTCCTGTTATGATGCTCGCGACACGGACATAGTGATACCGGCGTGCGGGAAGTGGGCAAGCAAGCGAAGCGCGAAAGTGCCCGCGGAGGGGCGATGAACGAGGCCGACGAGCGCGACGCGCTGTACCAGGCGATCATGGACAACTGGGAGGACGATACCCCGCGCCTGGTCTACGCCGACTGGCTCGACGAGCGCGACGACGAACCGAGCCGCGTCCGGGCAGAACTGATCCGCGTGCAGTGCGAAACCACACGGCTCCGAAGTACAGGGCAAAAGGTGCCCGTCAAGACGGAGGAGCGAGAGCAGGAACTCTTCAAGCAGGTTTGGGCCGATCTCTGTGCGGGTGGAGTGGACGGATACTTCAGCCCTCCTTATCGACCGAGATTCCATCGCGGGTTCATTGCGCCGGGCGAATACGACGAGGAGAACAGTCGCGACAGAACGACATTCCTCGCCGTTCCTTTGGAAACGTGGCGGCTGCTTGGCCCGGTCGATGAGCCGGGACAAATGTTCCTGAATTTCGACCACACGTTAGGCGAGCGAAACACTACCCGAATCACGCGCGAGTTTCAGGAACTCGCGAACTCGCCCGCACTCCGATACTGGCGCTCGATCAGGATCGGAACTGGTTGGCGTCAGACGATTGGCGAGGACAACTTCGTTACGCTCATTAACAGCGCGCACCTGCGCAACGTGCGAACCCTGGAGGTTACCGACCAGACGCGGACGCACTACGAGGAGGAGCGTTGCCCACTTGGCAATCGCGCGTTGACCGCGCTGGCTGGTAACCCGGTGCTCTCGCGTCTTGCTTCGATCAAGATTTGGTGGTCCGGGGTGGACGACACAGCGCTGAAGGTGCTCGCGAAGAGTGACCACCTGCGCGGCATCCGACACCTGAGCTTGGCCGATCACTTTACCGAGAAGGGGGTCGGCGCGCTCGCGAAGTCGCCCATTCTGGGATCGGTCGAATCGCTGCACCTGAACGCGCCGCTCACCGGCCGGTCGCTGGAACGACTGTTGCGGTCGCCGTGGCTGAAAAACCTCAATAACCTCGATCTGAGCGGCTACACCTCCGGCTGCCACGAGAGCGACTCCCTGCACTACGGTGAACTCGGTCGGATGCTCGATTCAGACGGCGTCCGGGCATTGGCAAACTCCGCAATAGTGGCCCAGCTTCGAAGACTAAAGATCGGCGGGGACGTTGCGGCAATTGATCCTCTCGTAAAGGCGCTGGAGCAGAGAGGAGTGCTGGAGCAATTGGAACTCGATGTCGCTTGGGGTGACGAGGAGGTGGGAGCACTCCAGCAGAGGCTCTCGTGCAAGGTGTTTCTCTTCGGTAGGCCGTTTCGAGGCGGTTGAAGGGCTATTTTCTTCACACCCGCCACTTCGCCGCGGCCTCCTCGTTCAGCGCCAGCCCCAGGCCCGCGTCGGCGCCCGGCTTCATCTTGCCGCCCTCGACCGTGGGGCCGCCGGTGAACACGTCGCGCAGCCACGACACCGAATCGACGTGCGGCACCGCCGCCAACCCGCACGCGAGGTGAACCCCGACCTCTGGCATTCGGACCGGCGACACCGCGACGTGATACGCTTCCGCCACCGCGGCCACCTTCAGCAGAGGAGTGATGCCCCCCAGGCGGCACACGTCCGGGCGCACCGTCCGCACGGTGCCGTCGCGGATCACCTTGAAGAACGCGTCGCGGGTGTCGAACTGCGAACCGACTGCGATCGGTACCTCCGCCAGCCGCGACAGCTTCTCGTAACCGAGTGCGTCGGCTGCGGGAATCGGGTCCTCGAACACGTCGACGCCGATGTCCTCGAAAAAGTGCGTCAGGGCCAGCGCCGTACTCAGGTCGAATCGTCCCTCGGCCGTGACCGCGACCCACGCGTCTTCGCCCGAGCCGTCCTGAATCGCCCGCACGCGGTCCGCGTCGGCCTGAACGTCGCCGGCACCGATCTCCACGCGAATACCGACCGCGCCCTGTTTCAGAAAGGGCTTCGCGGCCTTCAGCGCCTCGCCCGCGTCGCGTCCGAGCGTCGCGGCGTCGGAAATCACGAACGCCGCGGCCTGTTTTGCGTTGCCCAGCAACTTCGCGAGCGTCACACCGGCCGCTTTCGCTTTTGCGTCCCAGAGCGCGACGTCGATCGCCGAGTACGCCCGCGCCGCAAGTCCGCCGAAGCCGGCCGCACGGAAGCGCGATTCCGCCCGCGCGAACAGCCGGTCCGCGTCTCGCGGGTCTTCGTTCGCGACGAGCGGCGACAGTTCCGTGTCGATGAGCGACCGGACCGCGGCCGCACCGGGGCCGAGCGTGTACGTGAAGCCGAGCCCGCGGGCGCCGCCGTCGGTTTCGAGGTGGACGAGCACCACGTCGACCGCATCCGGTGCGGCCGGTTTCGGGTCGGAGAGCGAGACGCGCGCCGGCTTGCCGAGCGGCACGCGGAGGCGATCGGTGGAGAGGTTGACGACTTTCATTTCTGCATCGGCCCGTTCGCCGGCTCGTCCGGTTTGCCCACGTCGCGCAGGGCCGCGGCGCGGTCGATCTGGTTACTCAACATGGCCACGAACACCAGAACGGCGATCACGAGCGCGACGAGGAGTTGCTGCCGCGCCGGCGTGAGACTGTACCACTTCGCCTGTGCCATCGCTCGCCCTCGGTGGGGTCATTCTCCGAGATACGCCTCGCGGATGCGCGGGTCGTGGAGCAGCGCGTCGGCCCGGTCGGTGAACGTGATGCGGCCGGTCTCCAGCACGTACCCGCGGTGGGCCACCTTCAGCGCCATCCGCGCGTTCTGCTCCACCAAGAGAACCGACACGCCTTGCTTGTTCAGTTCCTTCACGATGTCGAAGATCTGAACCACGATTTGCGGCGCCAGTCCGAGCGACGGCTCGTCGAGGAGGAGCAGCTTCGGCCGCGACATCAGCGCGCGGGCGATGGCGAGCATCTGTTGCTCGCCGCCCGAAAGCAAACCGCCCGGCTGGTGCTTCCGCTTTTCCAGAATCGGGAACATCTCGTAGGCTTTTCGGATGTCCGCCTGGACGCCGTCCGGGTCGGTGCGGGTGAAGGCGCCCATTTCGAGGTTTTCGAGCACGGTCAGCCGCGGGAAGATCTTGCGGCCCTCCGGCGACTGCGAGACGCCGAGACGAACGATCAGGTGGGCCGGAATGCGGTTCAGAGTGTACCGCTTGTCGGGTTCGAGCCGCGGTACGTCCCCCCGGCGTGCGAAGCCGGCCAGCGCCCGGCCACACGGGCGAGCGAGGAACCCGCCCAGCGCGAGCGGCACGCGGGCGAGCTTCCGCGTGACGCGCTCGAGGTGTTGCGGGATGCCCGTGTTCCGGAGCCACCACCCCCCGGCGTTGGCGGCCGTGAACGATTCGATCACCTCCAAACTCGGCGTGTACCGCACCGTCCCGGCGCGGGTCTTCACGACGCCGCAGATGGCGTTGAGCGTGGTGGACTTCCCGGCGCCGTTGGCGCCGATGATCGTCACGATCTCGCCCGCGTTCACGACGAGGGAGAGCCGGTGCAGCACGTTGATCGCGCCGTAGCCGGCTTCGAGGTTGTGGACCTCCAGCAGCGGGGCGGGGGCACTCACGACACCTCCTCCTGGCCCAGATACGCCTCGATCACCTTCGGGTCGCGGCTGATCTCCGCGGGCGTGCCCTCCGCGATCTTCTGTCCGAAGTTCAGCACCAGGATGCGGTCCGAGATGCCCATCACGAGACTCATGTGGTGCTCGATGAGCAGCACCGTGACGCCGCGGTCGCGGATCTTGCGGATCAGCTCCATCAGATCGACGGTCTCGCTCGGGTTCATCCCGGCGGCCGGCTCGTCGAGCAGGAGGAGCTTGGGGTCGGTCGCGAGCGCGCGGGCGATTTCGAGCCGGCGCTGGTCCCCGTAGGGGAGGTTCTTGGCGAGCTCGTTGTGTCGCCCGACCAGTCCGACGAACGCGAGCAGCTCCGCGGCCCGGCGCTCGGCCTTCGCCTCCTCTCCGGTGCCGACCCCGAGCGCGGCCCGGACCGGGTGCCCGGGGATGGACCGCGTCATGCCGACGAGGATGTTTTCCAGCACCGTCATCGACTGGAAGAGCCGAATGTTCTGGAACGTGCGGGCGATGCCCTCTTGCGAGATGACGTCCGGGGCGTGTCGCACCCGGCGCCAGTTCGTTAGCGCGCCCGCGGCCCCGAGCGCCAGCCCGATCCCGAAACCCAGCGCGGCCCGGTCGCCGTTATTCGTGACGTGTGCCCACGCGTCACCGATGGCCTTTCCCCGGTCGAACACCGCGTTCCGGCCCTTGAAGTTGTCGCGAACGGACACCTGCCACAGCGACTCGATGTTCACCGCCAGCAGCATGAGCAGCACACCGGTCACCACACCGACGCCCGCGGCCGACGCGATCGTTCGCGGGCGGAGCGGCTTGACCAGCGGCCGGTCCTCGAACCGCACCTCGCCCTCGGTCGGCTCGTAGATTCCGGTGATCGCGTTGAACACCGTCGTCTTGCCGGCGCCGTTCGGCCCGATGACGGAGAAGATCTGGCCCGTCTCCACGACGAGATCGACGCCGTTCACCGCGGTGATCCCGCCGAACCGCATCGTCAGCTTGTTGACCGTTAGTGCAGCCATGAAGGGAACCGGGACAGGTGACGGGGGCGAGAGACGAACCGGCACGGACGAATCACGTCGATTTCTGCTCCCCGCCTTCTGTCCCCGGATCTCCAGCCGCTGCTTCTTCCCGGGCCGCGGCCTCACCCTCCGCCTCGCTCGCCTCCGGGTGCAGTTCGCGCTGGTGTCGCGATTCGGGCAGCAATCCCTCCGGACGGAACCGCATCATGACGATCAGGGCCGTGCCGAAGATGATGAGACGCCACCCGCTCACCTTCAGGTAGGTCTTCGCGCCGGAATCGAACTGTTCCTGGAGGTAGTTGTCCAGGAGGTTCGTTGCGATGCGGTCGAAGCCGATCAGGATGAAGGTGCCGAGGATCACGCCGGACCGGTTCCCCAGCCCGCCGAGGATCACGCAGCACACCATCGTCATGGAGAGCGTGAAGTCGAACGCCGCCGGGTTGCCGGTGGTGCGCAGCGCCATCGCGTAGAACGCCCCGGCCAGCCCCGCCAGGCCCGCGCCCAGCGCCACGGCCGCCAGCTTCAGGCGCGCGGGGTTCAGCCCCATGCACGACGACGCCAGCTCGTCCTCGCGCAGCGCCACCCACGCCCGGCCCAACCGCGACCGCTCCAGGTTCCGCAAGAGGAGCGTCACCCCGCCGAGCGCGCCCAGGATGACGAAATACAGGTACGGGTACTTGTACCACCGCGTGCCCCACTCGGCGTTCAGTCTGGCGCCGCCGAGGTCCACGTTTTCCTTCACGCCCGGCAGCGGCCCGGCCTCGATCGGGTTCAGGCCCTTGGTCCCCTCGGTGATCGCGTCGAGGTTCCGAATGGCGTAGAGCGCGATGAGGCCGAACCCCAGCGTGACGAGCGCGAAGTAGTCGCCGCGGAGGCGCAGGATCGGCGCGGTCGTCATCACGCCGACCGCGGCGCTGACGGCCGCCGCCGCGAGGGCCGCGACCAGGAAGCTCTGCTGCAACGGGAAGAACGGCACCGTCAGGACGCCGACGGTGTACGCGCCGATGCCGAAGAACGCGGCGATCCCCAGGTGCAGCAGCCCGGTGTAGCCGATGACGACGTTGAGGGCCAGCGCGAGGATCGCGTAGACGAACAGGATCGTGAACTGTTCGCCGCGGTTGGCCTCCGCGACCGGCAGGAACGGGTAGGCGGCCAGCGCCGCGAACAGGGCGGGCACCCAGTACCGGGCGACGCTCATACCTTCTCCCGCGTGCGCGCGCCGAGCAGCCCGGTGGGGCGGAACAGCAGGATCACGATGAGGATGCCGAAGATCAGCGCCTCGCTCCACTTGGCGCCGAGATACGCCTTCCCCAACTCGCCGACGACGCCGATCACCAGCCCGCCGAGCACGGCCCCGGGGATGTTGCCGATCCCGCCGAGCACGGCCGCGGTGAACGCGTACAGCCCGTTCTGGAACCCCATCTGGTAGTCGACCGACTTGATGTACAGCCCGTACACGACCGCGGCGACGCCGGCCAGCGCGCCGCCGATGGCGAACGTCGCGGCGATGACACGGTCGGCGTTGATGCCGACCAGTTGGGCGGCGGCCGGGTTCTGCGCCGTCGCCCGCATCGCCTTGCCCAGCGCCGTGAACTTCACGAACACGGTCAGCGCGATCATGGTCGGCACGGTGACGGCGACGACCATCAGGTCCTTCCAGGTGAACCGCAGCCCGGTGCCGGGGATCAGGTTGGCGTCGGAGATCAGGTCGGGGAACTTGATCGGGGTGGCCCCGCGCCAGAACAGCCCGACGTTCATGAAGATGAAGCTGACGCCGATCGCCGAGACGATCACCGTCAACTTGGGAGAGGTGCGCAACGGCTTGTAGATGACGCGGTCGGTGAGCACGTTGAGCCCGGCGCACCCCAGCGGGGTGAGGACGAGCATCAGGAGCACGGTGGCGCCGATCGCGGCGGTCGGGGCGTCCGCGGTGACGACGTCCATCGGCCAGACGGCCAGACCCAGCGCGAAGAACGAGCCGAGCATGAACAGGTCGCCGTGGGCGAAGTTGATCAGCTCGATGATGCCGTACACCATCGTGTAGCCGAGCGCGATGAGGGCGTAGAGCGATCCGAGGACGAGGCCGAGCAGGAGGTATTGGCCGAATCCGCCCGCGGCATCGCTCTGAGCGAACAACTCGAACATCGGTGCCCCTGGAATGTCAACGATTAGCCGCGAGCCGCGGGCGGCCGTCTTTACCCCGACGGCCGCCCGCGGCTCGCGACTAACGCCCTCACACCGTGTGGACGGGCTTCATCGGCCACCCCTCGACCCGACTGATCGTCAGGACCTGGAGCGTGGTGTCGCCGTTCTCGTCGAAGCTCCACTTGCCGATGGCGCCCTTGTCGAAGTCCTTCGTCTTGAGGACGGCCTCGCGGATCGCCTCGCGGTCCTTCTTGCCGACCGCCTTCGCCGCCTCCAGGAACACCTTCGCCGCCTCGTACCCGTACACCGCGTACGCCTCCGGGTCGTTGCCGAACTTCTCCTTGTACTTCTTGACGAATTCGGCCCCGGCGCCGGTCAAGAGGCTCGGGTCCTTGCCGCCGATGGTGGCGTAGCACTCCAGGCTCTTGAGCGTGTCGGCGCCCGCGCCGTCCACGAACGCCTTCTCGTAGCACCCGTCCGGCACGATCAGCGGCCCCTTCAGCCCGACCCCCTTCATGTCGATGGCGATCTGCGGCGCGCCGCTCTGGCTGGTCGCCCCGACGTACACCACGTCCGGGTTCTTCGCCTTGATCGCCTCCAGCGTCGTCTTGTAGTTGCCCTGTTTAACCAGTTGCTCGTGGCCCAGGATCGTGATGCCGAGCTTCTTGCACGCTTCCATGAACAGCTTGGCGATGCCGGCGCCGTACAGTTCCTTGTCGTCGATGACGTACACCGTGCTCTTCTTCAGCACGTTTTTGACGAACTCCGCGGCCTTCGGCCCCTGCATGTCGTCGGTCGGGCAGACGCGGCAGAACGTGACCTTGCCCGACTTGCGGTAGATGTCCGGTTCGCCGCTGGCCTCGTCGCCGGGCACCTTCTTGGTCAGGCCGGGCCACGTCGCGGCCGGGGAGATCTGGAGCAGCCCGGCTTCGTTGAGGATCGGTTGCGAGACCTTTGACGCGCCGGAGTTGTACGGCCCGATGAGCACCATCACGTCCTTGTCGCCGACCGCCTCGCGGGCGTTGTCCGCCTCTTTGCCCGCGTCCCACTGCCCCTGTGCCGCGGTCGCGTCGTCCATGTCCTGGTAGGCGATCTTGTGCCCGAACAGCCCGTCCGGGTATTCGTCGATCGCCATCCGGATGCCGTTAACGATCGTGTTCGTTTGCCCCTGCGCGCTGCCGGTCCGCGGCAGGCTGGAGACGATCTTGATCGTGTTCCCGCCCTTGCCGCTGCACCCGCCACAGCCGGCGAGCAGCCCGGCCGCGCCGACGCCCGCAACGGCCGTCCCACCGATCCGGAGGAACTTGCGGCGATCCACTTTGTGACTCTCCACGGCGAACCCCCGGTCGGTTTGGTGTGTCGTTATCAAGCCAGAATGTAGGTCCGGACCCCGTTTCCGTCCAGTTTATCGCGGGCGGCGGGTCACTTCGCGCCCATCACTTTCACCGCCTTGAACTTCCCCTTCTCCACGGTCGCGACCGTCAGAGGCTGGAGCGCGCAGTCGCCGTGCTCGTCGAAGCTCCACTTGCCCAGCAACCCCTTGTCGAAGTCCTTCGTGCCCACCACCGCCTTGCGGACCGCCTCGCGATCCTTCTTGCCGACGAGGCGCAGCGCTTCCAGCACCACCGCGGCCGCCTCGTAACCGTACACCGCATACACGGTCGGAACCTTTCCGTGCTTCTCCTTGTACCGCTTTGCGAAATCGGCCCCCGCTCCCTTCAGGTGCTCCGGGTTGATGCCGCCCACCGTGACGAAGCACTTGATCGCGTCGAGCACGTCGGCGCCGGCGCTGTCGACGAACGCCTGCTCGTAGCACCCGTCGGGCACCATGAGCGGGCAACCGATCTTCTCCGCACGCAGGTCCTTGGCGATCTGCCCGCCCTTGCTCTGCGTGGTGCCGCCGAAGTACACCAGATCGGGCGCCGCCGTAACGATCTTCTTCGCCAGCTTCTGGAAGTCGGATTGCGCCGGGTCGATGCTCTCGTGTCCGAGCACCTTGACCTTCAGCTCCTCGCACCGCTGCTTGAAGCCGGTTGCGACGCCGTGGCCGTACAGTTCCCGGTCGTCGAGGACGAAGACCGACTTCACCTTCAACTCCTCGGTCGCGAAGTCCGCCGACAGCGGCCCCTGGCTGGCGTCGTGCGGGCAGACGCGGCAGAAGGTAATCTTCTTGCCGGGCCGGTAGCGTGCCGGCTCGTCGGGGTCGGAGATGGGCGAGGGCCGGGTCAGGCCGGGGTACGTCGCAGAGGGCGTGATCTGAACCAGTCCGGCCGCATTAAGGATCGGCGACGAGATGCGGGCCGCGCCGGAGTTGTACGGTCCGATGAAGGCCATCACGTCCCCGTCCGCAACGGCCTTTTCGGCGATGTCCGCCTCGGCCCGGCCGTCCCACCCGCCGGTACGGGCGTGCGCGTCGTCGCGGTCGAGAAGGACGATCTCGAACGGAACGACCTTTTCGAAGTCGGCGATCGCCATCCGGATCGCGTTCACGATCGCGTCCGTCTCGCGCTTCGCACTGCCGACCCGCGGCAGGCTGGAGACGATCTTCACCTTTTCCTTCGGTGCGGCCGCGCGGGCGAACGGGCCGATCAGTGCGGCCGCTGTGGTGAGGAACGCGCGGCGGTTCATTGCGAAGCCCTCCGTTACACCGGCGCGTCTATTACGAACGTCACCGGCCCGTCGTTCACCAGTTCCACTTTCATGTCCGCGGCGAACCGTCCGGTCGCGACCGGCACGCCGAGCATCTTGAGCGCCGTGACGAACGCCTCATAGAGCGGCTCCGCGGTCGCCGGCGGCGCGGCGGCGGTGAAGCTCGGCCGCCGGCCCTTCTGACAGTCGCCGTAGAGGGTGAACTGGCTCACGACGAGCACCGCGCCGCCCACGTCCTGCACGGACAGGTTCATTTTGCCGTCGGGGTCGTCGAAGGCGCGGAGGTTCGCCACCTTCTCCGCGAGCCAGTCGACCTGTTTGGCGGTGTCGGCCGGTCCGACGCCGAGTAGCACCAGCCACCCGGCCGCGATCTCGCCGGTCACTTCGCCCGCAACGGTCACTTTTGCGCGCAGGACGCGCTGAATCACGGCACGCATCGAAACGAGGCGGTTTTGAGAGGAGAGGGGAACTGGGTTGAGCGTATCAACCCGATCGGAAGTCTGCCAGCCGTGGGCGTGGAGTTTTATGCGCAAGAACCGCGCGCGCCGGTGTCCAGAAACTGTTCCAAGTCGGGTTGCGGGGCGGGGGAAGTCACGCTATGCCCCGCACCCGACCAGGGTTTCCACATCGCACGGCGCCGACCGGACCGGCGCCGTCAGTTCGGACGGGGGAAGGAACCACCATGTTACAGAGGCGCCCGGACCACGAGGACGAATCGCTCGACCGCACCGGCGAGATCGTGGCGCTGGAAACGGCCCGTTCCGCGACCGAATCGTCGTCTGCGAAGCCCGAGCCGAAGAAGGAAGAGGAGCACATCTCTCTCTTCTGGCGGGTGTTCGGCGGTACCATCCTGAGCATCGTCGCGCTCGTTTCGATCACCCTTTACAACAACATGTCGTCCAGCATCTCCGAACTGCGGAGCGAGGTGAGCCGCGAGCGCGAGGCCCGCGCCGAACTGGTCAAGAAGGACGAGTACAACGCCAGCATCACCGCCCAGTACGAGCGGATGCGGGGCATCGACGCGCTGAAGGTGGAACTGGAGGGCATGAAGGAGAAGGTGAGCGGCAACACGAGCGCGGCCGCCGCGGCGAAGAAGGAGTCGGCGGCCGCGGTGGAGGGGCTCAAGAGGGACCTGGCCGCGGCCACCGATTCCATGAAGAAAGACGTGGCCGCACTGGAGGTCCTGAAAGAGCGCGTCGCGTCCCTGGAGGGGGTGAAGAAGGACGTCGCGGGACTGGACTCTCTCAAGGAGAAGGTGACCGCGGTCGTGGCCGACCTGAAGGTGCTCCGCGACGAACTGGCAAAGGTGTCCGGCGACGTCGAGCGAAACAAGACGTCCGACCTGGAGCGGAAAACGTTCCGCGACACGCAGGCCAAGCAGATCGAGGAGACGTTGAAGGAACTTCAGAAGGGGCTTCAGGACTGCCGCGAAAAACTGGCCCGGCTCGAAGGCGCCAAGCCGTCCGACACGAAGCCGACAAAGCCGGATAACGGAAAGTAAAGACGGCGCGTCCGGCGGTTGGGTGAACCCCGCCCGCAAGGGGGGCGGGGCGCGCCAAAGTGTGCGCGACCCGCCCCGCCGCCCTTGCGAGCAGGGCTCGCCTGCTGGTGTTCGGCGTGCGGATGGCATAGACTAACGATATGCAACGCCTCAACAAGTTCCTGGCACACGCGGGGGTCGGGTCGCGCCGGTTCTGCGACACGCTCATCGCCGCGGGCCGCGTCAAGGTGGACGGCGTCAAGGTCACCGAACTCGGGCTCAAGATCGACCCGGCGCGGCACCGGGTGGCCGTGGACGATCAGGTGGTGCGGGCCGAGAAGCTCGTCTACTGGGCCGTGAACAAGCCGGTCGGGCACCTCTGCACCAACCACGACCCGGCCGGGCGCCCGCGGGCCGTCGACCTGCTCCCGCACGTCGAACAGCGCGTGTACACCGTCGGTCGGCTCGACGAGGCCAGCGACGGCCTCCTCTTGATGACCAACGACGGCGACCTGGCGATGGGGCTGACGCACCCGCGGTACGGCGTGCCGAAGACCTATTTCGCGCTCGTCGCGGGCAAGCCGACCGCGGACGACCTTCAGAAGTTGCTCGACGGCGTGTGGCTGAGCGACGGCAAGGTGAAGGCGAAGAGCGCCAAGCTCGTGAAGTCGCAGGGCAACGGTGCGTGGGTCCGCGTGGTGCTCACCGAAGGAAAGAACCGCGAGATCCGCCGCATGCTGGCGAAACTCGGGCACAAGGTGATGCGCCTCAAGCGCGTCGCGATCGGCCCGGTGAAGCTGGACAAGTTGCCGAAGGGCAAGGCGCGCCGCGTGAACGAGGACGAACTGAAGGCGCTGCGGGCGTTCGTGGCGAAGGCGCAAGAGAAGATCGCCGCGGCCCGCGCTAAAGCGGCAGAGAATGGCCCCAAAAAGGCACAAGAAACACAAAGGAAGACAGAGGACAGAGAATAAATCACACGGGCCGCGGCCGATCTGTTTTCTGGCCTCTGGCTCTGCAACTGTCTGCGGTCTTTTTTGTGCTCTTTGTACTTCTTTGTGGCCATTCCTCTTCTTTGCTTATGTACCACCGCACCGCGCGCGTCCTCGAACACGTCAAGCTCGCGGAGCGCACGTTCCGCGTGCGGCTCGAATGCCCCGAACTGGCCGCCGCGATCCGGCCCGGCCAGTTCTTGATGCTCCGCCTGCCGAACACCTCCGACCCGCTCCTCGGCCGCCCGTTCGCGCTCTACGACACCGTCCTCGACGGCGGGAAACCGGTCGCGGTGGACGTGGTGTACCTCGTCGTCGGCAAAATGACTTCGCGGCTCGTGGGAGTGGCCGCGGGCGAATCGCTTCAGGTGTGGGGGCCGCTCGGCAAACCGTTCCTCGACGTCGGAACGCCGGACCGGTTGGTGCTCGTCGCGGGCGGGATCGGGCAGACGCCGTTTTTGGCGTACGCGCGTGAACTGCTCGGTACGCGCGGGTTCGGTGGTGACGCTCCGCGCGCACGCACGAAGCACGTTTCGCTTTACTACGGCGTGCGCAACGCGGGTCTCGCGGCGTGTGTGGAGGACTTCCGCGCCGCGGGCGTCGACGTTCACCTCGCGAGCGACGACGGCAGCATCGGCACGAAAGGTTTCGTGACGCAACTTCTTGACTCGCACGGAAAAGTGGGGCCGTTGGTCGGCTGTGGACCGGAACCGATGCTCCACGCGCTGGCGAAACTCGCGGCGCGGTGGAGCGTACCGTGTCAGGTGTCGCTGGAAACGCCGATGGCCTGCGGCGTCGGGATCTGCTTCAGTTGTGTGGCGAAGGTGAAGACGCCCGACGGTGATGACTACAAGCGCGTGTGTGTGGACGGCCCGTGCTTTGACGCCGCGAAATTGGTGTGGGAGTAGGATCAGAGGACAGAGATCAAAAGCCAGAGGGCAGAAAAACC
>JAFKJJ010000034.1 GCA_017306025.1 Planctomycetota bacterium
CCACCGAGGCGCCCGCGGCGGCTCCGGCCGCCGCTACCGCCGAGGCCGCTCCGGCCCCCGCGGGTGAAAAGCCCGCGGACTCGAAGACCGAGGCCGCCGAGATCACGCCGAAGGTGAAGAAGAAGCCCGGCGTGCCTCCTCGCCGCGGCAAGAAGCTCCGCAATCACCTGCGCAACGTCGAGAAGAAGATGCGCGAGGCCGGGCCGCTGCCGATCAAGCAGGCCGTCGCCGAGTTGAAGAAGCTCAAGCGGGCGAAGTTCGACGAGACGGTCGAGGTCCACATCAACCTCGGCATCGACCCGACCCAGTCCGATCAGATGGTCCGCGGCGCGATCCCGCTGCCGCACGGCATCGGCAAGACGAAGCGGGTGGCCGTGTTCGCGCAGGGCGACAACGCCGCCAAGGCGAAGGCCGCCGGCGCCGACGTCGTCGGCGGGGCCGACCTCGTCGAGAAGGTTCAGAAGGAGAACTACCTCGACTTCGACGTGGTGCTCGCCTCGCAGGACATGATGGGTCAGGTGTCGCGGCTCGGTAAGGTGCTCGGACCCCGCGGCCTGATGCCCACGCCGAAGGCGGGCACGGTGGTTCCGGCGACCGGCGACATCGCGCAAGCGGTGAAGGAGTTCAAGGCCGGTAAGGTCGAGTACCGTACCGACAAGACGGGGCAGATCCACGCGGGCGTCGGCAAGCTGTCGTTCGACGAGCAAAAGCTGATCGAGAACATCAACGTGTTCGTCGAGCAGGTGCGATCGGTGAAGCCGTCGGGCGTGAAGGGCAATTTCATCAACGGGGTGGTGCTGTCGGCCACCATGTCGCCGGGCATCCGGCTCGCAATTTAAGGGGTGAGCGGTGAGGGGCGAGTGGTGAGTGGTTGCCGCTCGCTCTTCCGGTGATCGCCACAGGGGCGATTCTGTCTGACCACTCACAACTCACCACTTACTACTGGCAACGCCATGAGCAAGAAGATCAAAGAGCTGGAACTGAACGACCTCCGCAAGACGTTCAAGGGGGTCCGCGACTTCGTTCTCCTGGAGCCGCTGAAGCTCGACTCGGCCGCCGATTACGAGCTGCGTCGGGGGCTCCGTGCGAAGAAGATCCGCGTGAAGATGGTCAAGAACAGCTTCGTGAAGAAGGTGTTCGACGAGAACGGCGTGAAGGTCGATCCGGGCAGCGGCCCGACGCTCCTGTGCTGGGGCGCGGACAGCGCGAAGGCGCTGGGGCTCGCGGTGGATGCAATGCTCAAGCAGCTCCGGCCCGATCTCAAGCAGCCGGAGAAGGTCAAGGAGAAGACCGGGGTCGCCGACGGCGAGAAGATGCCGTTGTCGGAACTGATGAAGGTCCCGACCAAGCAGGAGGCGATCGGCGCCGTGGTCGCGGCGCTGCTCGGACCGGGTGCGGCGCTGGCCGCGGCCCTCACCGGTCCGGCCACGCAACTGGCCGGGATCGTCAAGGCGATCGAGGAGAAGAAGGGCGAGGGCGCGCCGGCACCGGCCGCGGGATGAAACTGGTCGAACTGTTGGCCTTCGGCTTCTGTATAGACCAGCCAGTTCGCTAGAACGTTGTGAACCGAATCGAAACAATCGCTGTCCGGCTAATAGCCAAGAGCTAACGGCCAACAGCTCTTTCCGAGTCAGCTATTACGCTCCACCCGCCGGGCCGCTTCACCCGGCACAACTTTACGAAAGGGTCCGAATCATGCCTTCCGTTACCGAATTGGGCGACGCGCTCGCCGGCCTCACGCTCGTGCAGGCCGTCGAGCTCAAGAACTACCTGAAGGACAAGCACGGCATCGAGCCGGCCGCCGGCGTCGCGGTTGCGGCCGCTCCGGCCGCCGCGGCCGGTGGTCCGGCTCCGGCCGCCGCGGCGGCTGAGGCCACGGAGTTCAACGTCATTCTGGAGAGCTTCACGGACAAGGTGAAGACGATCAAGGTGGTCCGCGAGCTGACCGGGCAAGGGCTGGGTGAGGCCAAGGCGACCGTCGAAGGCGCGCCGAAGGCCATCAAGGAGAACGTGGACAAGAAGACCGCCGAAGACATCAAGAAGAAGCTCGAAGAGTCCGGCGCGAAGGTCACCGTCAAGGCGGCCGGCTGAGTTCGGTGGGATGAGCGGGTGACCGTTGTGGTCGCCCGCTAGTCCGCAGATTTCGCGAATTTTTCACGCCCTTCCGTCTGTGTTCGGCAGGCGATTTGGGCGGACTGCAAAAAAAATGCCCAGGTGGGGTGACTTTTCCGTCCCGCCTGGGTATGATTTTCGTATGGCGGCTTGCCGCTGCGCCCAGGTTTGTTACGTCCGACGCTCTTGCTGCCCCTCATCCGGCGACGGGTGCGGTCGGCGGCAGTGGGCGACCCGCGAAGCCAGTGGTGACAATGCGCGCGACCCACTCGCTCCGATGTGTCGTACCCCTTCGATCTCGCACCATGCTGACGTCCCGTACCGCGCCCTCCCCGAACCCGCCGGCGACCTCCGTCGGTCCGTTCGGAGGGGGACGTCCGTTTCGCGTGCCACCCGCCCCCGGCGCCAGTAACGGCGCCGGCGCCGTCGTCTACTTCGCGATCCAATAACGACCCCCGCCACCCGACGCAAGGCCCGTTGCCGCCCCGAGCAACGGACGCCGCGCGTCGGCGCGACCGTTCATCCTCCGACCAGGAGAGCGCCGATGCCGATCCCGGCCCAGCGGATCATCGTCTCCACCGAAACGCGCAACTTCGGCCGCTTCGGCGACGCCGTGGACGTGCCCGACCTCACCGACGTGCAGACGCGGTCCTACGACCGCTTCCTGCAACTCGACGTGCCCTACGACAAGCGCACCCATACGGGCCTCGAAGGTGTGCTCCAGGAAATCTTCCCCATCGAGAGCTACGACAAGAAGATCTCGCTGGAGTACATCCGCTACGAACTCGGCAAGCCCCGCTACGACGCCGACGAGTGCCGTCAGCTGCGCCTCACCTACGGCCGCCCGTTCCGCGTGTGGCTGCGCCTCAAGAAGACCGACGGCACCGCGGTCGAGGAAGAGGTCTATCTGGGCGACATGCCGATCATGATCGGCGGCGGCGAGTTCATTATTAACGGGGCCGAGCGCGTCGTCGTATCTCAGTTGCACCGCTCGCCCGGCGTGGACTTCGTCGTCGCCCGCGAGGCCGACAAGGACCTCCACTCCTGCCGCATCATCCCCGAGCGCGGCAGCTGGATCGAGATCAACGCCACCAAGAAGGACACGCTCGGGGTCCGCATCGACCAGAGCGGCAAGTTCTCGGCCGTCACGCTCCTGCGCGCGATGGACCCGGCGTACAGCACCACCGCGAGCATCGTCCAGGAGTTCTTCGAGATCGAGCACGTCAAGCTGAAGGCCAAGGACGCGCGCCTGAAGCTGGTCGGCGACCCCGAGAACAACGTCATGCCGATGGTCGCGGCCGACGACGTGATCGACCCGGAGACGGGCGAAGTGTACCTCGACGCCGGCAAGCCGTTCACCGCCGAGAAGGCGGACAAGGTGATGTCGTCGATGCTCTCCGAGGTGCTCGCGATCCCCTACCCGAAGGACCCGATCCTCCTGAACTCGATCGCCGAGGACGTCGGCACCGGGACGCAGGCCGATTCGCACGAGGGCGCGCTGCTCAAGATCTACCAGCGCCTGCGGCCCGGCAACCCGCCGCAACTGGAGAAGGCGAAGGAGCTGTTCAAGGAGAAGTTCCAGGACGCCAACCGCTACCGGCTCGGGCGCGTGGGCCGCTTCCGCATCAACCGGAAGTTCAACCAGAACGTCGCCGAGTCGGAGATGACGCTCCGCAGCGTGGACTTCGTCAACTCGGTGAAGTACCTGCTCGACCTGCGGCTCAACAAGGGCCTCGTGGACGACATCGACCACCTGGGCAACCGGCGCCTGCGCACGATCGACGAGCTGGCGGCCGACGAGCTCCGCAAGGGGTTCCTGAAGCTCCGGCGCACCGTGCAGGAGCGCATGGCGATCCGCGACCAGCAGGACATGAGCCCGCGGTCGCTCATCAACCCGAAGTCGGTCTCCGCGGCGATCGAGTACTTCTTCGGGCGCAGCGAGCTGTCGCAGGTCGTCGACCAGACGAACCCGCTCGCACAACTCACGCACGAGCGGCGGCTCTCGGCGCTGGGGCCGGGCGGTCTGAACCGGAAGCGCGCCGGGTTCGAGGTGCGGGACGTCCACATCTCGCACTACGGCCGCATCTGCCCGATCGAGACGCCCGAGGGCACGAACATCGGCCTCATCTCGTCGCTCTCCATCTACGCGGAGATCGACGAGTACGGGTTCCTCATCACCCCGTACAAGAAGGTCCACGGCAAGAAGCTCACGGACCAGGTGGTGAAGCTGCGGGCCGACGAGGAGGGCACCGCGGTCCTGGCCCCGGCCGACACGCCCACCGAGGGCGACAAGATCAGCACCGACCGCGTCAACGGCCGGCACGCGGGCGACCTCCAGATGATCGCGGCCGACAAGGTCGAGTTCATCGACGTGTCGCCCAAGCAGATGGTCGGCGTGTCCGCGGGGCTGATCCCGTTCTTGGAGCACGACGACGCCAACCGCGCGCTCATGGGCTCGAACATGCAGCGCCAGGCGGTGCCGCTGCTCATCCCGGAGCCGGCGCTGGTCTCGACGGGCCTGGAAGTCGAAGTCGCGAAGCACTCCGGGATGCTGGTCCGCGCCCAGGAAGACGGCACGGTCGTGTTCGTGGACGCCGAGCGCATCCGGCTGGAGGAAAAAGACAAGATCGTCCGCGAGTACGTGCTGCGGAAGTACCACGGGCTCAACGAGCGCACCTGCCTCAACCAGAAGCCCATCGTGAAGATGGGGCAGAAGGTGAAGAAGGGCGACATCATCGCCGACGGCGCCGCGACCAAGAGCGGCGAGCTGGCGCTGGGCCGCAACGTGCTGGTCGCGTTCATGTCCTGGGAGGGCTACAACTTCGAGGACGCGATCATCATCTCCGAGCGGCTCGTGAAGAACGACACGTACACCTCGATCCACATCGAGGAGTTCGACATCGAGATCCGCGAGACGAAGCTCGGCAAGGAGGAGTTCACCCGCGACATCCCGAACGTCTCCCCGAAGGCGCTGGCGAACCTCGACGAGCACGGCGTCGTCCAGATCGGTACGTACGTGCGCCCCGGCGACATCCTCGTCGGCAAGGTGTCCCCGAAGTCGCGGTCCGAGCTGACGCCGGAAGAGAAGCTCCTGCACGCGATCTTCGGCCGCGCCGGCGAGGACGTGAAGAACGACTCGCTGGAGGTGCAGTCGGGCACGGAGGGCATCGTGATCGCGGCGCACCGGTTCAGCCGCCGCGCCCACATGACCGAGGACGAGAAGAAGCAGATCGACAAGGACCGCAAGGAGATCGAGTCGACCTACAACCGGCGCATCGCCGAGCAGTTCCGCGAGTTCGTCAAGGCGCTCGAGGAGGTGCTCGACAAGAAGGAGCTGAAGGACCCCAACACCGGCAAGCAGCTGGCGTCGGACAAGGACGACAAGACGGTCGCCGAGCAGGCCAAGGCGTTCAAGCTCGACAACCTGGACATCCGCAGCCCCGACAGCCAGAAGAAGGCCCACAAGATCCACAACCGGCACTGGGAGCGCATCCAGTTCTTCATCGACGAGCAGGAGCGCAAGCTCAACTCGCTCAACCGCGGCGACGAACTGCCCAGCGGCGTGCAGCAGATGGTGAAGGTGTACGTCGCGACCAAGCGCGTCATCTCGGTCGGCGACAAGATGGCCGGCCGCCACGGGAACAAGGGCGTCATCTCGAAGGTGCTGCCCGAGGAGGACATGCCGTTCCTCAAGGACGGCACCCCGGTCGACATCCTGTTGAACCCGCTCGGCGTGCCGAGCCGTATGAACGTGGGGCAGATCCTCGAAACGCACCTGGGGTACGCGGCCGCGAAGCTCGGCTTCAAGGCGGTGACCCCGGTGTTCGACGGGGCCACCGAGGAGGAGATCCGCTCGGCGCTCAAGGAGGCCGGGTACTCCGAGACGGGCAAGAGCGTGCTGTACGACGGGCGCACCGGCGAGGCGTTCGACCAGCCGGTGACGGTCGGCTACATCTACATGCTCAAGCTGCACCACCTGGTCGACGACAAGGTCCACGCGCGGGCGACCGGGCCGTACTCGCTCATCACCCAGCAGCCGCTGGGCGGCAAGGCGCGGTTCGGCGGCCAGCGGTTCGGCGAGATGGAGGTGTGGGCGCTGGAGGCCTACGGCGCGGCTTACATCTTGCAGGAACTGCTCACGGTGAAGTCCGACGACGTCGAGGGCCGCACGAAGATCTACGAGAGCATGGTGAAGGGCGAGAACACGCTCGAGGCCGGCACGCCGGCGAGCTTCGACGTGCTCACGCACGAGATCCGCGGCCTGGGCCTGAACATGTGCCTGGAGAAGAAGCGGGTGTGACGGTGCCCTGGAGTACCGAGGTCCCCGCCCCTTCGGGGCTACAGCAAAATGCGGGCTGAAGGCCCGCGCTTCCTGAGCCCGGGGCAACGCCCCGGGTTCGGTCACGCAGAACACGACTCCTTCACAGGGGATTCGAATATGTCTACCGCCGCTGCTAACGGGAAGAACGCCGACGCCGCCGCCGAGGGGACGAGCTACGAGCGCATCAACGACTTCGGCGCGGTCCGCATCTCTCTCGCGAGCCCGCAGGACATCCGGTCGTGGTCGCACGGCGAGGTCAAGAAGCCGGAGACCATCAACTACCGCACGTACCGCCCCGAGAAGGACGGGCTGTTCTGCGAGAAGATCTTCGGGCCGGAAAAGGACTGGGAGTGCTCCTGCGGCAAGTTCCGCGGGATGAAGTACAAGGGCATGATCTGCGACCGGTGCGGCGTGAAGGTCACGCACAGCCGCGTCCGCCGCAAGCGCATGGGCCACATCGAGCTGGCCGCGCCCGTCGTCCACATCTGGTTCTTCAAGGCGATGCCGTCGCGCCTCGGCACGCTGCTCGACATGAAGACCACCAACCTGGAAAAGATCATCTACTTCCAGGACTACGTGGTCGTCGACCCGGGCGCGCTGGGCGAGGGCGACAAGCCGCTCCTCAAGGAGCGCGAGCTCAAGAACGAGGAGGAGTACAAGCAGCTCCGGCAGGAGTACGGCGACGCGTTCGAAGTGGACATGGGCGCCGAGGCCATCAAGAAGCTGCTCGAACGGCTCGACCTGGTCAAGCTGTCGGAGAACCTGCGCGCCCGGCTCGACGCGGAGGTCGCCCGCGGCGAGAAGAAGTCCAAGCAGCGCGAAAAGGAACTGGTCAAGCGGCTCAAGACCGTCGAGGCGCTCCGCGACAGCTCCAACAAGTGCGAGTGGATGGTGCTGGAGTGCATCCCGGTCATCCCGCCGGACCTGCGGCCGCTGGTGCTGCTCGATTCGGGCAACTTCGCGACCAGCGACCTCAACGACCTGTACCGCCGCATCATCAACCGCAACAACCGGCTCAAGAAGCTGGTGGACCTCAACGCGCCGGAGGTCATCATCCGCAACGAGAAGCGGATGCTCCAGCAGTCGGTGGACGCGCTGTTCGACAACAACCGGTGCAAGCGGCCGGTGCTCGGCAGCAGTAACCGCCCGCTCAAGTCGCTGACCGACATGATCAAGGGCAAGCAGGGGCGGTTCCGCGAGAACCTGCTCGGCAAGCGCGTCGACTACTCGGCGCGGTCCGTGATCGTCGTCGGCCCGGAGCTGAAGCTGCACCAGTGCGGGCTGCCGAAGAAGATCGCGCTGGAGCTGTTCCAGCCGTTCATCATCCGCCGGCTGAAGGAGCTCCAGCACGCGGACACGATCAAGTCCGCCAAGAAGATGCTGGAGCGCAAGGACGACGTGGTGTGGGACATCCTCGAAGAGGTGACCCGCAACCACCCCGTCATGCTCAACCGCGCCCCGACGCTGCACCGGATGGGCATCCAGGCGTTCGAGCCGGTGCTGATCGAGGGCAACGCCATCCGGATTCACCCGCTCGTGTGCAAGGGGTTCAACGCCGACTTCGACGGCGACCAGATGGCCGTCCACCTGCCGCTCTCGATCGAGGCGCAGGTGGAGGCGACCGTGCTGATGATGTCCACCAACAACATCTTCAGCCCGGCCAACGGCAACCCGATCATCACGCCGTCGCAGGACATCGTGATGGGGTGCTACTACCTCACCGCCAGCCGCGGCGCCGAGGACGAGGCGGTCGAGGCCGGCGACGGGATGGTGTTCCACAGCCCGGCCGAGCTGTTCCGCGCGCACGCCGAGGGGCGGCTCGGGATGCACGCGAAGATCCGCGTCCGGCTGCCGATGGGCAAGAAGGTGATCGGCGAGGTGAAGGACGAGAAGGGCAACACCCGGGCCGAGGAGCTGCCGCGGAAGCCCAACGGCCTCGTCCGCACCACCGTCGGCCGCGTCATCTTCAACGACATCCTGCACCCGAAGATGGCGTTCTACGACCTGCCGCTGTCGAGCAAGCACCTCAGCCGCATCATCGCGGACTGCTACCAGGTGCTCGGCCGCCGCGAGACCATCGCGCTCCTGGACCGCATGAAGGAGACCGGCTTCCGGCACGCGACGCGGAGCGGCCTGTCCTTCGCGGCCAGCGACCTGCGCACGCCGGACAACAAGGAGAACGTCCTCAAGGAGAAGGACAAGGAGGTCGAGAAGGTCCGCAAGAACTTCGACCGCGGCATCATCACCGAGGTCGAGCGGTACAACCGCGTGATCGACCTGTGGATGGAGGCCCGCGACCTGATCACCAAGAAGATGATGACGGACCTGGCCAACGACCGGCGCAAGGACCAGGTGACCGGCAAGGAGGTGCCGTACCTCAACCCCATTTACCTGATGGCGCACTCCGGCGCCCGCGGCGGCATCGAGCAGATCCGCCAGCTGGCCGGGATGCGCGGGCTCATGGCCAAGCCGAGCGGGGCCATCATCGAGACGCCCATCAAGTCGAACTTCCGCGAGGGCCTGACCGTGCTGGAGTACTTCTCCAGCACCCACGGCGCGCGGAAGGGCCTCGCCGACACCGCGCTGAAGACCGCCGACTCGGGGTACCTGACGCGCAAGCTGGCCGACGTGGCGCAGAACGTGGTCATCACGATGCACGACTGCGGCACCACGATGGGCATCAGCAAGGGCATCATGTACAAGGGCGACGACGTCGACCGGCCGCTGTCCGACGCGATCCGCGGGCGGGTGAGCCGCAACACGATCGCCCACCCGACGACCGGGGCGGTGGTGCTGGCCGAGAACGAGATGATTACGCCCGCGAAGGCCAAGGAGCTGGACAAGCTCGGGATCGACAAGATCACCGTGCGCAGCCCGATGACCTGCCAGGCGCCGCTGGGCGTGTGCCGGCTGTGCTACGGCATGGACCTGGCGACCGGGGCCATCGTCGAGGACGGGATGGCGGTCGGGCTCATCGCGGCGCAGTCGATCGGCGAGCCGGGCACGCAGCTCACGATGCGCACGTTCCACATCGGCGGCGTGGCCAGCAAGGGCGCCGCGGTGGACAGCGAGCACAAGGCCAAGAAGGGCGGCGTGGTGCAGTTCGAGCGGGTCAACGTGGTCACCAACGACGCCGGGCAGCACATCGCGCTGGCCCCGCGGACCGGCGAGGTGATCCTGCTCCGCGGCAAGGACGGCCCGGTGGTCGAGCGGTACGGCGTGCCGCACGGGGCCGAGGTGCTCGTGACCGAGGGCCAGGAGGTGCCGGCGGGGACGCCGCTGGTGAAGTGGGACCCGCACTCGGTGCCGATCATCGCGGAGGACGCCGGCATCGTCCGCTACAAGGACCTCAAGGAGGGCGTGACGGTCCGCAAGGAGCTCGACCGCGCCACCGGCGTCGAGCGGTTCACCATCATGGAGCACAAGGGCGACCTGCACCCGCAGATCATCGTCGAGACCGGCCGGGGGCCGGACGACCGGGTGTACTACATCCACGAGCGCGCCAACCTGATGGTCACCAACGGCCAGAAGGTGTCCGCGGGCACGCTCCTGGCCAAGACCCCCCGCGAGGTGTCGCAGACGCAGGACATCACCGGCGGCCTGCCGCGGGTGACCGAGCTGTTCGAGGCGCGCCGCCCGCGCAACCCGGCCGTCATGGCCGAGGTGTCCGGGCGCGTGCGGATCGACCCGACCCGCAAACGGGGCAAGCGGATCATCGAGGTGATCCAGGAGACGGAGGACGGGAAGTCGCACGGCGAGGTGCGGGCGCACCAGGTGCCGGCGGGGGCGCACATGCGGGTCCACCCGGACGAGTACGTCAAGAACGGCGACCCGCTGGTCCACGGGCCGCTCGTCCCGCACGACATCCTCCGCATCCGCGGGGAGCAGGAGGTCCAGGAGTACCTGGTCCGCGAGGTGCAGTCGGTGTACCGCTCGCAGCGCGTGGACATCGACGACAAGCACATCGAGATCATCGTCGCGCAGATGCTCCGCAAGGTGAAGGTGACCGCCACCGGCGACACGGGCCTGTTGCCGGGCGCGGTGATGGACAAGTTCGCGTTCGACGAGATCAACCGTCGGCTCACGGAGGAGTGCGTGAAGGTGGTCGACCCGGGCGACACGTCGCTGATCGCGGGCCGCGTGTACAGCCGGGAGGCGTTCGAGGAGGAGGCCAACGCGCTGGACAAGAAGAAGCGGAAGCCGACGTTCGTCGAGCCGGAGCGGGCCGACCGCGAGGTGCAGCTCCTGGGCATCACGAAGGCCGCCGTCCAGTCGGACAGCTTCATCAGCGCCGCGAGCTTCCAGGAGACGACGAAGGTGCTCACCGAAGCGGCCCTGGCCAGCAAGGTGGACTACCTCGTCGGCCTGAAGGAGAACGTGATCCTGGGGCACCTGATCCCGGCCGGGACCGGCTTCAAGACCCACCAGGAGGCCGAGGTGAAGATCAACCTGCCCGACGGGGCGGTGCCCCCGGCCGCTCCGGCGCCCGCGCCGGAAGTGACCGGGAGCTGAGGTCGGCGGTTCCGCCGCGCCCCGCCCTTTTGGGCGGGGCGCGCCAAATTGTAGGCGGGGGCTTCCCGCCCGCGTGCGGGTCGCTAACATACTTATTCCCGTTCGGCGAACCGCCGGACGGCCGAGCCAGGACATCGACGAATGCCGACGATCAACCAGTTGATTAAGTCGCCGCGGCAGCCGCAGCGGTCCAAGCCGAAGCACCCGGCCATGCAGGGCTGCCCGCAGAAGCGGGGCGTGTGTACCGTCGTCAAGACGATGACCCCGAAGAAGCCGAACTCGGCGCTGCGTAAGGTGGCCCGCGTGCGGCTCTCCAACGGCATCGAGGTGACGGCGTACATCCCGGGCGAGGGCCACAACCTGCAGGAGCACTCGATCGTGCTCGTGCGCGGCGGCCGCGTCCGCGACCTGCCGGGCGTCCGCTACCACATCATCCGCGGCGTGCTGGACTGCCAGGGCGTTCAGGACCGGAAGCAGGCCCGCTCGAAGTACGGCTCGAAGAAGGAAGGCAAATAAGGCTGTCGAAAGTCGAAAAGTCGAAGGTCGTAACGTCCTCCGGCTTCTTCGCCTTCGACTTTATGACTTTCGACCTTACGACTTTCGGCTAAGAAACAATGGGCTCCAAAACACGCACCGCCAGCTACGACAAGCTCGCACCGGACACGCGGTACAACTCGGTCCTGCTGAGCAAGTTCATCAACTGCCTGATGCACGACGGCAAGAAGTCCGTCGCGACGCGGGTGGTGTACGACGCGCTCGACCAGATCAAGAAGCGGATGCCCGACGCGGACCCGGTGAACGTGTTCACCGAGGCCATCAACAACGTCAAGCCGTCGCTCGAGGTCCGCTCGCGGCGCGTCGGCGGTGCGAACTACCAGGTCCCGATGCAGGTGAAGCCGAAGCGGGCCGAGAGCCTCGCCATCCGGTGGCTCCTTGCCGCGATCCGCGCCAAGGGCGGGCGCCCCACCCACCTGCGGCTCGCCGAAGAGCTCATGGCCGCGTTCCAGCGCCAGGGCGAGGCGATGGCCAAGCGCGAGCAGACGATCAAGATGGCCGAGGCGAACAAGGCGTTCAGCCACTTCGCTTGGTGATTCGCGCCGGTAGAATTAACCACAGAGGCACAGAGACACAGAGAAGACGAAGACAGAGAGAAGTGTTGTTCGCAATCTTCTCTGTCTTCCTCTTCTCTGTGTCTCTGTGCCTCTGTGGTTAGTCCGTTTTCGGAGCTGGCGTCATGGCGAAGGACAAAGGGCTCGACCTGACCCGCGTGCGCAACCTCGGCGTCATCGCGCACATCGACGCGGGCAAGACGACCACCACCGAGCACCTGCTCTACTACGCCGGCGCCAAGCACAAGCTCGGCGGCGTCGACGAGGGCACGACCGAGACCGACTACGACCCCGAGGAACAGGCCCGCGGGATCACGATCTACTCCGCGTGCGTGCCGTTCGAGTGGGCCGGCCACACCGTCAACCTCATCGACACCCCCGGCCACGTCGACTTCACCGCGGAGGTCGAGCGCTCCCTGCGCGTGCTCGACGGCGCGGTGGTCGTGTTCGACGGGCAGAAGGGCGTGGAGGCGCAGTCGGAAACGGTGTGGCGGCAGGCCAACCGCTACGGCGTCCCGCGGCTGGTGTTCGTCAACAAGATGGACGTGGTCGGCGCGAACTTCGCGCAGACGCTCAAGTCGATCCACGCGCGCTTGACGCCCAACCCGGCGGAGCAGGGGAGGCCCGTGCCGATCGTCATCCCGATCGGGTCGGGGGGGCCGGCCGACAGCCGCACGCCCTTCGGCGGCGTCATCGACCTCATCGAGATGAAGGCGCGGTTCTTCGACCAGGGCGACTACGGCAAGACGGTGCGCACGGCCGACATCCCGGAAGAGAACCTGCTCGAAGCGGAAGAGTACCGCGAGCAGATGTTCAGCGACCTCACCGCGCACGACGACAAGGATCTCATCACCTCCGCGGTGCTGGAGGGGAAGAGTCCCGACCCGGCGAAGGTGCGGCAGCTCGTCCGCGAGCAGTGCCTGGCGCGCCAGATCTACCCCGTGCTGGCGGGCAGCGGGCGCGAGCACATCGGCATTCAGCCCTTGCTCGACGCGGTCACGCTCTACCTGCCGAGCCCGCTCGACCGCCCGCCGGTCGTCGGCACCGACCCGAAGGGCAAGAAGGAGCAGAAGCGTAAACCCGACCCGAAGGAACCGTTCTGCGGTCTGGTGTTCAAGGCCTCGTGGCACCCCAACGGCAACCGGTTCTTCGTCCGCGTGTATTCCGGCACGATGAAGTCGAACATGCGCGCGTACAACCCGGGCAAGGACGTGAAGGAGAACGTCGCGAAACTGTTCCACGTCCACGCGGACCCCGCGCGCGGCCTGGAAGAGGTGGAGGGCGGCCCCGCGGGCGACATCGTGTGCGTCGTCGGGCTGAAGGACACCGTCACCGGCGACACGCTCTGCGAGACCGCGCACCCGATCCTGCTCGAAGCGATCACGTTCGCGGAAGCCGTGGTGAGCCAGTCGATCGAACCGGAGAGCGGCGCGGACAAGGACAAGCTCGCGCTCGCGCTCGAGGTGCTCCAGCTCGAAGACCCGACGTTCAAGGTGCGGGCCGACAAGGAGACCGGGCAAACGCTGATGAGCGGGATGGGCACGCTCCACCTCGAAGTCAAGCGCCACCGGCTCGAACGCGACTTTCGCCTGAAGGTGCGCGCCGGCAAGCCGCGCGTCAGCTACCGCGAGATGCTGAAGGCGCCGCGCACGGTGGACATGAAGATCGACAAGCTCGGCGACAAGCCGGCGTTCGCCGAGTTGAAGGTGTCGTTCACCAACTTCAAGAGCGAGAAGCCGGTCGCGGTGTTCAACGCGGTGAGCGCGGAGAACCCGACGCCGGTCGCGTTCCTCGCGGCCGCCGAGAAGGCGCTGACGGACGCCCTCCAGACGGGCGAACTCGGCTACCCGATGATGAACGCGCAGGCCCGCATCATTGACGCCAAGTTCGACCCACAGCTCTCCACCGAAGACGTGTTCGTGGCCGCGGCGATCCGGGCGTACCGCGAGGGCACCGAGGGGAACGTGCAGTTGCTCGAACCGATCATGAAGGTGACGGTGACGACGCCGCAGCAGTTCCTCGGGAACATCACCGGCGACCTGTCGCGGCGCCGCGGGCAGATCGAGTCGCAGGACATGAGTTCGACCGGCGACATGGCCGAGGTGGTCGCGGTCGTGCCGCTGTCGGAGCTGTTCACCTACGCCAACGAGGTGCGGAGTCTGAGCCAGGGCCGCGCCGCGATGGGCATGGAGCCGCACAGCTACGAGCCGGCCCCGCCCGACGTGCTGCGCAAGCTCATGGGCGAGTGAGGCTCCGGGCCGTCACGCGCCGTTCGGTGCCGCCGTCGGCCGTTGCCCCAGAAACAGGTAGCCGTAGGTGCCGTTGGGCCACCGCTGCCCCGGCAGGTATTTCCTCTCGGAAACACGCTGGTGAGCCTTCTTTTCAAAGCCCGCTGCGCCGAGCAGTCGCCACGCCTCTCCGAACGTGAAGTGGTGTAGCGTGAGCGGGGCACCACCGTACGCTTGTGGCATTGTGACGTCACCGGCCGTTGCGCGGCCGAACAGCGTCTTCAGTCGCTGTGCCGTCACCTGTTTCCACCCCAGCCCGCGGTAGAACCGGTTGTGGGCGTGCAGCACGAACCGCCCGCCCGGTTTCAGCACGCGGAACGCGTTCGCGAGCACCTTCGCGCGGTTCTCCGCACCGCGGACCATTCCCAGCGTGCTGAACAGGCACGCCGCGTAGTCGAACGACCGCTCCGGCAGTTCGCCCAGTTCGACGAGGTTCGCGTTCAGGAAGGTTGCGGTCGGGGCATTCTCCCGAGCCTTTGCCAGCATCTCGTCGGACAGATCGACCCCCACGCACTCGAACCCCTTTGCCGCGAAGTGCGCACACAACCGTCCCGTACCGCAGCCGAGATCGAGTAACTTACCCGGCGCTCGGAACGCGTACTCGCAAAACGCGACGTCCGCCCGCGCCAGGTGTGAGGACCTCATCTGCTCGTCGTACCCCGCGACCATGTCGGCGGCGTGGAGGTAATCCCACAGACCGCGATCGACGCCGGACGGGAGCTGCCAGTCGGGAATCATGACGAAAATGGGGCGGGGTGTGGGAACCGGTCGGGGTGGGGTGCTATCATCTGTATCCTACGCCACCCTCTCCCCCTTCTGTCGCCGAGCGATGAAAAACACCGACATCCGCGTCCGCGATGTGTACTTCGAGTACGAAGACTTCCGCTACCGCACCCCGATCAAGTTCGGCGGCGTCGCCCTCGACCGCGCCACCGTCCTGAACGTGCGGGTGCTGGTCGAGGGCGGCGACGGCAGGACCGCGACCGGCTCCGGCTCGATGCCGCTGGGCAACGTGTGGGCGTTCCCGTCGCGCGTCCTCACCTACGACCAGACGCTGGCCGCGATGCGGTTCATCGCGTCGCGCGTGGCCCAGGAGTACCGCGCGTGCGGGCTGACGGGCCACCCGATCGACATCTCGCACGGGCTCGAACCGGAGCTGCTGCACGCGGGCAACGACTGCACCGCGGTGCAGCAACTCGCCGAGCCGGTGCCGCGGCTCGCGGTGCTCGTGGTGGCCTCCGCGTTCGACGCGGCGCTGCACGACGCGTACGGGCGGCTCCACGGGCTCAACTGCTACCGCACCTACGGCCCGGAGTTCCTCGAACACGACCTCGGCGACTACCTCGGCGCCGAGTTCGACGGGCTGCGGCTCCACGAGTTCGTCTCGACCGAGCCCAAGCCGAAGATGCCCCTCTACCACCTCGTCGGCGCCCTCGACCCGCTCGCCCCCGACGACGTGACGGCCCCCGTCCGCGACGGCCTGCCCGAACACCTCGGCGAGTGGATCCGGCGCGACGGGCTCACGCACCTGAAGATCAAGCTCAACGGCGACGACCTGGCCTGGGACGTGGAGCGGTGCGTGCGGGTGAACGCGGTCGCGGAGGAGGAGGCGAACCTGCGCCGCGTCAACAACCGGTTCTGGTACTCGCTCGACTTCAACGAGCGGTGCCAGAACGTCGGCTATCTGCTCGAATTCCTCCGCCGGCTCAAGGACCGCACGCCCGCGGGGTACGACCGGGTGCAGTACGTCGAGCAGCCGACGGCGCGCGACCTGGCGGCCAACCCCCAGAACAAGATGCACGAAGCGGCGAAGCTCAAGCCGGTCGTGATCGACGAGTCGCTGCTCGGCCTCGAATCGCTGAAGCTGGCGATGGAGATGGGCTACACCGGGGTCGCGTTCAAGGCGTGCAAGGGGCAGACGCAGTCGCTGTTGCTCGCGGCCGCGGCGCAGAAGTACGGGCTGTTCCGGTGCGTGCAGGACCTGACGTGCGTGGGGGCGTCGCTGATCCACTCCGCCGGGCTGGCGGCGCACGTCCCGGGCGTCGCGGCGATCGAGTCCAACGGCCGGCAGTACTGCCCCGCGGCGAACGCGCCCTGGGACGCGAAGTTCCCCGGCGTGTTCACCATCCGCGACGGCCAGATGAACACCGCCGTCCTGAACGGCCCCGGACTGGGCGCGGGGTGAGCACGACGGTCATTTCCGCGGCCGGTCGCGGCCGTCGGCGATTACGGTCCAGCCGTGCCCGCCGGCGGAGAGTTGCTCGCCGCCGGCTACCGTGAGCGCCGCCCGCAGCGCCTCCGGCGCCATCTCTTTCGACAGCCTGACGACCGCGTCATCGGTAGTGACGACCGCCGGGTACTTGTACCAACTGCTCACGCCGTTCGGGTCGTCGAAGCCAAACGACATCGTGTCAAACACGAGGTCGCGGGGTTCCATCCAATGAACGCCGAGGCCGTTGTTCTCGACGATCAGGATCGTTTCGTTCAGCGCGTCCTTGATGTCGCTGCGGTTGCGCCCCGTCGGCCCGGGCCACATCGTTTCTTTGCCGACGACGGCGAGGTAGTTGGTCGTGGTCGTTTGCCCGGCGCCGCTGTACGCGAGCGTTTTCGGCATCTGATTCGCGAGCCGGCTGTTGTTCGGTCCGTCCCACGGCTCGTCGAACCGGTACCGCTTGAACAGCTCGTGGCCCTCGATGAACGGCAGGATGAGGACGCGCCAACTGTGCCACGGCCGCCCGTCGGGGCCGACTTGGTACGCGGGCGGGAAGTGCCCGTGCGTCTCGGTGTAGTTGACGACCGCCAACCCGAGTTGCTTGAGGTTTCAGGTCTCGCTCAACTGACGCGCCGAGTCACGTACCTTCTGCACGGCGCGCGTGACGCCGTACCCGCTCGCGCCGAGCGCACCCAGCGCGGACAAGCCGATGAACCGCCGGCGGGAGAGCGGGAAAGACATGGAACGGCTCCGCGAAGTGATCGCCCGACGCGATTGTCGCGCGCTCTTCGCGGGCCGTCAACTGGTCGGTCAATCAACATCGAGAACGAGGTCCGCCGCGGCCGCTTGGTGTTCGCGCGGCGCCCCTCTACCTTATTCGAAGGGCTTCCTCTCCGGCCCCGCGAGGGCCGCACGACGCACATGAGCACGCACCTGCCAGGGAACGGCATCGACGACACGCCCGTGAACGAGGCGGACCTCATCGAGTACTTTCACGCGGGGGCGAAGTCCGCTCCCGCGTGGCGGGTCGGCGGGGAGTTCGAGAAGTTCGCGGTCGCCCGCGACACCGGCCGACAACTCGGTTTCGACGACGGCATCGAACACGTCTTACACTCGCTCGCAACGCACGCGGCCTGGGAGCCCCATTACGAAGCGGGCCGGCTCACGACGCTCACCCGCGGCGGCTCCACGATTTCCGTCGAGCCGGGCGGGCAGCTCGAACTGTCCACGCCGCCGACCGCGCGCCTGTCCGAATTGCGAGCGGAACTCGACACGCACCTCCGCGAACTGCGGGCGGTGACCGATCCCGCGAAGGTGGCGTGGATCGCGTGCGGCGTGGCGCCGGTCAGTTCCGTGGACGAGATCCGGCTGAACCCGCGCCCGCGGCACCGGCTGATGGCCGAGTACCTGCCGACGCGGTCGCCGACCGCCCTCCACATGATGAAGGCGACGGCCAGCACGCAGGTGACGTTCGACTACGCGGACGAGGCCGACGCGGGGCGGAAGTTCGGCGCGGCGCTCGCCCTGTCGCCGGTCGTGAACGCGATGTTCGCCAACTCGCCGATGCACGCGGGGAAGCGGACGGAGTTCGTATCGTTCCGCGGGCACGTCTGGCACAACATGGACGCGGACCGTTGCGGGCTGCTCACGGAACTGCTCGCGGGCGAGGTGACCTTCGCCCGCTGGGTGCAACTCGTCCTCGACGTGCCGCTGCTCCTCCTCACCGACGGCGAATCACTTCGGCCGGCGCCGGGGGTGACGTTCCGCGCGTTCCTGAACCGCGGGATCGAGGGGCGATTCCCCACGCGGCACGACTGGGACGTCCACCTTTCGACCATGTTCACGGAGGCGCGCCTGAAGCGGTTCCTTGAAGTCCGCGGCGCGGACGCGACCCCGACCCCGCTCGCCCTGGCCGTACCCGCGATCTGGAAGGGGCTGCTCTACGACGCGGACGCGGTCGCCGCGGCGACCGTACTGGCCCGCGGCTTCAGGCGAGAGGAGTTGCGACCGCTGTCGGAGGCCGCTTCGCACCACGGGCTGCGGGCCGAGTATCGTGGGAAGTCGTTCGCGGACTGGTGCCGCGAACTGGTCGCCATCGCGGATTCCGGACTGAAGCGCCAGGGCGAGGACGCATCGTACCTCGATCCGCTCCGCGAGTTGATCGCGGCGGGCCGCTCGCCCGGCGACCTGTGGCCGCTCGGCGGGAGCGTGCGCGAGGTGCTCGCGGCGTGTGAGTATCCGCACGAGTAACCGCCCTCGTACACGCGCCCGGAGGTTGTGCCCGGTTGCCGGGCGAGCCGCGACCGCGAGGCTCAAGATCCCCCACATCTTTGCGAGTGGTTAGGGAGTTGTTAATGTCTTTGGTTGTAAGGAGTCCCGTCGGATTCGTTCCCGGAGAGTTGCCGTGGATTGGCCACTTCAATCCCGCACACATTTCGC
>JAFKJJ010000035.1 GCA_017306025.1 Planctomycetota bacterium
CCTACGGCTTGGTCCCCTGCACCGGGGGGAGCGGGCCGTCGGGCGGCGCGAGCCAGCCCGGCCCGGCGAACGGGCGGGCGCTCGACGCGGGCGGCCAGTCCGGGCGGTAACTCGGCGCGCCGGGCAGGTCCTTCAGCCCGGCACTCGGCCGCAGCGCCCCGCCGACGCCGATCAGCTCCGGGCGCCGGGCCACCTTGTCGGCGAACACCTCCAGGTCGCGCGTGATCTTTTCCGAACGCGCCAGGATGCGCGCCAGCGATGCGGCCGCGTCGTCGAGGTTGCGGTACACGGTCGGGTCGGTGATCAATTTCTGGACCGTGCCGTTCTCCTTGGCGAACGCGCCCACCACCCCGCGGATCTCCACCAAGAGCTTGCTCAGCTCTTCCGCCGAGTCGGCCACCGACTTCACCAGGTTCTCCGACCGCGCCGCCAGCGGTCGCGTCACCGCGCGCACGTCACCCACCACGAGCCCCACCTGTGTTACCTGGGTGTCGATGTTCTTGAGCGTCTTGTCGGCCGTGTCCAGCACCGCGTTGAGCGAGACCGCGAACTTGATGATGTTCGCGGACACCGCGTTGAGGTTCTTGAGCAGCTCGGCGATCTCCTTGCGGTTGTCCGGGGAGAGCACCTCGTTGGCGCTGTCGAACGCCTGACGCGCGCTCCGCACGGCCGCGGTCAGGTCCGGTTCGAGCTTGCGCATCGTGACGCGGAAGTCCTCGATCGCCGGCCGGATGCCCCGCAGCGCTTCTTGCGCGTCGCGGATGAGGGCGCGGATGTTCGGCTCGGCCGCGTCCGGCTGCGCCGCGTTGGCCACGAACCCGATCGGCACCACGCCGCCCGGTCCGGGCGGGGGGAGGTCGCCGCCGATCAGGTTCTGGAGCCGCTGGTTGGTGCGCCGGAGCTCCGGGATGAACCCGCGGACCTCCTTGAACAGGTCGGCGGCCTCGTCCGCGGCGCGCTCGATCCGCGGCGCGGCCTGCTCGAACCGCTCGAACGTCTTCGTGATCCGGTCGAGTTGTTGTTGCGCGTTCGCCAGCGCGCTGGACGCGGGGTTGAGGAGGCTCCGCGGGGTGATCGGCGGCACGCCGGGGATCTCGCTGCCGGGCGGCCACTCGTCGCCCCGCGGCACCGGCTTGCCCTCGGCGTCGAGCCGCGGCAGGAAGTCCACCGCGGTGTCGCCGCTGAGGAGCCCGCGGGTAATGGTCGCGTCCTCGGACTGGCGCGGCAGGAACTTCTTGTCGACCGCGATCCGCACCCGCACCTGCCCGCTGACCGGGTCGAGCTCCAGCGCGGTCACCTGGCCGATGCGGACGCCCGACTTGCGGATCGGCGTCCCCGGCCCGATGCCGGGCGCCTCGGGGAACAGGACCGCGTACTTGGCGTCGCTGGAGAACAGTTGCGGGGTGCCGCCGAACAGTACGACGAGGCCCGCGAGCGCGATCAGCGATCCGCCCACGAACAGCCCCAGTCGTAGCCGTAGCGCCCGCTCAGCCATGCTTCTCAACCGCGGGACGCGGGGCGCGGGGCGCGGAGTTGAAGACGAACGAGACCCGATTCTGTCCTGTTTTCAACTCAGCGCTCCGCGCCCCGCGTTCCGCGCTCCTCACTTGCATTGTCGGATCCGCCGCAGGATCTCTTGTTCGAGGGCGTAGTCGCGGCCGACCTTGAACCACACGCGGTCACCGGTCGTCTCGGGGGTGACCACTTCGACCTGGCGGTCGACGGTCTGGATCTCCTGGAACACCGCGCCGCCCACCGTCGCCCGGATCGGCCGCGCCAGGTCCTCCAGTTCGCGCTCCACCACGACGTAGACCAGATAGCCGCCGCGCTCGCCGGCCCGGATCTCCACGGTCGCCGTCTGCCGCACGCTCTGGAGCGTGGCGAACAGCCGCTGGCGCGGGTCCGGGTTGCCGCGCTTCCAGAACTGCTCATACCCGGGGGCGACCCGCGGGAACGTCGTGATCCGGCCGTCGTAGGGGTTGGGCGTCTGGATCTCGAAGTAGTCGTCGAGCACGTCGAGCGCCTTCTCGAACACCTCCTTGTACGACGCGGCGGTGGGCTGACCGGGCGACACCAGCACCGGGTTCTCGATGCAGTCCGCGCCGCGGACCAGCGCCGGGTTGTCGACCGGCGGGGCGCTGAGGCACCCGGTCGGCGCGAGGGCGGCCGCACACAACATTATTACGGCGGCGCGGCGCCGGACCGTAACTGCCCGGCCGGTTGTCATGCCGTTGGTCCTCGGTGTTCGCGCGGTATCGCGGGTTCGGACCGCGGTATGCCACCCCCCGGGCGCCGCGTCAAGCGGGGCCGGAAATCGGTTTCCCGCGGCGCGGAAGAGTGCGTAGATTAGGGAGATACCGGAATTGCCCCTCCACCCGGAGACCGCCATGCGCTGGTTCGGGCTGCCGTCCACACTCGCCCTTCTGCTCATCGAGCTGTTGATCGCACCCGCCGCGGGCGCCGACCCGCCGGCGGTGCCGATCAAGCGACCGATCCGCGTGCAGCCGGGGGGCACGACCACGACCCCCGCCCTCAGCGACGAGGAGGCGCTCAAGGAGGCCGGCCTGTCGCCCACCGACGCCGGCCCGCTCATCGACTACCTGAAGGCGCGCACCCTCAGCGAAGGGGACCAGACCCGGATCGGCGACGTCATCAAGAGGTTCGGGGCCGACGAATTCGAAGAGCGCGTCAAAGCCACCGAGGAGGTCGAGCGGTTCGGCCCGGCCGCCATCGGGCCGCTCAAGACGGCCGAGCGCAGCTCCGACCCGGAGGTCGCCTACCGTGCGCGGCAGGCCCTCAAGCGGATGGAAAAGGTGCCGCACTCGGCGGTCGCCACGGCCGCGGTCCGCGCGGTCGTCAAGCTCAGACCGAAGGAGGGGGCCGCGGTGCTCATCGGGTTCCTTCCGATGGCCGACAGCGACGAGGTGGCCGAGGAGATCCGCACGGCCCTCGTCGCGCTGGCGGCGGTCGACGGCAAGCCGGAACCGGCCCTCGTCGCGGCGCTCGACGACAAGCTCGTCGTCCGCCGGTCGGCCGCGTACGTCGCGCTCGTCGAGGGGGGCGACCCGACCGCGCGCGTCCGCATCAAAGAGGCGTTCCCGCTGGTGAAGGTCGCGGTGCGCAAGGAGACCGACGCCGACGCGAAGTTCCGCGGGCTGTGGGCGCTGCTGATGACCAGCCGCGAGAAGGAGTTCGTGCCCGACCTGATCGACCTGATCCCCCGGCTCAACCGCGGGCGCATCTGGCAACTCGAAGAACTCCTCCTGCAACTGGCCGGCGACTCCCGGCCCGAGGCCCGGTTCGGCAAGTCGGAGGAGGCTCTGACGAAGGCGAAGGAGGCGTGGGCCGGCTGGTGGGCGAAGAAGGGGCCGGGCGTGGACCTGGTGAAGTTCGAGTTCACCCCGCGCGTCACCGGGTTCACGGACATCATCGAATACGACTACAGCGGGTTCGGCCGCTATCGGGTGGTCACGCTCGGCCCGGACCTGAAGGTGAAGGCCACGGTCGGCGGCGCGGGCGTGAACCAAATGGGGTACCCGTCGGACGTGAAGAAACTGGCCAACGGCCACTACCTGGTCGCGGAGATGAACAGCAGCCGCGTTACCGAGCGCGACGCGACCGGCAAGATCCTGAAGACGACCAACGTCGCGACCCCGCTGAGCGTCGACCTGTTGCCGGACGGCGGGATGGTGGTGGTGTGCCGCAACCAGGTGATCCAGTACGACAAGGAGATGAAACAGCAGTGGGCGTTCCAGCGCCAGCAGTACGACATCATGGGCGGGCGCCGGCTGCCGGGCGGTGACGTGATTTTCGTGACCAACACGTTCCAGGGGCCGAACTGCTTCCGCCTGGGCGGCAAGGACGGCAAGGAGGTGGGCAAGCCGTTCCAGATCGGCCGCATCCAGCAGTACCAGTCGATCGACGCGACCGGCGACGAGAAGATCATGGTGTGCGAGTTCAACCGCGTCGTCGAGTACGACCTGAAGGCCGACAAGGACAAGGCGAAAGAGCTGTGGAAGTTCGACGTCCCCGGCCCGACTTCGTGCCAGCGGCTGCCGAACGGGAACACGCTCATCACGCAGGTGAACTACGCGCCGCACGGCCGCGTGATCGAGGTGGACCCGACCGGCGAGATCGTGTGGGAGTACACGTCGCCGGACGGGCTGCGTCCCGCACGAGCGTACCGCCGCTAACGGAGCGGTGCTGAGTTCTAAGTGCTGAGCGAAGACAGGAGCCCCTTTCCTGTCTTCGCTCAGCACTTAGAACTCAGCACCGCTTCAGGGCGCCCACTCGGTCCGCAGCCGGTACACGCGAACCCGCAGGCGTGGGTGATCGCGGCTGGCGATCGGTTCGATTCCGCCGTAGAAGTTCGGAACGGTCTTCGCCGAGAGCGGGTCACTCCATTCGAGGACCGCGACTTCGTCCGCGATCCGCGCCGGCTCCACGAACTCGAACCCCGCGTAGGGGCGGTTGAATCCGTCGTCCGGGTACACCGGCAGCACGACGTAGTCGTCCGCACGGATCAGCGTTTCGCCCGGTACGAGCGGTTGCATCCCGGCGCGCTCGCAGTAGTGCTGAAAGCCCCAGTGCCCGGCGTACCACACGGCGGACGTTTCCGGGCGGTCGCGGACGACGTCGGCGGCTAATTCGGCACACACTTTTTCGGGGAACGCGTCGAGCAGGTCGATCGCGGCCACCGCGACGCCCGCCCCGGCGCCGAGCGCGAGCACCCACCGCGGCGGGGTTCGCGCCCCGTTAATGCGGCGGACCCGGCTCACAACGCGGGCGGCGAGCAAACCCATCACGAGCGTCACGCCGACGACGCGCCGCGCGGCCGGGAAGGGCGTGAGCGCGAGTGCCGCGGCCACTTCGAGCGCCAGCCAGCCGACGAGAAAGAGGGAATCCGCGCGAAGTCGGACGCCGAGCCCCTTCTTCACGCGAACGAGCAGCACCGCGGCGCACCCGAGCGCCGTGGCGAGCCACAGGAGGCCGCTCGCGTGCCAGAAGACGGTCCCGGCGGTCACGCCGGGGTTGATCGCCATCCACCGGCGCGGCAGAGCCGCGATCAGCACGAAGCCGACACACCAGATTACCGCGACGCCGGCCAGCCATCGCCGCGGGACGCGCAGCGCCGACGCCGCGAGCAAGCCGGCGCCGACCGCGAGGCACCCGAGGTAGCTCGCCAGCGCCGGAACGAGTTGAAGCTTGTCGCCGACGAACGCGGACAACTTGCTCCGCCCTTCGGGCGGCGGGCTCGAAGCGGTCGCGGTGGCGTGGAACCAGAAGTGCGACCGACCGTACTCCTCCGCGAGCCACAGTTCCCACCCCGCGAACAGCGCCGCGCACACCGCGACCGCGGCCACCGCGGTTCCGATGCGTCGGTGCGTCAGGCCGTACCACGCGATCGCGGCCGGCGCGACGAACGCGGTGTATTTCGCCTGCATCGCGAACGCCGCGACGGCCCCGGCGGCGAGCGCCAGCGGCCAGCGGTACCGTCCCCGCGCCCGGGTGAATAGCTCCACCGACGCCAGCGCCAGCGCCACGGCCGGGACGTCGAGCATCAGGTTCACGGTCGGCAGCACCGCGGGCGAGAGCACCAGGAGGGGAAGCGCGAGGTCTTCCGCGCCGCGCGCGAACCGCACGAGGAGCCCGCGAAGCGCCCACGCGAGCGACCACACGAACGGGAACAGCCACAACTTGAGTAGGGCCGGGGAGTCGCCGAACAGGTAAACGCCGCACGCCAGCCAGTACGGCACGACCGGCGGCGCGAGGACGGTCATCGCGGGTTCGGGGCGGTCCCACCAGAAGATGGTGAAGCCGTAGGGGTCGGCGGGGCTGGTCGCGATGTGCCGGGCGTAGGCGAGGTACGCGGTGTCGTCCACCGTGACCGGCTTGGCGGCGTTGGCGAGCGCGACCAGTGCGGCCAGCGCGAGCGGGGAACTCAGGAGCGAACGAAGCAACGGAACCTCGTTGTGGTCCGGTCACTCCGTGACCGGAAGAAGCACCGGTCACGGAGTGACCGGACCACAGGAAGCGGCACTTCGACTGTGTGAACGCGGGCACGGGTGGTAAAATACCAGCGTCGGACCCGTTTTCCACGCGCACGAGGCGAAGCGAGTGACCGCCGGGCAGGAGCAACCCGATTACGCGCCCCCGCGCCCGCTGAGCGCGTACCTGCTCGGCGGGCTGCCCTTCGACGCCCTCCTGGCGCTCCAGCGGCGGCTCGTTTATGACATCTCCGGCGACCGCGACACCGCCGCGCTCGTCCTGTGCGACCACCCCACCGGTATCACCGTCGGCCGCGAGGGCAGTGCGGCGCACGTCCGACCCAACCCCGACGTCCTCGCGGCCCGCGAGTGGCCGGTCAACTGGGTCGCCCGCGGCGGCGGGGCGGTGCTGCACGTGCCGGGGCAGGTGGCGTGCTACCCGGTCCTCGCGCTCGACGCGCTCAACCTCACCGCCGGCCGCTACGTGTCCGAGCTCGTCCTGGCCGCGTGCGACCTGTGCCGCGAGTTCGGCGTCGAGGCGGCCCCGGACCCCGAGCGGCCGGGCGCCCGCGCCAACGGGCGCCGGGTCGCACACGTCGGCGTCGCGGTGCGCGACGGTGTCACGAGCTTCGGGCTGGTCGTCAACGCCACCCCGGATCTCGCCCCGTTCCGGGACGTGCGGTGCGACGGCGACCCGCTCCCGATGACCTCGCTGGCCCGCGAGAGCGCCCACCGCGTCCGCGTCACCACCGTGCGGCAACTGTTGCTCGAACTGATCGTCAAACGGTTCGGCTTCGACCGCGTTTCCGTCTTCCACACGCACCCCGCGGCCCTGCCGCCCCCGACACGACATGCGATCCCTCACGGTTCTTGACGCCCCGCCGCGAACGGGCGGACGACTGCCCGCGTGGCTGAAGCGCCCGCTGCCGGCCGGCAACGGGAACAACTTCACCGCGCACCTGATCGAAGACCTCCGGCTCGAAACGGTCTGCGAGAGCGCGCGCTGCCCGAACCGGCCGGAGTGCTGGTCGCGGCGCACCGCGACGTTCATGGTCATGGGCAACCTCTGCACGCGGACCTGCAGCTTCTGTTCGGTGCCCAAGGGGGCGCCCGAACCGCTCGAAGCCGACGAGCCGGCGCGCCTGGCCGAGGCCGCGGCGCGCCTGGGACTGAAGCACGTCGTCATCACGTCCGTGACGCGCGACGACCTGCCCGACGGCGGCGCGAACCACTTCGTGCGGTGCATCGCGGCGGTGCGGGAGCGCCTGCCCGGCGCGGCGGTCGAGGTGCTCACGCCGGACTTCCTCGGCGCCCCGGCCGCGATCGACGCGGTCACCGACGCGCGCCCCGAGGTGTTCAACCACAACCTCGAAACGGTCCCGCGGCTCCACCGCGTCGTCCGCGGCCGCGCGCTGTACTCGCGCAGCCTGGGCCTGCTCGAACGCGTGAAACGGCGCGCGCCGCACGTCGTCACGAAGGCGGGGCTGATGCTCGGCATCGGCGAAACGATCGACGAATTGTTCGACGTGTTCGCGGACCTGCGCGGGATCGGGTGCGACGTGCTGACGCTGGGCCAGTACCTCGCGCCGACCGCGAAACACATTCCGGTCCGCCGGTGGGTACCGCCGGCGGAGTTCGATTCGATCGCCGCGACCGCGCGGCTGTTGGGCTTCAAACAGGTGGTGGCGGGGCCGTACGTGCGGTCGAGCTACCACGCGGCCGACATGGTGGAGCGGCTGTGAAGCAGCGCTTCGCTGCGACAGGCCGCGAGGCCAGCCGAGCGGCTGTGAAGCAGCGCTTCGCTGCGACAGGCCGCGAGGTCCGACGGAAGCGGCTGTGAAGCAGCGCTTCGCTGCGACAAGGGCCACTCATGCAGAGATCGCGGTGCGTGCCGATTACTGTGCCTGAACTCGGCTCCGACCGCGCCACCTTCAGCCTGTGGCACGTCCGGGCCGGGGACCGCGTGACCGAGGGCGACCGCATCGCGGAACTGCTCATCCCCGGCGCGGTGTTCGACGTGTCTGCGCCCGCGACCGGGGTTCTCGCGGCGCGCACCGCGCAGCCGAACGACCCGCTCGCCGCGGGGCAGGTGATCGGTGAGATTCAGGAAGAGTGAATGGCCACAAAAAAGCGCAAGGGGCACAAAAGGAGGAGATCAGGGGCCGCGAAGAGAGCAACTGGTGGTTCGTTTCGCTTACTGATTTCTGCCCGCTGTCCTCGTTTTCCTTTTGTGCCCTTTGTGCTTTTTTGTGGCCATTGTTTTGCTTCTTTGCGGACCTCCACTCATGCCGCGATCCGCGTTCGTCTCGCTCGACGGCCTCGACGGCACCGGCAAATCGACCCAGTGCCGGCTGCTGGTCGAGTGGCTGACCGCGCAAAAGGTGCCGGTGACCGCCTGCACCGACCCCGGCGGCACCGCGCTCGGTCAGGAGCTCCGCCGGCTGCTCCTCTTCGGCCGCGAACACCGCATCGCCCCGATGACCGAGGCCATGTTGTTCATGGCGTCGCGCGCGCAACTGGTGGACGAGGTGATCGGCCCCGCGCTGGACCGCGGCGAGGTGGTCGTGTCGGACCGCTTCCTTCTGGCGAACGTGGCCTATCAGGGCTGGGCGGGCGGGTTGAGCGCCGACGACCTCTGGACGGTCGGTCGGTTCGTCACGGGCGGACTCGAACCCGACCTCACGCTCGTCTTCGACCTGCCTCCCGACATTGCGAAGGCGCGGCGGAACCGCGAGGCTGATCGGATGGAGGACCGCGGCGACGACTATTACACGGCCGTGCGGCGTGGGTTCACGGCCGAGGCCGGGGTCCGGCCCGACCGGTACCGCATCGTCGACGCGAACCGCGACGTGGACGCGGTGCAGCGCGAGGTGCGCCGCGAGGTCGGGCGGCTGCTCGCGGACCGCGGGTGGGGCGTGCGAGAGTAGCCACAGGAAGCGACCCGATGGCGTGGGATCACATTCTGGGTCAGGACGCGGCACGACAGACGTTCCTCGCGGCCCTCGACCGCGGCCGGCTCGGGCAGGCGTACCTGCTCGTCGGGCCGGAGGGCGTCGGCAAGCGCCTCTTCGCGCGCGAACTCGCCAGGGCCTTCCTCTGCGAGCGGTCGCCGGCAAAGATGACCGCGTGCGGCGCGTGCCCGGCGTGCGCGCAGGTCGAGGCCGGCACACACCCGGACCTGCTCTTCCTCCGCACGCCGGAGGGGAAGCACGAACTGCCCGTCGCCGCCATGCGCGAGTTCTGCGCGCAACTGGCGCTCAAACCGACCCGCGGTCCGCGCAAGATCGGGATCGTCGAGGACGCCGACGACTTCAACGAGGAGTCGGCCAACTCGTTCCTCAAGTCGCTCGAAGAACCTCCCCCCGGCTCGCTTCTGCTGCTCATCGGCACCGGCACCGACCGGCAGTTGCCCACGATCCTCTCGCGGTGCCAACTCGTTCGGCTCGCGCCGCTCTCGGACGCCGACCTGTCCGCGATTCTCGTCGAGCACGGGATCGACGACCCGGCGAAGAGCGCCCGGGTCGCGCGGCTCGCGTCCGGCAGCGCGTCGCGAGCGCTGGCCCTCGCCGACGATTCCTTCTGGCAGGTGCGGCAGAAGTTGGTCGAGGGGCTGACCGCGCCGCGCCCGAGCTTCCGGCCGCTCGCCGAGACGTGGGCCAAGTTCCACGAGGACGCGGGGAAGGACTCGGCCGCACAGCGGACGCGGGCCTCGATCGTGCTGAAGTTCCTCATCGAAGCGGTGGAACAGGCGCTCAAACTGTCGCTCGGCGCGGCCGTCGGGGGGCTCGACGTCGCCGAACAGGCCCGGTTGAAGGCGTTCGCGGACCGCGTTGGAACCACGGGGCTTCTGGAACTGCTCGACCGGTGCGTGGAGGCCGATTACCACGTCGAGCGCCGCGTGCAGTTGATCCTCGTCGTGGAATCGGTGATCGAGAAGTTCACCCGGCACTCAAAGTAGTAGGCACACTCCGTGTGCCGTTGCTGTTCCGCTGTGCGAAGCGACGGCACACGGAGTGTGCCTACTACTTTGAGCGACTTGGGCTTGGCCCGCGGCTCGGGCGTCGTTATCAGCCGGCATGCGCCGACTTTTCCCGTTCCTGTGCCTGGTGCTCGTGGGGTGCAACGCACCGGGCGCGGCGTTTCTGGACTCGTGCTTCCCGAGCCGCGCGAAGACGAACCCGGCGCCCGAGCCGGGACCGGGCGTGGACGTGCGCCCGGTCGACCCGATCCGCCCCGGTCCGCCCGCACCGCCGGGACCGAACCCACCGATCCCGCCGCCGGACTTCGGGCCGGGGTCGTGATCGTCACGCCGGCGCTGTCACGGTCGCGGCCGCGACTTCGCGCTTGAGCGACTTCCTCAGTTCCAGCCACTCCTTGCGCCACGCGGCGAACGCCTTCTTGCCCGCGGGCACCCGCGTGCGGAGCGAGGCGTTCAGCGCGTCGATACCCTTGCGGAGCCGCGTCCACTCCTTCGGCACCGCGGCCCGTACCGCGTCGCGAATGTGCGCCAGCCGCTGCATGCCGACGGTCGCGTCCTGCACTCCGCCGAGCAGCTCCTGCACCCGCTCCACCGCGGGATAAACGGTCTCCTTCATCGCGGGCGGGAAACAGTCGGCGAAGATCTCGATCGCGTACCGCAGCCGCTTGCCCGCGATCCGTAGCGCGTGCAGGGCCGGCGCGTCGGTGGGGTTCGCTTCCACGTCGGCGGTGAACTCGCGAAACAACGTGCCCAACTGGCGCACGGCCAGTTCACCGAAGTTGGCCGGCGGGTCGTCTTGCGGTTCGCGGGCGCGGCCGGGAAGCTCCTCGCTCTGCTCGGCGAACAGCGGGCCGGCTTCGGCGGTCGCGGACACGAGCCGCTCCTGTGCGGCGGTGCGTTCGCCGATCGCGTAGCCGAGGAGGAAGTCGAGCGCGGGCCTGGCGGCCGCCGCGGAGAGGGCCTTCGCCCCCGGCAGCGACGCGAGGAACACGTCCCAGTCGCGGGCGTCGCCGGCGGCCCGGCGGACGGTGCGGAGCGTGCGCTTGACCGCCTTCAGCGGCCGCCGCGGCAGCGCGTCGGCGAACACGCGAAGGGCGGCCGTGGCCCGGCGCGTGCCGACGCGCAGTTGGTGGACGTGTTCGACGTCCTCCCGCGCCTTCTCGGCCGCGAGCGGCAGGAAGTGCCGCACCACCGCGAACCGCGCGACGAGCGTGGTCCGCGCGGCGTCGGTCACCGACATCCCGGGCGTCAGCCCCTCGATCCACTTTCCGTCGGCCATGATGAATTGCCTTCAGTGTGGTCCGGTCACTCCGTGACCGGAGCTTGAAGACCGGTCACGGAGTGACCGGACCACACGAGATCACTTCCCGTACAGCTCCGCGACGCGGGCCGCCTGCTGGCGCTCGGCCAGCCAGTCGCTCACCTGCTTCGTCTCCGCCACGAGCGCGTCGACCTGCTTCCGCTCTTCGCGGACGGCTGCGGCCACCTCCCCCGGGATCGCGAGGTACGCCCGGCTCAGCTCCGCGGCCATGCGGTCGCCGAGCTGCGCGCGGAACTCGCTGCGGATCGCCGGCCACCGCACCGGCAACAGCAGCGCGATCAGCATGTGGAAAACGATCACGACCAGAAGCGGGATCAGCGCCACCAGCGACAGCCGGAACAGGTCCGGCACCTCGTTCCGCACGAAGAAGTTCCACAGCAGGTACCCCGCGGTGGCGACCAGTGCGGTCTCGGGCAGCGTGTTCGCCAACAGGCTCAGCGTGCCGCGCAGGACCTTCCGCCAGCCGGTCGGGTGCGTGGCCCGGCGCTCCACCTCGGCCAGCGCGTCGATCACCGCGCGCGTCATGCGGTCGCGCCAGTCGAGCCGCGCGACCGCGTTGGTCGGGTCGGAGAGCAGGGCCAGCGGGAACCCCTTCGTGTCGCCCTCGACGAGTAGACGGTTGATGAGCGCGGTCGTGCGCTGGTCGAGGACGCGCTCGCCGGCGGTCCGGGCGCACTCCTGCACGAACGCTCCCAGGTTCCACTCCACCGGCGTTTCTACCTTGCTGCCGAGCAATCGCCCCTTCAGCCCGCCAAACGGGATGCGGTCGCGCAGCCCGCTGCTCGCGTACCGTAACCGTGTTGTGAGGCGCATGTACGCGGCCATCAGGCCCCGGAACCGGGCCTGATCCTCTACGCTGAAGTGGTGCTCCACTTCGGTCTGGTACGGCTCCAGCGTGCCGACCAGGACGTCGGCCTGAACGTCGGCCTCCTCCGCGAGCGTCTTCTCCCACGCGGCCTTGACCTTCTCGCCTTCGGCCGTGAGGTCCGGCGGCCGAACGTCCTCGGCCGTGCGCGCGATCTGCGTGAGCAACTGCCCGACCCCGCGGGCCTTCACGGCCTCGATTTCGAGCCGCGTGATCCCGAGTTCGAGCCAGTTGCGGAGCAGCGCGAACTGTTCGCCTTCCGGCAGGTCGGCGGGCTTCGGCAGGGGGCCGCTCCCGGTGTACTTCTGGGCGGCTTCGAGCCAGAGTTGCGCCGTCGTGCGGAACAACAGCGGTTTCTCGAAACCCTCGGCCTTGAGGTCGTTGAGCAGGTCTTCGTCCGGCCGCAGCCCGCTCTCGCCGGTGACACACCGGTCCCACTTGTTGAGCACGAACGCGAACGCCCGGCGCTGGCGCTGCGCCTTGAACAGCTCCCAGCCGAGGCGGTCGTGGTACTTTTCCTGCGACCCGACGTAGAGCACGATGTCCGCGACCGGCAGGAGCGCGAGCAGCTTGTCGCGGTTGCTCAGGTCGTTGGAGTCGATGTCGGGCGTGTCGACGATGACCTTTTGTTCCAGGCCGGCGCGGTCGTGCTGGACCAGCCGGCAGACCCGCAGCGCGGGGTCGAGGCGGTCGGACTTCACGGAGTGGTGGAAGTAGACGACCGGGTCGCGGGTGGTGGGGCGCGTGAACGACGCCTGCGCGATGGGGCCGCCCGCGAGCGCGTTGAGCAGCGTGGATTTGCCGACGCCGGTGCCCCCCATCAGCATGACGACGAGCAGCGGCTTCTCGACGTCGAGGGTGTCGCCCTGTCGGCGGAGGTCGTCGGCGAGCCCTTCGAGTTCGGCCCGCTGGAGCATCGAGAGGGGAAATTTGTGCCGCGAATCGAGCCAGGTGCGGAGCTGCTTTTCCAGACCGCGGAGCAGGGGCGCGAGGGTGCGCAGAACCGGCTGCGGCGCGGGTCCCTCGTCGAGCGCGGCGGGCGCGGCGTCTGGGTTCGTTTCGCTCATGGGTCTTCCGGTGGCCGGGTCCCGGCCGCGAGGACCGGGACCACTTACAGGCTATCAAAGGCACACCGGAGAAAAATACCAGTGCCGACCGTCCGCGTTCTCTCGGACCGGGTCAGCTCCCGTCCGGCCGCGGCGCCTCCTTCCCCTGCGGCGCCGGCACCTCCGTTTGCTCCGCGGACAGCTCCTTTACCCCCTCGTCGTGCGGCCTCCCGTTCCCGTTCGAGTCGTCCGCAGGGGAGGGCAGGGGGGCCGGGGGCGCCGCGACCGGCACCGGGTCGACCGTCATCTCGTACTCGACGTGTTCGCCCGGCGCGTGGAACCCGGCCGGGGCCGTCGGCGGGCCGTTCTTCAGCTCGATCAGCGACTGGATCGCGACGTAGAAGACCGGCACGAAGAACACCGCCAGGATGGTCGCGCTGAGCATCCCGCCGCACACCGCGGTGCCCAGCGACTGCCGGCTCGCGGCCCCGGCCCCGGTCGCGAACACCAGCGGCACCACGCCGAGAATGAACGCGAAGGACGTCATGATGATCGGCCGGAACCGCATCCGGGCCGCCACCAGCGCCGCCTCCCGGATCGGCTTCCCGCCCATGCGCAGCTCGCGCGCGAACTCGACGATCAGGATGGCGTTCTTGCTCGCCAGCGCGATGATGAGCACCACGCCGATCTGCGTGTAGATGTTGTTGTCCATCGTGTTGACGTTCGGGAAGAAGTCGTGGAGCCAGATGCGCAGGTTCACCGCGCTCACCACGCCCAGGAGGCCCAGCGGCACGACCAGGATCACCGCGAACGGCAACAGCCAGCTCTCGTACAGCGCGGCGAGCACCAGATACACGAGCAGCACCGCCAGGCCGAACACCAGGAACGACTCGGCGATCGGCTGCTGGAACACGCTGAACGCCGACCCGCTCGCCCGCTTCTCCTGGTACGACAGTGCGGTCCACTCGTAGCCCATCGTCGGCGGCAGCTCCCGGTTCGCCACCCGCTCCATCGCCTCGATCGCCTCCTTCGAGCTGACCCCCGGCTTGGCCCGGCCCGGGATCTGCGCGGTCGGGTACAGGTTGTAGCGGATGACCGACTGCGGCCCGAGCACGATCTTGTCGGCCAGGAGCGTGCCCAGGGGCACGCGCGGGCGCGGGCCGGCGCGGGCCGAGCCGTCCCGGCCGGCGTCGCGGCCGGGCACCTCCAGCCGCTTGATAATGTCCGTGTCGCCGCGGAACCGCGCGTCGGCCTGCACGCGAACCTGGTAGACGCGGCCGAACTTGTTGAAGTCGTTCACGTACACCGAGCCGAGGTTCGCCTGGAGCGTGCTGAACACGTCGTCCACCTTCACGCCCATCTGCTCGGCCTTCGTGCGGTCGATGTCGAGGTACACCTGCGGCACCCCGCCGCGGAACGTGCTCCGCGTGCCCAGCGGGTCGACTTCCGGCTGCTGGCCGCCGGCCATCGCGATCGCGATGGCCCGCTCCTGGAGCACCTCCAGTCCCGCGCCCTCGCGGTCCTGCACCTGCATCTGGAACCCGCCCACGAACCCCAGCCCCTGGATCGCCGGCGGAACGAACACCAGGATCACCGCCTCGCGGATGCCGCCGAACTCCTTCTGGAGCCGCGCCACCAGCGCCTCCTGCCTCAAGCTCGGGTCCTCGCGCTCCTTCCAGTCCTTCCACGCGGCGAACGCGGTCGCGGAGTTCGGGGCGGCGGTCCCGTCCAACAGCGAGAACCCGCCCAGCACGAACCAGTTCTCGACCCCCGGCGTGTCGCGGAGGATCGTGTTCATCCGGTTCGTCACCTCGGTCGTCCGGTCGATCGACGCCGCGTCCGGTAACTGCACCGCCATGACGATGTAGCCCTGGTCCTCGTCCGGGAGGAACCCCTCGGGCGTCTGCTTGTACCACCAGCCGGTGCCCACCGCGACGGCGAGGAACACGACCAGCACGACCGGCCAGACCCGCAGCAGGTGCCGCACGCACCACGCGTACCCGCTCTCCAGCGGCCCGTAGACCGCCTCGAAGGCGCGGGCGAACCGCCCCTTCTTCTGCACCGGCTTGAGCCACAGGGCGCACTGCGCCGGCTTGAGCGTCAGGGCGTTGACCGCGCTGATGAGGGCCGTCGCCGCGATGGTCAGCGCGAACTGTCGGTACATCTGCCCGGTGATGCCGCCGAGGAACGCCGTCGGCAGGAACACGGCCATCAGCACGAGCGTGATGGAGATGATCGGTCCGGTGACCTCGTTCATCGCGCTGATGGTCGCCTGACGGGGCGACTGCCCCTGCTCGATGTGGTGCGACGCGTTCTCCACGATCACGATCGCGTCGTCGACGACAATGCCGATCGCGAGGATCAAGCCGAACAGCGTCAGCAGGTTGATCGAGAACCCCAGAAACGGCATGAATGCGAACGCGCCGATGATGGTGATGGGCACCGTGGTAGCGGGCACGAACAGGGCGCGCCAGCTCTGGAGGAACACGAGGATGACGATCAGCACCAGCGCGCCGGCCTCGAACAGCGTGGTGTACACCTCGTTGATGGCCGCGTCCACGAACTTGGTGGTGTCGAACGGGATGCTGTACTCGACGCCGGGCGGGAGCGTCGGCTTGATCCGCTCCATCGTGGCCCGCACCCCCTTGGCGACGTCCAGCGCGTTGGACCCGGGGAGCTGGAAGATCAGGATGTTGGCCGAGGGGTAGGCGCTGCGCGAGGCGAACGAGTCGTACGACTGCCCGCCGAGTTCGACGTCGCCCACCTCGCGCAGGTACACCGGCTGCCCGGCCGCGCCGGACTTCACGACGATGTTCTTGAACTGCTCCGGGTCTTCCAACCGGCCGAGGGTGGTGACGGTGTACTGGAACCGCTGGCCCGACGGGTTGGGCGGCTGGCCCACCTGGCCGGCGGCGACCTGTACGTTCTGCCGCCGCAGCGCCGCCAGCACGTCCTCGGTGGTCATCTGCCGCGCGGCGAGCTTGTCCGGGTCGAGCCAGACGCGCATCGAGTACGCGCCGACCCCGCGCACCTGCACGTCGCCCACGCCCTGCACGCGGCTCAGCTCGTCGCGCAGCTTCAGCGTGGCGTAGTTCGACAGGAACAGGGCGTCCTGGGCGCCGGGCAGCTCCGCGACCCGCGCGACGTCGGAGAACGGGACCGCGGGCCGCCCGGCCGGGCGGAGCGCGGTGCGGCGGAGCTTGTCGGCCGCGGCCGGGCCGTTGTCGGCGAAGTCGTCGGGCAGGGCGAGCCGGAAGCACAGCGGCTTCTTGCTCGGGTGCGGCTCGGCCCGCGCGCCCATCGCGACCACCGCGCCCATCACCTCTTGGACGGTGACGCCGGTGCCGGCCAGCGCGGCCGGGTCGAGGGTGATGTCGAGCTGATCCTTCGGCGGCGGCGCGGTGAGCGAGATCGCCAGGATGATGCTCGACGACTGCTTGCGCACGGTCACGCCCTGGCGGCGGACCTCCTCGGGCAGTTGCGGCTCCGCGATGCTCAGCCGGTTCTGCACCTGCACCTGCGCGTCGTCGAGGTTGGTGCCGATCTCGAAGGTGATGGTGAGCCCGTAGGACCCGTCGGCGGAACTGGTGGAGGACATGTACATCATGTTCTCCACGCCGTTGATCTGCTGCTCGATCGGCGCGGCGACGGTCTCCGTGATGACCTTGGCGTTGGCGCCGGGGTAGTTGGCGCTCACCTGCACCGTGGGCGGGGTGATCGGTGGGTACCGCTCGACCGGGAGCCGGTACATCGCCACCACGCCGAACAGCACGGTGATGATGGCGAGCACGTTGGCGAAGATCGGCCGGTCGATGAAGAAGCGCGAGATCATGCGGTGGTCGCGTGAGGAACGGGGCGAGCGAGTCGGGCGACGCGGGGCCACGGTTCACGGGGCTGTCGCCCCGCGTTGCGAGCAATCGGTTACTTCTTCGGCTCGGCCGGCGGCATCAGGTTCCACTCTTCGGGGGCGACCGGATTGCCGGGGCGGGCCTGTTGCAGGCCGTCGAGGACGACGCGGTCGTTGGGCTGGAGCCCGGCCGTGATCGCGACCACCGACCGGATCACCCGGCGCGTCGGGGCCGGCGGCTGGCCCTCGGCCGGCGGGGCGGGCGACGGGTTGACGGCCACCCAGCTCGGCGGCGCGGCGCCCGGCACCACCGGCGGGGCCTTCCACACCACCGCGCCGACCGTGACCACCCGCTTCTCGACCTTCCCGTCCGCCCCGACGACGTACAGGAACCGCCCCTCCTGGCCGCTGAGCAGGCAGTCCTCGGGGAGCGCCAGTTGCGTCGCCGGCTCGGCCTTCGGCACGCGGATGCGGGCGTACATGCCGGGGAACAGGAGCCGCACGCCGTCCGCGTTCTTCGGGTTGTCGATGACCCCGCGGATGCGGATGGTGCCGGTGGAGACCTCCACCTTGTTGTCGCGGAAGTTGACCTTCCCGACGTGCGGGAACCCGTCCTCCTTCGTGACGCCGACCTCGATCGGGATGTTCTGCTTGAGCGGGTCGGAATGGCGGAACGAGATCAGGTCTGCCTCCGGCGCGTCGAAGTAGACGTACAGCCGGTCCACTTCGAGGATCGTGGTCATCAGCGTCGTGTCGGCCTGGACGAGCGTCCCGTCGTCCACCATCGTGCGGCTGATCCGCCCGCCGATCTTCGCCTTGATGTCGGTGTAGCCGAGCTGGATCTTGGCGGAGTGCAGTGCGGCCCTGGCGGCGTCGTGGTTGGCCCGGGCGGCGGCGAAGGCGGCGATCGCGGCCTTGTGGGTGGCCTTCGAGGCCTCCCCCTCGGCCTTGCGCACCGCGACCGTGGCCCGCGCCAGGTCCAGTTGGTCCTTCGACCCGGTCCCGGTGTTGCTCAGGTTGATTACCCGGGCCAGGTCGGCCTCCGCGTACTCGAACTGCGCCTTGGCGATGTCGATCCGGTCGAGGGCCTGTTTCACCTCGGCCTCGGCCTTGAGCGCGTCGGCCTCGGCCCTCTTCTCCTCGGCGTCGGCCTTGCTCACGGCCGTGTTGAACTCCAACTTGTCGATCGTGTACAGCAGGTCGCCGGCCGCGACCTCCGTTCCCTCGGTGAACTTGATGCCGGTGAGGTACCCGCGGACCTTCGACCGCACCTCGACGGCCTTGGTCTGTTCGAGGTAGCCGTTGTAGGTCCAGTAGTCGCGCACCGGGACGCCGGCCGGTCGCACCACGGTGACGCGGGGCGGCGGGGGCGCGGACGGTGCCGCCTTCTGTCGGCGGCACCCGGCCAGACCGGTCGCGAGGGCAAGTAGGATCACGGCGAGTGCGGCACGGCGCATGTTAAAACCCTCGGCGTGAGTGATCGAACGGGTCGCGAGCAACGCGCGCCGGGCGCGCGCGTGGAGACTTTCTATCTACCGCGGAAATGAGCGTTTCTTACGGGCGAACCGTACATCTGTCGAGTAGACCACTGGACCACCTTGCGCCACTGTCTTTCGCCGCCCGGAGGGGTGCGGCGGCGTTTTTGTCCCACGCGTCCCGGAGTTCTTTTACCTGTTCCGGTTGTTTGGCCGCGAGGTCGGTTTTCTCGCCGGGTGCAGGACACGTTTTGCGAACCAGTCGGAGTTGCGGTACAAGGGAGGATGGAAAACCACATCCGGACTTGGCCCCAAGTGCAAGGCAGGACAGCCGATGGCGAAACGCAAACCGTCACCTGAACAATTGGCTGCTGTGAAGGAACT
>JAFKJJ010000531.1 GCA_017306025.1 Planctomycetota bacterium
TACATGCGCTTGCGGGTCACCTCGGGCGCCTTCTTGTACTCGTCGTAAAGCTCCTTCAACCCGGCCCCGAGGATCACGGGGAGCGACAGGAGGAACGAGAACCGCGCCGCGGCGGGCCGCGTCAGCCCCGCGAACAGCCCGCCGGTGATGGTCGTGCCCGACCGCGACCCGCCGGGCATCAGCGCGCACGCCTGCCACGCGCCCACCCAGAGAGCGTCGAGCCAGGTGATGCTCGCTTCCTCGCGCGGCGGAGCCCCGCCCCGCGCGCGCCGGTGCGCCCACCACTCCGCGGCCAGCATCAGGAGCGCGAACACGATCGCCACGACCGCGATCGCCGGCGGGTTGAAGAACGTCGCTTTCAACTGCTTCTTGAACAGCACGCCGACCACCACCGCGGGCACCGTGCCCAGGACGATGAGCCAGCCGAGCCGCGAGTCGGGCGTCGAGGCCAACTTGCGCGCGCGGATGTCCGCCCAGAGCCCCTTCAGCATGTGCGCGATGTCGGCGCGGAAGTACACGAACACCGCGACCAACGTGCCGAGCTGGATCACGACCGTGAACGCGTCCTCGGGGTCCTTATGGCCCATGAGGCCCCGCGCGACGATCAGGTGCGCGGTGCTGCTGATCGGCAGGAACTCGGTGACCCCCTGGATCACGCCGAGCACGACCGCTTGCCAGATGGGCATTCCGTTCCCCTGTTCGGTAAAAGGGCCTGCGTTCGGTAAGATGACCCGACCGTCCGAAACCGCGTCGATGGGCCGCGTCATGCGTGTGTTCCGCCTTCTCGTTTTAGCGACCGCGGCCGCCGCCGGCGCGCTGCTCACCCCGGCCCGCGCCGCCGCCCACGCGATGTTCGCCGACGTGACGGTGGCCGCCGACTCGGTGAAGCTGCTCGCGTACTTCGAAGAGGACCTACCGGCCGAGTTCGCCGACGTGACTGTCACCGACGCGGACGGCAACGTCGTCCTCGCGGGCAAGACCGACGAGCGCGGCGTGTGGACCTTTCCCCGGCCCGCGCCGGGCACCTACACGCTCAAGGTGAAGCAGACCGGGCACGTCGCGAAGCGCGAGTTCACCGTGACCGGTGCGTCGGAAGCGGAAGCCCCGGCGGTCTCCGGCGGGCGGCGGCTGAACAAGTGGGTCGGACTGGCGGTCGGGGTCGTCGTGTTGCTCGGCGTCTCGGGGGCAAGTTGGTTACTCCGGCGCCGCGGGCGGCGGTTAGAATAGGCCGGTCCGCTTTCCGGGAGTTTGCCGTGCCGCCCACCGACGACCGCGACCTCGTGTCCGACCCCTCGCGCACCGTCGCGCGGCACACGCCCGGCGCTTCGCTGGACAGCACCCCCACGTTCCCGTCGGAAGCCGAGTCGCTGCTCAAACACCTGAAGATCGGCGCGGGTCGGTCCGACGCGTCCGACCCGCTCGCCCCCGCCGGGGCCGCGGGGCCGTTCCCGTGCATCCCCGGTTACGAGATCGAGTGCGAGCTCGGCCGCGGCGGCATGGGCGTCGTCTACAAGGCCCGGCACGTCGCGCTGCGGCACACGGTCGCGATCAAAATGATCCTCGCGTCGGCGCACGCGGCGCCCGGCGAGGTGGCGCGGTTCGTGGCCGAGGCGGAGGCGGTGGCGGCGGTCAAGCACCCGAACGTGGTGCAGGTGTTCGACCTCGGCGTGACCGACGGTCCCGGGCCGGACGCGGGGCGCCCGTACTTCGTGATGGAGTTCGTGGACGGGGACAACCTCGCCGGGTTCCTCAAGGACAGCGGCCCGCTCGACCCGCGGACCGTGGCGGAACTGATCGCGGCCGTCGCCCGCGGCGTGAGCGCCGCCAACGACGCGGGCATCGTCCACCGCGACCTGAAGCCCGCCAACATCCTTTTAGGGAAGGAGGAGGGCGTCAGGACGAAGGACGAGCCGAAGACGAAGAGCAAATCCGGTTCGGCCTCGTCCTTCGTCTTCCGCGGTTCGTCCTTTCACCCGAAGGTGTCCGACTTCGGTCTCGCCAAGCGGCTGTCGTCGGACCTGACGCGGACGCAGGCCGTGATGGGTACGCCCGCGTACATGGCGCCCGAGCAGGCCGGCGGGAAGGCGAAGTTCGTCGGCCCACAGGCCGACGTGTACGCGCTGGGCGTCGTCCTCTACCAGTGCCTCGCCGGCACCGTCCCGTTCGACGACGCGGACCCCTGGGCGCTCATCCGGCGGGTGCTCGAAGAGGCCCCCGAGCGGCCGCGGAAGCGCGCCCCGCGGGTCCCGCGCGATCTCGAACTGATCTGTCTGAAGTGTCTGGAGAAGGAGCCGCACCACCGCTACCCGACGGCCGCGGCGCTGGCCGACGACCTGCGCCGGTTCCTCGACGGCGAGGCGGTGAGCGTGCGCCCCATCGGCGCGCCGACGCGGCTCGTGCGGTGGGCGCGGAAGCGCCCCGCGAGCGCGGCGCTGTGGGCCGTGGCGGTCCTGCTGGTCGTCGCGGTCCCCGCGCTGGTGGTGGAGGTCACGGGGCGCCTCGATCGCGAGTCCGCGGTGACCGCCGAGGCGCGACGGACGGCGGTCAAGGCGCAGGAGGCCGAGGAGGCGGCGAACCGCGCCCGCGTCGCGACCGCGGAACTGGCCCGCACCAACGGTCTGGGCGCCATTCAGAAGTAGTTGCGCAACCGGGCCGCCGCGCGGCCGCCGGAGTGGACGGCCGCGAACCTCGCGGACCTGCCGCGGGCGGTCGCGCTCGCCCGCGGCGACCGGGACGTGCTCCGCGACCTGCGCTCGGCCGCGACCGTGGCGCTGGTGTCCGACGACCTGCACCCGGCCGATCCGGTCGCGCACCCCGTGAGCGCCGCGGCGCTCGCGACCGACCCGAAGTCCGGCCGGGTCGCCGTGGGCGAGTACAAGGCGTGGGGCAAGTGTCAGGTGTTGGTGGTCGACGCGGCCGGCAACCGGGTCGTTCACCGGTTGGCGTACCCGACCGTCGCCGCCGGCATCAATCAGGACGGCACCCGCGCGCTGGCCTTCAGCCCGGACGGCCGCTGGCTGTTCGCCGGCACCCGCAGCGCGCGGGTGGTGCGGTTCGACCTGAACGAGCCGGAAAAGGCGCCGGTCGAGCAGAAG
>JAFKJJ010000532.1 GCA_017306025.1 Planctomycetota bacterium
CTCCGTGACCGGTGTTTTGCGAACGTTGAAGCGGAAATAGTGACCCGGGTTGCTCAACCGCCGTGTGTCGCACCGGTCACGGAGTGACCGGACCACACTCAAAACACCGGTCCGCGGAAGTACTTCCGCGGACCGGTCGCGTTCTCGGCGGGTCACTTGAACACGCTGTCGTCGAGCTTCTCCAGCGTCGTCAGTTCGACCACCTCGAGGTCGAGGAAGACCTTGCCGTCGTGCTTCACGACGACCTTCTTCGGTTGCGGCACGCCGTCCTTGTTTTTGCTGTACTCGGTGATGATCCGCTCTTCGTTGACCTCTTTCCCGGTCCCCGGCTCCGCCCCGCGGAACTCCATCTTCGTTAGAAGTCCCGTTTCCTTGTCGAAGTAGACGTTCACGTCCTGCTGATCCTTCGCGGATACGCGAACCCCCACGACCTTCTTCCCTTCGACCTTGTCCTCGCCGATCAGGCTCAGTTCGTACTTCTTGTCCTTCAGCGGGATGAGTCGGGCGATTTGCATGACGTGGCCCGCGTTCTTTAGTGCGTCCTTGGCCTGATCGGGGATGTCGATCGCCTTGCCGTCTACCTCGATCTTCAACTTGTCCCCGTTGACGAGGGTGACTACGCTCAGCGTCTTTCCCATGATCGACAGTTCCATCGACTCCCGGAGCTTGTCGGGGAGCATGGCACTGACTTCCTGGGTGAAGTCCGTTTCGCCGAGGCCGGGGAGGGTGATTTTCCCCTTCGTCTTCGTCTGCGACGCCTTGTTCTTGGTGAGCAGCTCCTCGCCGCCGTGGGCCTTGATGGCTTTCGCGACGATGTCTTTGGGCTCGTCGGCGGCCCGCGCCGCGGCGGGCACCAGGACGAGTGCGGCGGCGCACAGACTCAGCGCGCGAAACATGGTGGTCTCCGTTGGAACGAAGGGCGGGCGACGCAACGTTATTCGGGACGCGAGAGCGAACATTTCTCGTCGACCAGAGAACGCCGCCGGGCCGCGGGCATTTCAGGAGACGCGGTACGGCAGCGGCTCGCCCTCCAGGCCCGCGAACAGGTTCTCGATCGACAGCTCCGCCATGCGCCGGCGCGTTTCTTCGGTCGCGCTGCCGAGGTGCGGCGTGATGATGACGTTTTCGAGCTTCAAAAGCGGGTGATCGCGCGGCAGCGGCTCCGGGTCGGTCACGTCCAGGGCCGCGGCGAAGATGCGCTTCGCGGCCAGGGCTTCGGTCAGCGCCTCCTTGTCGACGACCGCGCCGCGGGCGACGTTGACGAGCGTCGCGGTGGGCTTCATCTGCGCCAGTTCGGCCCGACCGATCATCCCGCGCGTCTCCGGCGTCAGCGGGAGCGTCAGGACGACGTAATCGGCGGCCGCGAGCAGTTCGTCCCGGGTCACGTACCGCGCGCCGAGGGTGATTTCGGCCTCGTCGTTGCGGTTGCGGTTGTGGTAGAGCACCTTCATGCCGAACCCGCGGGCGCGCATCGCGACCTGCCGGCCGATGCGGCCCATTCCGAAGATGCCGAGCGTGCTGGAATGCACCTCGCGGCCCAGCATGTACGACGGGTCGTAACGCGTGAAGCTCGGCCCGCGGGCGTAGCGGTCGCCCTCGACGACGCGCCGGCCGGCCGCGAGGATCAGTGCGAACGCGAGATCGGCCGTGGCGCCGTCGAGGATGCCGGGGGTGTTCCCGACGGGGATGTTGCGCGCGGTCGCGGCCTTCACGTCAATGTGATCGACCCCGACGCCGAAGTTGCTGATGACCTTCAGCGGCGCGTGGCGGTCCATCATCGCGCCGTCGACGGTGGGGTGGCCGTAGGTGTAGATCGCGTCGACGGGGCCGGAGAAGTCCCACGGCACGAGTTCGACGCGCCCGCCGATCAGTTCGAGCACGACGGACGAAACGGGAAGATCGGCGAGCACGCGGGGAAGGGGCATGGGTGGTCTCACGCTTGTCGTTTGGCACGCCCCCGTAGCACAGGGCGGATGCCCTCTGATCCTATTCATAAAACGGGAACAGCTTCTTGATCTGCGCCGTGTTCACCTGGCGCCCGTACTCACACACCTCGAACGCCTCCGCGTACTTCATCCTCTTCCCCTTTTCGGGGCCGTAGTAGGCGACCAGTTCGTCGCGGTACTTGTTCGCGACGTCGGCGTCGCGCTTCGCCCAGTAGTGCTTCTCGCGGAACCACTTCTTCCGCTCCGCGTCGCCCTTCGGCACCAGCCGGAACTGTTCCTCGCTCCCGAGCGCGCCGCCCTCGTAGGTCTGCGATTCGAGTTCGTGAAGCGCATCAAACTTCGTTTCGATCACGTTGTCCAGCCCCACCACGATATCCGCCTTGAAGCGGTACGGCTTTACGAAGTTGTCGCTCGAATAGAGGAACACCGGGTTGGCCTTCAGCGGGGGCGTGTCCGGGCAGAAGTGCGGGACCGCGACCATGTACGCGGCGTCCTGAACCAACACGCCGACGTAGCGGTGGTCGGGGTGGTAGTCCCACGGACGGTGCGCGATGACGATGTCGGCCTTCCACTCGCGGATCAGTCGCGTGATCTTCTTGCGGTTCTCCAGGTTCGGTTCGAGTTCGCCGTCGTGGATGTCGAGCACCTCGCACGCGGCGCCCAGGATCTTGTCGGCCTTCTGCACCTCGGCCAGCCGGCGCCTGGCGAGCGGTCCGCCGGCCTCCTTCCAGTGGCCGATGTCGCCGTTCGTCACGGAAACCAGCTTCACCTCGTGACCGAGTTTCGCGAACTTGGCCGCGGTACCGCCGGCCTTCAGTTCCGCGTCATCGGGGTGCGCGCCGAACACGATGATGCGAAGCTTCGCGGGCGGGTCCGCGGCCGGCACCGAAGGCGCGGGAAGGGCGAACACGGCCGTGACGAGTACGAGGAATGCGATTCTCATGAAATACTCCTGAATGGGAAGCGTGATAGCCCGGTACTATACCGAGCGCGTGCAGGGTGTAGCCAACTTCTCTGGTGGTGATGCCGGTAATTGGGTAAGTGAGGTAACGCCCCCCCCGACCCGAGCACGGATGTTCGATGAGCCCGACGGTCACGATCGAGATCCCGACCGCCAGCGAAGCCCTGGTCCGACAGTTGCTG
>JAFKJJ010000533.1 GCA_017306025.1 Planctomycetota bacterium
CGATGCGGCGCGTGACGCTGGGCGGAACACCGTGTCGCGTGTCCTCGGATGCATCGCAGCGGGCGGGACGCCCGCGGTCCCGGGAGAGAGCCGGCGTCCCGTCTGCACTACAACGACGCCGCCCCCGCGGCCCGGTATCAGGTCGCGATCAGGTGGAACAGGACGAGCAGCTTGCGGCCGAAGATGATCGTGCCGACCGCGGCGGCGGTCAGCCCGGCGACGAGCACCGCGCCGGCCGCGATGTCCAGGCACGGGTACACGCGGTCCCGCGCCTCCGGCTCCAGCCCGCGGAACAGCGTCTCGATCGAGGTGTTTATCAGCTCCGCGGTCAGCACCAGCCCGATGCACCCGACGACGGCGCACCACTCCCAGTCCTTGCACTCCAGCGCGCCCGCGGCGGCCAGCACCACCGCCGCGAAGAAGAAGTGGACGAAGAAGCTCGACTGCCCGCGGACGCCCCGCTTCACCCCGCGGAACGCCTCCCGGAACTTGTCCCGCCACCGCCGCGGCTTCTTCCGCGCGGGCCGGTCGCCGCCGGTCGTATCCCAGTAGTCCGCGGACATTGGCGCTCTCGGATGGGTCATTGTTCGTGCGGCCCGGTCACCGCCGGTTGGCGGACTGGCCGCTGAACGGCGTGCCGAACCGCCCGGCCGCCAGGTTCGGCACCACCAGGAACTGGAACCCGAAGCTGTTCACGAACGCGGTGTACGTGAACCCGACCGTCACCGTCAGGTCCGCCCCGGTGCGGGTCAGCGTCAGCGAGTTGGACAGCGCCTGGCCCAGCCCGAAGTCGTAGCTGGCGCCGACGTTGGCGTAGTACCGGCGGCTCAACTGGTAGCCCAGGTTCAGCACCACCGCCTTGCTGTTGAGCGGGTCCGTCTGCCGGTAGCCCAGGTACACGTTGGTGCGGTCGGTGCGGTTGAAGTGGACCCCCGCGTTCCAGTACCGCGAGCCGTTCTCGTACGGCTCGAACCACCCGTTGGACACCAGCGCCGTGCGGTCGCCCACGTTCCACACGCCCCCGTACTCCAGGAACGAGAACGGGTGCCCGAAGTTGTCGCGGTTCGGGGCCGGGAAGTACGACGCGGACACGTCGAACGTCAGGAAGTCGACCGTGTGCTCCAGCCCGGGGTAGCCGCGCTTGGTCTGGAACCGCTGGCGCACGTCCATCTGGAGCACCTGGACGTCGTCGAGCGTGTCGACCCGGTTCTCGACCAGCCGGCGGATCGCGTACAGTTGCGGGTTGAACGGGCTGTAGCCGCCGGCGTTCGCCAGCGCCGCCCCGGCCGGCCCCGGCACGTTGAACGACTGGTACGGGACGATGTTGCGGAACGCCTGGTCGGTCGCGTCGTCGTTGAGCCGGTCGAGCAGCGGCAACTGGTTGTACGGCACGTTCGACCCGGCGACGCGGTAGTTCGCGCCCACCACGACCTTGTGGTACAGCCCGCGGAGGTTCAACAGCTCGCTCGCCACGTCGCCGTACAGGTGGGAGAACGGCACGCTGGCCCGCGCGCCGCCGGCCCCGTAGACGCGGCCCACCGTGTTGCCGTTGAGGTCGCTGGTGTACTCGGTCAGGTCCAGGATGCCGTAGGGGGCGAACTTCACCGGCCCCAGCGCCAGCGGGGCGCTCACCTCCTGCGACACGTCGAACCGCCCCGTGTCCACGCGCCGGTCGGTGGTCAGGACCGGGTACGGGTTGTACTCCGACGGCCGGGCCTGCGCGAAGCCCGCCGACCCCCGGGCCCCGTACACGAGCCAGTCGTCGAGGAACGTCTGGCCCAGGACGTGCCCGTCGACCCGCGGCAGCCAGTTCGTCTCGCTCACCCACTGCCGCGTCACGCGGTCCTCGATCAGCGCCGTGGCCCCGAAGTTCCGCCGCTGCCACGCCAGGTACGCGAACGTCTCCTGGTTCGGCCCCATGTCGAACTCGTTCTTGTAGAACTGTTCGAGGAAGTTCTTGTCGCTCAACAGCCCGAGCTGGCCCTGGAAGTACAGCCCCTCCGTCACCTCCTGCTGGTGCCGCCACAGGGCGCGGCCGCGGAGGTCCTGCGGGGTCGGCTCCGGGCCGCGGGTGCCGCCCAGGATGTCCATCCCGCGGTGGTCGGAGAGGCCGTAGAGCTTGACCAGCCCGCTGCCGACCGGCAGCGGGTCGGTTCCCGACGTGGGGACGGTGTAGGTGTAGGTGGAGCCCGCGGCCGGGCCGCGCCGGCTCAGGTAGTCGAGGTCGAGCCGCCACTTGTGGGTCGGCGGCGGGCGCAGGGCCAACAGCTCGTACATGTCCCAGGTGGTGTACACCGAGGGGCCGAACATGCGGTTCTGGCTGAAGCTGAACCCCTGGAGCGGGCCGAGCGGGTCGGACGCGTTGGCCCGCAGCGCCGGGATGTAGAACGCCGGCACCCCGCCGAGCCGGGTGACGACGTTCTCGCCGGTCACGATCTGCTCCCGGAACTCGACCGCCTCGCCGGTGCGGATGTCGCGGATCGGGACGCCGAACAGGTTCCGCCGCACGACCCGGCGCTCGCTCATCGTGAACCGGCGCGAGTCGAGCCGCAGCCCGGGGTCGCTGGGCAGCTTGCTGGCGTCGAGGGTCGCGTTGAGGGCCTCCCAGTTCTCCAGGTCGAGCCGCCGCACCTCCTCGCCCCGGATGTGGATCGGGTCCTTCACGGAGGGGACGTTCGTCTCCAGGTCGGCGCGGACGGCGATGGCGCGGTTGAGCGTGGCGTCGTAGTACACCTCTTGCGCGCGCACGGTCTGCGCGACGCGCCCGGCGCCCTGGCCGCGGACCGTCCGGATGATCACGTTGCCCGACAGGTAGACCTCGATCCGCTCCTTCTCGTCGCCGGTGGTGACGAGGTCGTTGAGCGGCCCCTTGCCGCCGGCGCCGCGGTACCAGATGACGGCGTCGTCGGTGGCGAACTCGGTGGTCTCGGAGCCGTCGAGGCTGGCGACGCTGACGATGACCCCGCCGGTGAACAGGATGCGCCGGGTCCCGTCGGGCAGCTCGACCACGTCCTGGTTGCCCAGGGTGCCGTACCGCGGGCCGTAGCGGACCCGCTTCCCCTTCGAC
>JAFKJJ010000036.1 GCA_017306025.1 Planctomycetota bacterium
CGCGGCCGGAACCGGCGCCGGAGCGGGCGGCACCGGCAGCGCGGGACGGGCCGCGGGGGCCGGCATCGTGGGGCGCTGCGGCGGGCGCGGGGGCGGACCGCCACCGCCCGCGGGCGCGTTGCCCGTCCGAACGACCACCGTCACGTTGCCCGCCGGGCGTGCGTCGCCGTCGCCGACGATCGCCTCGCGCCTCTCCGGGACGTTCTCGCAGTACACCTTGCCGTCGCGGACCCAGTACCGCAGCGCGATCTCGGCCGCCCCGCGCGCCCAGACCGTACAGGCGCGGGCGTTGCCGCCGATCTTCACCGGTTCGGGGCCGAGGTTCACCGTGATGACCTCGCGCTCGCTGAACCGCACTTCGAGCCACGCGCGCCGGAACGCCACCTCCACCACCGCGACCATCAGCCCGATGCAAAAGCCCAGGAGCGCCGCGCCACCGAACCGGCCGAACATACCCGCGATGTACGAGCTGGAAATGACGGCCGACGCGACCGTGGACATGAGAGCGAACGCCAGCCCGCCGAGCAACCCGCCGCCCACGCCGGCGAGCACCGCCTTCTTGGCGTCGAGGTTCGGCACAAAGAAGCTCACGCCCCAGCCGAGCAGCCCGCCCAGCAGCGACCAGCCGAGCAGGTGCCCAATGAGGCCGATCGAGGCGGCGGCCATCAAAAAGAGGGAGTACAGCGCCTGCCCGAGCGTACCCGACACGAACCCGGCCGCGGCCGCCCCCAACACCACCAGTACGAGCGGAACCCAGCCCGACGCGAACAGCGGCTTGCCGAGGTACACGTTCTGACCGGCCAGAAGCGCCAGACACAGCCCGACCGCCAGAAGCGCAGTCCAGAAGCCGATCGCGAGCACCATCCACAACGAGAACTGCCCCTTCACCGCCATTTCCACGTCGGCGTTCCCGCTCACGCTGCTACCCTTCGCCACAATCTTAATCTTCGTCGTTTCAAGTGCTGCCGACGTCGACACCCTTAAAAGAAGTTCGCCTTCATCCTCTCCGTCGTTAAGCGTCAGCGACTCAGCGCTTACCCCCGTGGGTAATCCCTCGGCCTTGATTTCCACTTTGCCCGGAACGCACTCGCGGCGGACGCCAACTCGTACTTTTGCCGTGGCGCCAGTGTACGTTTCGAACTTGTCCGGCATGTACACTGTGAGCTTCGGTTCAAGCCGAAAGCGATGGATCGGTTTCTTTGGCCCAGGGTCAAACTCGTTCTTCGTGATGGTACCAGAGAACGGTTTCCGTTCTCCCTTATACAAGATGTTGATCTCGTATTTGCTCGTCCGCGGCGCACCGCTGCAATGCGCGTAAAAGTTAAGGTACACCTCGTAGTCGCCCGGTGGAGCGCTATCTTTGGCCCAATAAATGTTCTCGACCGGTTCGAGCACGACCTTCTTACAGTCCCGGTTACGATCAACGTCTAATTTTCCATCTTTTGGCGCTCGATCGCATCCATTCTTCCAATAAATTTCGGTTCCAGACGGATCAACGCAGTGCAGGTCAAGGTCATTACTGTCAAACCAAATGAGCGAAATCTGGATGTCGCCGGTCTGCCCCCCGGCCGCCTCAAGCCTCTTGCGAAATTCTTCAGGTAACGGAGGTGGATCGGCCGGGGCGACCGACTTGGAAATGAGCGTCGGCCCCTGCCCGACACCGGCCTGCTTCGCGGCATAGTCGTTGGCCGCCAAAAACGGCTCGCCGACGACCCAGCCGGCCAGACAGCCGGCGGCGCCGAACAGACCGAACAGCAGCACCTTCTTCCACGCCACGAGCGAGTTCATGACCGCCCCTGCGGTTTCCGACGGCGCCCCACCACCCGCGCTCACACCCGCGTCACTCGACCAACTCCGAACACGTCCGCAGCCCCTCCAGGAGCCCTTCCAGCCGCACCCGGATCTTCTGCTCGTCGTCGGGCGCGGTGTCGGCCTTTTTGCGCGGCAACTTTAACTTGTCTAATTTGTCTACCAGTTCCGTCTGGGCCTCGCACTTCTTTTTTAAATCCTCCACCGATTTTGCGTTCCACTTCGGCCCGGATATTCCAGGCGGCACCGCCTTGCGCTCCGTGTTGTAGAGCAGGGCGGTCCGGCTGAGCGCGGTCGGTTCGAGGTCGGTCAGGCGCCCCGGCACCCCGAGGTTCCGGACGTCGGTCGTCTTGAGCTGGTAGCGGTCCTTCGCGTTGAACTCGTTCAGGCCGTCGGTGCTGTCGGACAGTTCGGTCTGCTCGCGCGCGGCTCCGGCCGCGGTCTCGTACTCGATCAGGATGTTCTTCCGCTTGACGGCGCTCCCCTTGAACCGCACGTCGTCGTCCAGCCGCACGACCGCCGGGAGGAACGCCTCGCAGAACTCCTGCACCTTTTTGCGGATGTTGCGCTTGTCCGTCTCGTCCTTCGAGTCGCGGTAGAGGGTCGCGACGTCCCGCAGCCAGCCGGCCGCCCCGGCGGCGTTGGTGAACAGGTCCTCGCGGGCGAACAGGCCGAGCAGCCGCTCGCGGGCGCCGCACTTGGCCGCGACCGCGTACCGCTCGTCGATCTCGCCGCGGAGCGTGCCGGTCAGCTCCGCGCCCTCCTCCTCGGCCCGCTGGATGTCGCCCCGGAGCAGCTTGACCTGGTTCTTCACCGCCTCGAACGTGACGAGGGCGGCCTTCAGCGCGTCGCTGTCCGACTTGAGCGGCAGCGCGGCCGCGACCGCGGTCGGGTAGCTGGCGTCGGCCCGCGCGCTTAACTCCTTGATGACCGCCAGCCGGCCCCGGATGCGCCACACCGCGGCCTGGCGCCGGGAGGCGAAGTTGGACCCGGACTGGTAGGTCGCCAGGAGCGATTCCAGGTCGTTCATGGCGCGGTTGGCGTCCCCCGAGGTGGCGACGACCAGCGGCCGGGCGAGCCAGTCGGTCACCGCCCGCCCGTCCTCGCGGGCGCGGTCGGCGGCGCCCTTCCACCGGTCGTAGTCGGCGGCGAGCTGGCTGCCGCGGACGTCGGGCTTCTCGACGCCGGAGAGGAACTGGTCCAGGGCGCGCAGTTCGACGGACCGGGTGGCCGACGCCTTGACCACCTCCGCGGCGGCGCCGTCGGCGGGGGTGTCGCCGGCCTCCGGCTGGCGGTACTGCAGCACCACCGCGGACGCCTTGCGCACGTCGGCGGCCCATTTCGTCGTCTTGTCCTTCGACGCGATCAGTTGCTCCTTCGGCGCGCCGCGGTCGGGCGGCGCGTCGGACACGACCATGTCCGCGCGCACCACGCCCTTCACCTGCCACGCGGCGTAGAGGGCCAGCGGGATCGCCAGCACCAGCAACAACCCTCCGCCCTTCCACCCGCTCATGACCGGCCCTCCCGACTCGTGGGGCAATACGTGTGAAACCCGACCGACGCGCCGAAGTGCTCAGTTCCAGAGGCGGAGCCGCTGGAGCTTGCGCGAGAGCTTCGGCACAACGGGGTTCAAGCTGTCGATAACGGCCTGGGGGTTGCCCGTCTTCGTGTCCACCTTCCCGGGGTCCTTCGGCTTCTCGTACCGAACCGGCTTCCCGAGCTGGAGCACCGCGGACCCCTCCTTGGGTACCCACCGCGCCGGCAAATCCACCTTCGGCGGTGTGGACGACTTCTCGTACCGAACCGGCTTCCCGAGCTGGAGCACCGCGGACCCCTCTTTGGGCAGCCACGTCTCCGGCTTCGGCGCCTCAGGCTCTGGGTTCTTTTTTGGTTCCGGGTTCTTCTTTGGTTCTGTCTCGTTCTTCGGCTTCGACGAGTCCTTCGTCTTCGACTGGTCCGTGTTCGGCGGTCCTTGCGCGGTCGTGCCCGAATCCGGCTCCTTGTTCGACGACGACAGAACGGCCGCGAGGCCGCCGGCCAAGCCGAGCACCAGCACGCCGATCCCGACGGAAACCAGGACCTTGTTGTTTCCCTCGTTCCGTTTACCACGAGACTTCGGGCGCCGGGAGGAAGTTTTCCGCGTCGTGTCCTTACCGGTGTCGCCCAACCCCGGTGTCGGCAGTTCGCCGTCCCCGACGGACTCCTCCGCGAGCGGCTCGCCGGTCTCCGGTTCGTTCTCGAACGTCGGCTCGGGCTGGGCGACGAACCTCGGGTTGTTTTTGGGCGGCGTCTTCTTCGTGGGGCTCTTCGGCGGGGTCGCGATCGCGCGGCGGATGGCGGCCTCGGCCCGGGGCTCGAACGGGTGGCGCCACTTCTCTTCGAGCAGGGCCGCGTAGTGCGTGTTCGGCACGCACTTCAGGACGAAGCACGCCTGGAACGCGGCCCGGGTGCCGGCCGGGCACTCCTGGGCCAGTTTCAGCCAGTAGGTGACCGCGGCCCGGGCCGTGTTCCACTGGCTGTCCACCGGGAAGCACGTGTGGAACAACGAGACGATCGGCTGGAGCCGGTCGTTCTGCTCGGGCAGTTCGAGCCGGTCGTATCCGCCCTTCGCGTACGCCACCTTCACCAGGTTGAACCGGTCGATCTCGAACGTCTCGCAGGCGTGCTTGACCTCCTCGGGGCCGTCGTTCTCGGCGGACCCGGGCTTGTCCACCCACTTGAGCAGGTTCTCGGCCGCGAACAGCCGCGACACGCCCCCCTCCGGCAGCGCCAGCGCCAGCCGGTGCCCGGCGTCGGTCAGCCGCCGGGCGGCGGTCTTCAAGTGGCCGTAGACCTTCCGCTCCCACTCGTGGACCTTGACCGGCTCGGCGTCGGCGGTGATGAGGTCGGGCGAGACCAGACCGTTGCTGAGCAGCCCCAGGTACGCGCCCCACACGTCCCTGCCGACCCCGTCGCCGCCCAGCCGGACCAGCAGGTTCGCCAGCCGCTCCTTCTCCAGCAGGAATTCGCCCCACTTGTCCGCCGTCAGCTCGACGTGGACGCACAGCTTCATCCAGTCGCCCGGCTCCAGCGTGGTCGTCGCCAGGAGCTTGTCCATGAGCCCGGCGGCGGGGGACGAGTACGGCTTGAACAGGGCCGTCAGGAACGCCGGGTCGGTGTCCAGGTACGGCCGCGCCGCGTGGACGTAGGCCGCCACGGCCGGCGGCGGCGCGGGGTAGAGGAACTCCTTGGCGCGCTTGCGCATGGCCGCGCGCTCGGCCGACTGGACGTGCGACAGCCAGCCCAGCTTGTCGTCGGCCAGGATCACGAACGCCGTGTACCCGGCCCAGTCCGGCGGAGACCCCAACAGCGGCTCCAGTTCGCCCATCCCGATCGGCACCAGGAGCGCCCGCGGCGGGAGCACCTCGACGTCCCGGCACGCGGCCCGCATCCGGGTGCGCACGAAGGTCTGCTGCTCGGAGAGCGTGTCCTCGTTCTTCTCGCTACAGATGGTCTTCGTGACGAGCTTCTTGGCCTCGGCGGGCGCGATCTCGCGCAACAGCGCCCACCGCGAGTCCCACGTGTCGTCGTCCTTCTTGCGGATCGCCCCGAACCCGTCCCGCCACAGTTGTTGGACGTTGTCGGCGAGCAGCTCGCGGAACGCCTTGCGCACCTCGGCGCACCGCGGGTTGCGCGCGTTGAGCGCGACGTCCAGCACCACCGGCAGCACCTTCTCCGACCGCCTCTTCAGGGCCTCCGCGCCGGACCGCTCCTCCTGGATCTTGAGCAGCTCGTCGACGGTGGCCTTGCCGTCGTCCACGCGGGCCAGCGCGCGGGCCCGGACGATCGCCCGGCCGGCCCGCGGGAGCCCGTCCGCGTCCGGCCCGATCTCCTGTTGAACCGCGTCCAAAAGCGCCCACTCGCCGCGGGCCGCGAGGTCGATCATCTCGTTGACCCCGCCCGTCACCAGTTCCCGGACCGGCCCGCGCAGCTCGGGCGAGGAGCGGGCCGGGACGAAGGTGTCGAGGGCGACGCCGCGGGCGGTGCCGAGGTCGAGGTCGAGCCCCTTGTCCGGCGCGCCCAGGTACGTGCCGACCACGTCCGCCAGCTTGTAGTCGCGGATGTTCCGGTGGTACGGCTCGAACGTCGAGAACGTGAGCCCCTCCGTCACGTTCTCGGGCAGGAGCCGAACGGCGCCGTAGAGCATCAGCGCGATGAGGCCCGGTTCGGCGTGGATGTAGAGCCGGCGCCGCTGGTCGCTCTCGATTCCGTCGAACAGGAGCACGGCCTGGAGCACGCGGGCGAGCAGGTCGCGGCGGTCGCCGGGGGCGTTGCGCAGCCGGGCCGGACAGACGGCGGTGGCGAGGTCGGTTCCACCGGGCGGGCGCGGCCCGAGGAACGCGGTGAGCGCCTCGTCGCCGACCAGGTTACCGACCGGCAGCCGGGCGCCGCCGGGCAGCGACTTGGTCTCGCCCTGGGGGTAGCTCCGGACCCACTTGTCGGCCCCCCAGGAGCGCAGCACGTCGGCCGGGTCGGCGCTCTTGAGCAGGAACAGGTGGGAGAAGTACGACCGGTCGCGGTCGACGGTGTCTTTGGCGAGGTACGACGAGTGCGCGACCCACACGCGCCCGCCCGTGTGGCCGGTGAGGGCCAGCCGGCACGGCGCGGCGCCGGGCCGGGGCAGCTCGCGCCACATGTCGATGGGCAGCTCGTAGGGCGGGTAGCGGGTCGCCGCGTTGAGCGTGTCGGCGTCGGACACCGACGCGGCCCGCACCGTGTAGCCGGGGTTGTTCAGCACGCTGTCGGCGGTCGTGCAGTGGGTGACGTAGAGCTGGTCACCCGCGGTCCCGACGGCTTGTTGTGCGAGCTTGGCCACCTTTGTACCCGCGTGTTTGGTGTTTCGTGTTTCGTGTTTCGTGTTTCGGTTAAGCGCCCGGCGTTTTGCGTTTGGTGTCGGACTCGGACGGGGCGCGTCCGAACGAGGTCAGGTAGGCATTTAGCTTCGGACCGAGTTTGTCCATTTGCGATCGGAGGTCCGCGATCTGTTCTGGGGTCAGCAACTTGCGAGCAAAGGCCCGACGCAACCAGTGCTGGACCTCGTTGAACGACCCGCGAGCAATTCGCACGTGCCTCCGGTTGTCGAACCGTGATCCGCGCCCGGAGCCCTCGGCGATGTTCGCCCCGACGCTGTCCGCGGCCTTCACCAACTGCTTCCCGACCGTGTCCTGCGCGAACGAACTCCACCGCTCCACGACCGCCCACACCGCGTCCGATATCGTCTCCGCGAGGCGGTACACCTCTAACTCCTGGAAGCGAACGAAGCCCATAGTTCACCCCAGTTCAACGTCTTCACAAAACACGAAACACAAAACACCAAATACGAAATACCAAGTACGAAACACCAACCCCGAACACTAATACCGGCTCACCGGGACCGGCCCGACGGTGAGCGGGGGGCCGTGAACGACGGTCCAACCCAGCTCCACGACCGGCCAGATGGTGACGTACGCCTGTGCGGCACCGGGCGGCGGGACGAGCGTGATCCCCCCGCCCTCGCGCTGGTGGTTCTCCGCCTTGCACGTCAGCCGCGAGTACGGGTCGGCCTCGTCCGGGCTGGAGAGGAACTTGCGGCCGTCCACGCCGACCACACAGTACGTAATCAGGCCGTGTCCGCCCCACGCCCAGCACGCCTTCACCAGCCCGCCGCGCGTGCCCGTCACCTGGTACGCCGGGTACGCCGGCACCAGGCGCGCGTCGCCGGCCAGCCGCGCCCGCACCTGCCGCTCGATCTCCTTCTTGACCTCCGGGCCGAACGCGTCGTGGTTCTCGCGCAGGAACTTCAGGTCGTCGGCCGCCAGGACGCCGCCGACGCCCAGTTTCTCCTGCACCGCGACCACCCGGTCGGCCTTCACCAGCAGCGACCGGATCTCGTCCGTCCGCTCGACCAGGGGCGGGTAGCCGTCGAGCAGGTCGCTGTACGAGTTGAACCGCCGGCGGAGGGTGAACATGTCGCGGGCGTTCAGCGCCTCGGACAGCTTCGCCCACTTGCTCAGCCGGTCGCGGGCCAGCGTCAGCCGCTCGCGCAGCTCCTCACGGTCGCGGCGGTCCTGGAGCAGCTTGCCGTGCTTGTTCCACAGCGCCATCCACTTCTCGTCCTGCCTGTCGGCCCGCGCCTCCTCCGCGTCGATCAGGGCGAACGTGTCGAGCAGCTTCCGCCTCTGCAGCGCCGCCTCGACCTCCGCCCACAGGGTCGGGTTGACCTTGTCCAGCCGCTTGGCGAGCTTCGGGTTCTTCGCCCTGAGCCGGTCGAAGGCGGCGGCCACCTTGCGGTCCGACGGGTGATCCTGGGCCAGCACCTTCTGGATCTCGGCCAGCATCTTGATGGCCGCCGAGCCCTCGTCGACGCGGGTGGCGAACGGGTGGGCGTAGCCGGGCGGGAGCTTGGCCGCGGCGCCCACCACGGCGTCCTCGGGGCCGCCGGCGTCGGCCGCCCTGATCGCGCGCTCCACCGCCTGGACCAGCGCGAGCCGGGCGGTGGCGTCGGAAACGCGGGTGGCGAACTCGGTCGCCTCGCGGCACCCGGCCAGCGCCGCGCCGGTGCCCCACGCGGCCACGAGCGCGGTGTCGTTGTCGTGGGACGGGGCGAACGGCACGCGGCGCAGCTTCTCGACGAGCGGCGCCCACCGGGCCGCGTCCTCGCCGCGCTTGCGGTGCAGGTTGTTGAGCGAGGGGTGCGGCGCCCCGGCCGCGACCACCGCCTGCCACGCGTCGGCGACCGCGCGCTCGGTCGCGGTCGGCTGCGCGAACACGCGGAGGAAGTCCTCGGCCGCCCGCGCCCGCGTGCGGAACCCGTCCGCGACCTGCCCGTAGGTGCGCGCCTCGCCGACCCCGGAGAGTTTGGCCGAGCACTCGTCCCACAGCTTGATGAGGGCCGCCCCGTCGCCCGGCGCCGCGGCCGCGGCCTTCAGCTTGTCGAGGAGGGCGACCTGCCCGGCCGCGTCCTTCGCGCCGTTGACCAGTGTCGGGTCGACCCAGTCGTTGACCAGGTTCGGCTTGTAAACGGCGACGATCGCGCGCGGGTCGCGGGCGTCGAAGGCGCCCTTGAGCGCGTCGCGGGCCGCGACCCGCGCGCGGGCCTCGTCCACGACCGGCCGGAGGTCCTGGGCGATCGTCTTGCCGCCGCCCGTCAGCCGATCGCCCTCGGCAAGTATCGCGGACCAGTCCTTGATTTTCGCGCCGCACAGCTTCTTCAGACCGTCGAGCGGGTCGATCTGGAGTTCCGGCGGGACGCTCTTGCCGGCCTGCTTCAGCCGGTTCGTCTCGGCCTCGATCTGGACCCAGTCGCGGGTCGGGGCGGCGACGAGCTTGCGGAGCCGGTCGAACGGGTCGAGCGTGAAGGGCGGGATCTTGGCGAACGGCTTGTCGAGCGACTCGCGGATCATCCGCGCCCAGCCGCTGACGTCCGGGTCCTTGCACCGCAGGAGGTCCGGCCAGAGCGTGGAGACGTCCGGCGTCTGCATGTCGTGCGGGCTGAACAGCAGGTTCTCGTTGTCCGTCTTCAGGACGTGCTTGACGTACAGTTGCGGGTCGGCCGCGATGGCCCTCAGCGCGACGAGGATGACCCAGGCGGCGAAGTGGTCGAGGTGGGCGCCGAGCTTCTCGGCGCCCCGGGCCGGGTGCTGGTAGGCGGGCTTGCCGAACTCGAGCTGGTCGAGCTTCTTCGACGGGTCGGCCGGGTCCAGGGCCGGCACACACATGCCGTCGTAGTCCACCAGGACCGGCGCGTCGTTGACCACCATCACGTTGTCGTGTTGGAGGTCGCCGTGTGCGATCTTGTTGTCCTGGAGTTGCTGGACGAGCGCGGCCCACAGCTCGGCCATCTTCTTCACGGCCGCGACGTCGGGGTTCTTCTTCTCGACGGTCTGGCGCACCCACTCGCCGAGCGAGACCCCCTTGACCCAGGCCATCGTCAGCGTCGGGAACCACCCCTTGCCGACGCGGATGCCCTCCAGGTGGTACTGGAACTTGACCACGCACGGCGGCTTCTTCGTCCCGAGTTCCTGTTCGAGGTAGTCGGAGACGGCCTTGTACCGGGAGGCGCGGTCCTCGTTGGGGAAGTTGAACAGCTTGAGGGCGACGGTGCCCTTGGGGCCGGTCATCTTGTACACGGCGGCGAACGCACCGGCCCGCGCGCGCGGCACGCCCATCGTGCTGCGCTCGGCGGTGCTCTGCATCAGGTCCGGGTCGCGGAACGCGGTGTCCGGGTTTTGCAGCGCATCCTTGTAGTCGGCTTGGGTCGGCCAGCTAGGCATAATAGTGGGCAGTGGGCGGGTTCCTCCCCATCCCGGGGTAACGTCCCGAGACGGGGAATCGCACCCCCAGGGGGTGCGACAAACAACTCTTTAGCCCAAAGGGTCGGCGTTCCTCGGCCCGGGGCGACGCCCCGGGGCTTTTCACGCGAACATCTCGTACCCGTGCATGTGTAGGAGCCAGAGGAACGGCTCGGCCACGCCGAACGGGGCGATGGTCCGCTTCGACAGGTCCTTGACCCCGAGTTCGTTCTCGAACAGGCTCACCGACGACACCGGGAAGAACATGACCTGCGAGCCGAAGTAGCTCTCCACCAATCCGCGGATGTCCACCCCGCGGAACATCAGTTCCAGCATCTGCTCCACCAGCTCGCTGCGCCCCTGGATCGTGCCCAGCGTCGTCTGCTTCGGCGGCGGGTTCATCTCGGCGAGCATCCGGCGGATGAACGGCACGCACTGCCCCTGGATCGGGTTCTCGGTCAGGAGCAGGTCGAACTTCGGGATCACCACCGCGACCGGCACCTGGATCACCGCCCCGACCTGGACCTTGCGGGCCTCGCGCATGTCGGCCATGAACTCGTTGAGCGCGGCCAACTGGCGGTCGAGCGTCAGGTTGCTCATGTCGCCGTAGAGCTGCGTCGGGTCGAGGAACAGCATGAACCCGTCCATCTTCACCGCCTGCTTCTTGAGGCGGTCGCGGTCGATGGACTGGTTGAGCATCTCGCCCGCGTAGTCGAACAGGTTCACCAGCGCGGTGTTCGGCCCGGCCGGGTCCGCGTCGCGGATGTGCAGCATGACCGGGTCGGGCATGTCGTGGACCGTCGCACCGGCCTGCTGCTTCAGGTTCAGGATGAGGTCGATGTACTGCTCGAACCGGAGGTCGCCGAGCGACGGGGCCGGCTGTACGACCGCGACCGTCGGGGCCACCCGCTTGCGCACGCGGTCGTAACCGGTCGCGAGCATGTGCGTTTTGCCGCTGGACCGCACCCCGACCACCGGGAAGCACAGCCGGGGAACCTTCTGGTAACTGCGAAGGAAGCGGAACGAGCACGACCGGCACTCGACGTAGCCGGTCTCGGCCGGCTCCTCGTCCTCGACCCGCGCCTTCGGCTTTTTGACCTTCGCGCCGCGGTTCCGCTTCCTCGGTGCCTCGTCGTCTTCGGTGCCCGGCGGCGCCCCGCTGGTCTCGACGACCAGCTTTTCGCTGAAGCACCGCGGGCACTTCTTCGCGTCCGACCGCACCTGCGCCGCCTGCCCGCGCCGGGCGCGCCAGTACGGCGAGACGGCCAGCCCGAACAGCACCGCCACGAACGCGCACCGGACCGACGTGTACGCGATCGCCCGGAGCTTGGCCCCGGTGGTCAGCTCGCTCAGCCGGTTCTTGTCGGCCGCCAGCTGCTCCCGCTCGGCGGCGGCCTCGGTCGTCAGGCGGTCGGCCAGCCGGCTCGCCTCGGCCGCCTCCTGGATGTGTTTGTGGGCGTCGTTCTCGCCGTCGCGGAGGATGCCCTCGACCTGCTCGCCGGCCGTGCCCGGCGGCACCGTGACCAGCCCGGCCCATCCGTCGAGCGTCTTGTTCCACCTGGCGCTCGCCTCCGCGGCGGCCGCGTCGGCCTTCTCCTTCGCCTCCTTGTTCTCGGCGGCGAGCTTCGCCTCCTCGCGGACCGCCCACGGGCGCCCGTCCGGGGCCGGACCGCTCGAACAGCCCGACGCGGTGAACAGCGACACCAGCAGGACGGCCGCCGCCACCCGCTCGGCCTGGCGGATCGCGACCCGCCGCGCGTGCCGACTCAGCCGCACGGCGATCACGAACATCAGCGCGGCCCAGGCGACCACCACCGCGTCGAAGATCTCCGGCTTGAACGCCGGCTGCGCGCCGGTGTCGAAGTCGAACTTGTAGATGGCCTGTTGCTGGTCGGTGTACTGCCGGAAGGCGATCCGCTGCCGGTAGACTTCTTCCCACTCCTTGCGGGCCTCCTCGCGCTTGCCCCGCGCCGCCTCGGCGATCTTGTGGGACGCGTTGCGCAGCGACCGGTAGTCGTCCTCCAGGTGTTTACGAAGCTGGTTGAGGACGACCCCGGGGTCCTGGAAGTTGCGGACCCCCGCGGTGCCGGTCCGCGGCACCAGGCGCCGGACCTCGTCGTCGGCGACCTCCTGTCGCGCCTGTTGGGTGTGCCACTCCAGCCGCAGCGCGACGAGCTTGTCCGGGCTGACGGTCTCGGCCTCCTCCGCCCGGGCCTGGCCCGCGACCGCAACCGCGACGACCGCGGCCAAGAGGGAGAGAGCGCCGAAACGGGGCCGACGGGTGGAAACGGCCATGAGGGTCCGGTTGGCAAGGGCAGTGGTGCAAGACTTAACGTAAAGGGCGGTTCTGGTGGCCGCAAGACTTTTTGCCCGCGGCGCGCAGAGCCCCCGCCGTCAATAAACGGTTGTGCGGGCGAATTCCGGACGCGAACCCTCGCCGAGGGCGAGGGGCGGGCGATGTGAAAGTGACGCGTGAGGCGAGAAAAAATTAGGCGGAGAACACGGGATTCGTCCCGCCGTTCTCTCACTGACGCCGCGTTCAACACAGTTTCCCCACGCCGAAATCCGGAATCAATGACGGCGTGTCTCCCCACCACCTACTACCGCCCGCTCCCCATTACTTCGAGGCGAACAACACTTTTCGCGCTCCGCGGTCGATGCCGATCAACCCGCCGGTTTTCGGATCGGTCGCGATTCCCTGTCCCGGAAACGGGCACGCCAGCGCCTCCACCAGTTTCAGTTCCTTCCCGTCCTTCGGCACCTTCAGGCGGTACAGCACCTTGTAATGGTGGTGGCTCACGAGCAGCGTATCACCGTCCCAGATACCGCCAGACGCGCTCATCTTGTCCCAGTCGTCCACCACCGCCTTCGGGAACGTCCACCGCTGAAGTTCCTTGAACTCGTCGGTCATCTTGATGAGCACCGTCTTCGCGTTATCCGCGCCGTAGTGGGCGAAGCAACACCACCAGTTCTTGCCGTCATAAACGTTCCAAACGAGACTTCCGGGCGGATCTCTAAAATCGTGAAATACGGTAAGCTTGTTCGTTTCCGGATCGTAGACGCGGATCTCGCTCGTCTCCGGCTTCTTCGGATAGTTCGAGTGAGCGCAGTACACCTTGCCCTTCCACACGAACGCGCTGTTGAGGTGTTCAGCCTTCCCTTCGCTCGTCGCGATCAGTTTGCCGGTGGCGCGGTCGTACATCGCGACGGTGGTGCTCGACACCGCGAACACGTGCTTGTCAGTAGCGGCCGCGGCCTGCGTCGCGTGCTCAGACTTCAGCCCCTCGCCGACAGCCTTCCAGCTCGATTTGAGCGTGAGCTTCGACTCGTCCGGCGCGGCGCAAGCTGTCAAGAGCAACAGCGCGAACATGGGAGGTCTCCGAAACTTGGGGTTTACCGGACCGCAGGAGAAGCTATGAACCGCCCCGCGTGGTCGAAAGGATTCGGCCGCGAAGCAGGGATGCTCTGGAGCGGCCGCGAGGCCCACAGAACCGGCCGTGAAGTCCGGCTCTGCGGGCGACAGGTCGCGAGGTCAACAGGAGCGGCCGTGAAGCAGCGCTTCGCTGCGACAGGTCGCGAGGTCAGACGATGCGCAAGGCAGCGCTTTGGGTCGGAGTGCCCACGGTGGTCGGGGTTCTGGGCGTGAGCCTGTGGTTCACGCTCGTCCCCGGCCGGTCGGGGGCGGGGTGAACGCCCGTGGGCTGTGGCCCTGTCGGCGGTCCGCCGATGATGTTCGATCAGTTTGGCAGTCACGGGTTCGGCACACCGGCCCCGTACTACGTCCCGCAACCTCAGCCCGTGCGCCAGCCGGCGCAGCCGAAGCAGCAGCCGGTCGTGGTGAGGCCACAGCCGAAACCGAAACCCGCAGAAGCGGCTCCCGTGGTTGTGCCGTCACCCGAGCAACTCGGCATTCACCTTGAAGCGCCGCCGGTCGTGGTACCGCCGCCGAGGGATCTCGGGATCAATCTGGAGTGACGAGCGACCGGTGAAACTTGAGCGGAAACGTTGGAAGTTGCCACGTGGCAACCTCCAACGTTTCCGCCTTGCGCAATGCCGCCCTGGAAATTGAATGGCACCAAACCCGCTAACTCGTGGGCTTCAATTGTAACTGGACAAATGTGCGCAACAGGCGCCATCAACCACCGTCACTTCACCAGCTCCAGAACCGCCCACAACGACGGATCATCACTGAACGGGAACTCCCAACCGACGCTGAGAAACTGGTCGCCGAGTTCCTGGTCGCGGACCGCGTAGTAAACGCCGAGCCGCGGGTGCTCCTGCGGATCGAAACCGTTGAGGGCCGCGGCCGGGAGGAACGCTTCGAGCCGGTATCCGCCCTTGGCGCGGTGCGCGCGGAACGGAACGTCCGCGAGGTTCGCCATCGGCGCGTCTTGCAGCGCGCGGTTGATCTTCGACTGCGTGAGGAACGGCTCCTCCTTATCTGTTCCGCCGCCTGTGGGGAAGAACGCGAACTGATGACAGAACCGGCTGCCGCGGTGGCTGGCGCGGGCGTCGCGGGTTTCGATCCACAGTCGTAGTCCGTCGGAGGCACTCGGCCTGTCGGAGTCGCCGACCGGGGGCTGCGACTTTCCCCTCACCTCGACCTGTACGGCAAGCCCGAACTCGTTCCACGCGAGCCGCACGTCGGCGAAGTTCTCCTTTTCGTCGAGTCCCGCAAAGTTGTCGAGCGTGGCACTTTCAGAAAGTTCAACAAGGTGCTCGTCCTCGTCGGTGTCGCGGGGCGCGTCCTTGACGAACGGGCACGGGTGGCACAGGCGAACGAGGAACCGATTCGGAATGATCGGCGGCACGGCGAAGTCCTTTCGTGAGGTCGGCGAGGATACACTAGCTCGGCCGTGAACGTCCGACCACTGCGACATTCCGACGCCGAGCCGATTTCCCTTCGATACCGCGCGGAATGATGAGTGTTGGAAGATGTAGAGACCGCGGCGACCCGCCATGTCATCGCCCGACTCTCCCGGAGGGCTCACATGCTGAGTCTCAAGTCCGTCGTGCTCGCGGCGGGGATCATCTTCTGTCCGGCGATCGCGCAGGCCGCACTCGAACCGAACGCCGCCGCGGACAAGAAGGCCAACAAGAAGACCAAGAAGGGCACGAAGAAGGCGAACAAGAAGGGCGACCAACTCGCCACCCTCTTCAAGAAGCTCGACACGAACAACGACGGCAAGCTCTCCTCGACGGAGTTCGCCAAGCTGAAAGAAACGAAGAAGGCGAACAAAGCGAACGCCGGCAAGAAAGCCAAGAAGACCCAGAAAGCCAACAAGGGGAATAAGGGAAACAAAGGAAAGAAAGGGAAAAAGACCAACAAGAGCGAAACCCTCTTCAAGCAGCTCGACACGAACAAGGACGGCTCCCTGAGCCTGACCGAGTTCAAGAAGCTGTCCGAAGTGCAACAGGCCGCGAAGAAGACCAAGAAGGCCAACAAAGCCAAGAAGAAAGCCAACAAGTGACGGCCAGCAACCGCCACGGGACGGCCACAGCCGTCCCGTGGGCGTTCAAGACGCCCAGTTCTCCAGTTTCAGGTTCGGTACGCTCGCGTAGTCCTTCGTGTTTCGCGTGACGAGCGTCGCGTCGTTGGCAAGAGCGATGCACGCAATCAACAAGTCATTCCGCCCGGTCTTCTTCACGTTTCTGTCGTCGCGAAGGCGGTTGAATGTGTCAGCGACGGTCCGATCAAATGAAATGAGCCGAAACCCAGCAAGAAACTCCTCCGACGCGCGAAGCAACTCTTGAGCGCGAAGAAGAGCGGCACCATCAGCCGCTGTCACGACCGCGTCGAACCGGCCGCGAAGGACCTCGATCCGCGTGACGATCGAAACGACCACTTCGTGCGCGATTCGCGCGGCTTCGATACGCTCACGGAGACCATGTTTTCCGAAATGCGTGAGCGTGAACACGTCCGTATCGAGGAGGTAGATCATTCCGCGGCGTACTTCCCGTGACCGGTGGCGCGGTCAACCTGATCCCGATGCGCGCGGACGCTCGCCATAAACGCCTCGTACTCCTCCTGAGTTTCCTCCCGCACCGCCGCAAGGGGAAACGACTGCTTGTGGGGCGTTTCGAGCCATTTGACGATCCCCCCCCGAGCAAAGCGCCACTCACCGCGCACGTTCTGCCCGACCAACCGACCGGCCTCGGCTTCGGCGCGCACGACGTCTTCGGGGAGCCGCAGGTAAGAAGCCGCCTCGGCCAACGTCAGGACGTCGAACGGCGACAGCCACGTTCCCGACGCGCCGTTCGCGCCGGTTTTGCTTCTGGGCGGTTTTGCTTTCGCCATGTCATCAGTCCCCCACCGGGTGGACGGGCGCGGCAATCGGCGGGTTCAGGAGGCTCCGGGCCAGCACCTCCTTCGCCTTGTCGAACTCCGGCTGCCAGGTGATTTCGGGGGAGCCGTTCTTCATACAATCGCGAACCTTTTCGAGCGTGTTCCGGGCCATGTGCGGGCACTTGTTGCACGAACACGTGATCCCCGGCACCGGAAGGTACGTGTGCTGCGGGTAGCGGCGCTGCAACTCCCACATCATGTTTGCCTCGGTCGCAACCAGGAACTCCGTCGGCTCCTTGTACGCCCCGACGTGCTTGATCATCGCCTCCGTGCCGCCGGCGAAGTCGGCCAGTTGGAGGATGTTCTGCGGGCACTCCGGGTGCGCGATCGTCTGCGCCTTCGGATGCTCCTTCTTCTGCTTGATCAGGTCCACCACGCTGAAGATCTCGTGGACCATGCACGAGCCGTCCCACAGGATCATCGGGCGGCCGGTCAGCTCTTGGAGGTAGCGGCCGAGGTGCTTGTCCGGCACGAAGAGGATCTCGTAGCCCTCCGGCACCTTGTTCCGCACCACGTCCTCCGCGTTGCCCGAGGTGACCACCCAATCGGAGAGCGCCTTCACCTTCGCGGACGAGTTGATGTAGCACACCGTCTGGAACTTGTGGCCGTTGACGCGGAGCCGCTCCTGGTACGCTTCGAGCTTCTCCGCGGGGCACGAGTCCACGAGGCTGCACCCGGCCTTGAGGTCCGGCAGCAGCACCTTCTTGGACGGGTTGAGCATCTTGGCCGTCTCGGCCATGAACAAGACGCCGCATAACACGATGACCGGCGAATCGACCTTCGTCGCCTCGCGCGCGAGCTTCAGGCTGTCGCCGGTGATGTCGGCGAGCGCCTGGATCTCGCCCTCTTGGTAGTAGTGGGCCAGGATCGTGGCGCCGAGTTGCTTCTTGAGGTCGAGGATTTCGGTGGAAATGTCGTCTAACACTGGAGCGGCCGTGAAGCCCGGCTTTGCGGGCGACAGGTCGCGAGGGCTAATGGCCGGCATGGCGCGGCTCCTTGTTTTTAATGTGGCGGAGGGCCAACCCACTGAAGCGCAAGTTGTCTAAGGCATCATACGCACGGGACCTGCGAAAACGACGGGAATTCGTGTGGCCCGCTGGCTATGATGCCCGCACGCGCAACCCCGGAGGACTCACATGCCCCCAGCCGCTCAGAACTACGACCTGATCGTCATCGGGGCCGGCCCGGGCGGGGTCGCCGCGGCCGACACGGCCGCGCTGCTCGGCAAGCGGGTCGCGGTCGTCGAGCGCAACCCGGCCGTCGGCGGGGCCGCGGTCAACACCGGAACCATCCCCAGCAAGACCCTCCGCGAAACCGCGCTGGCCATCGCCGGCGTGAAGTCCCGTGCGCTGTTCGGCGTGGACGTGTCCGTCCGCCGCGAGGCGAAGGTCGAGGACCTCCTGCGCCACGAGCGCCTGGTCACGGCGTCCGAGGCGCACCAGATGCGCACGCTGCTCGACCGGTACGGCGTCATGGTGTACCGCGGCACCGGTCGGTTCCTCGATCCGAACACGGTACGGGTCGCCCATTCGGTGCCGCCGGGCGGGTACACCGACCTACGAGCCGACAAGATCATCGTCGCGATCGGTTCGATCCCCGTGCGCCCGGCCGTGTTCCCGTTCTCGCACTCCCGCGTCCACGACTCCGACGAGTTGCTCTACATCACGTCGATCCCGCGGTCGATGGCGGTGGTCGGCGCGGGGGTGATCGGCAGCGAGTACGCGTGCATGTTCGCGGCGCTGGGCGTCCGCGTCCACCTCATCGACGGCCGCGACGTGTTGCTCCCGTTCCTCGACGCGGACCTGTCCGACGCCCTGAAGGTCGCGATGGAGCGCCAGGGCATCGTGTTCTGGTGGAAGGACCAGGTCGAAACGTGCCGCGCGCCCCGGGCGGGTGAGATCGAACTGAAGTTGAAGTCGGGCCACGAGATGACGGTCGATCACGTGCTCGTGTGCGCCGGCCGGCGGGAAGTCGGGGTCCGGGTCTCATTCCGGTGGACGAGCACTTCCGCACGACGGTGCCCCACGTCTACGCGGTGGGCGACGTGATCGGGTTCCCGGCGCTGGCGAGCACGAGTTCCGAACAGGGCCGCGTCGCCGCCTGCCACGCGTTCGGCTCACAAGCGAAGGAGGCGCTGGCCCAGTTCCTCCCTGCGGGCATCTACACGATCCCCGAGGTCAGTTCGGTGGGCTTGACCGAGGCACAGGCGAAGGAAAAGGGGCTCCCGGTCGTGATCGGCCGGGCGGACTACGACCAGAACCCGCGCGGCAAGATCATCGGCGACAAGATCGGCTTCTTGAAGCTGGTGTTCGCGCGCGACGACCTGAAACTGCTCGGCGTCCACGTGATCGGCGAACAGGCGTCGGAGCTGGTCCACATCGGTCTGCTGACGATGATGACCGGCGGCACCGCGGACCTGTTCCTCTCGACGTGCTTCAACTACCCGACGCTGGGCGACCTGTACAAGCTCGCGGCACACGACGCGATCCTAAAGCGGGCGGAACTGCTCGGCAAGACGCAGATCGGGCTGAGCCGGTGGTGACGCGGCGGTCCGGTATGATGAAGCGCCCGTCGCCCGAGCGACCACGGCCCCGTGCGGTTCGAAACGCTGTAACTTTCCCGTCACCTTCGCCTTGACCCGGTTCCCAACTTCGCCTATGTCCGCCGACCGAGTACCGGTTCACGCGAGCGTGCTGCCGGCCGAAACGCTCGAACTCCTCGACCCGCGACCGGGCGAAACGTGGGTCGATTGCACCGTCGGCGGCGGCGGGCACACGCGGCTCATCGCGGAGCGCGTCGGCCCCACGGGGCGCGTGATCGGGCTCGACCAGGACCCGACCATGCTCGCACTCGCCCGACCGCGGGTGGCCGGACCGCGCGACGGAACCGAAGGTCCGGTCGAGCTCGTTCACGCGAACTTCGACCAGTTGGCCGAGGTTCTCGCCGCACGCGGACTGGCGCAGGTCGACGGGGTGTTCGCGGACCTGGGGTTCAGTTCGGACCAGTTAGCCGAAGCCGCACGCGGACTGAGTTTCCGCGAGGACGGGCCACTCGACATGCGGCTCGACCCGACCGCCGGTGCGACCGCGGCCGACGTGGTGAACACGATGAGTGAGCCGGCGCTCGCGGACGTGTTCTGGGAGTACGGCGAGGAGCGACACAGTCGGCGCGTGGCGAAACGAATCGTCGAACGGCGCCAGACGCAACCGTTCGCCACGACCGGTGACCTCGCCAACGTCGTGAGGAGTTGCGTGCCGCGATCCGGCGGCATCGACCCCGCGACCCGCGTGTTTCAGGCGCTGCGGATCGCCGTGAACGACGAACTCGGCGCGCTGGACCGGTTACTCGCCGCGCTGCCGGCCGTTGTGAAGCCCGGGGGCCGCGCCGGGATCATCAGTTTCCACTCGCTCGAAGACCGACGGGCGAAGCACGCGTTCCGCACCGCGGGCGTGTGGCGGTTGGTGAACAAGAAGCCGGTGGAAGCCGGCGCGGAGGAAATCGCCCGCAACCCGCGCGCGCGGAGCGCCAAGTTGCGGGTAGCGGTGAAAATTTAAGATTTCCGATTCGTGATTTGCGATTGAGGCGGCCGTCTTTCAAGCGCAAAGCGCAAATCACGAATCGGAAATCGACAATCCCAAAGGGGTCACGGATGACCGAACCCATCGCCGTCGATCTGCCGGCCAAGCCGGCGGCACCGCGTTCCGCTCCCCTGCCCGCGGCGGTTGCGGGGGCTGTCGCATCCGCCGCAGCGGCATCGGTGCTCCCGGCGCCAGCGCTCCTGTCCGCCGCGCTGCCCAAAATTGACTCGCCGCCGAAGGTCGATTCGCCTCCGAAGGCCCCGGAGCCGACCAAGCCCGCGGCACCCGCGAAGCCATCCGCGCCGGTGTCCGCGGCCGCGGGGCCGCCAGCCGTCTCCGCGCCGACGCCAACGGCCTCACCCGCACCGGCGAACGTACCCCAAACGGCCACCGGTCTGCTCGCCCGCTTCAGCAAGCGGCAACTGACGATCGGGGCGTCGGCGGTGTTCAGCCTCGTCGCGGGCATCGGGGCCGTGCGGCTCATGTTCCCGTCGAAGGCCGAGCCGAAACCGACCGAACCGGCCGCGCGCTGGGTCGCCGAACCGCCGGCACGGTCGAACACGGCCGCTTCTCCCCCGCCCGATTCGACGAACGAACCCCCCAAGCCGTCTCCGGCACCGGAAGTCGTGCCGGGTCTAACCGGCACTCCGCCATTCGTCGCTGATACCCGGATGCCGCCAGCGCCGGCGGTACGGCCGATTTCACCAGCCCCTTTGTCCGGGCCGGGTGGCCCGCCGTCCGACGCCCACCCCACGGCGATCACCAGAACCGTGGACGCGCTTCCGCCGCCCGCGGCCGTACTTGAACCCGCTCCGCCCGGACCTTTGCCCTCGGTATCTGTGGCACCGGCGGCACCACTCCACCCGATTTTGCCCGCAAGCCTCGACACACGGCCGCCGGGTTCGGTTTCCCTTACGCCCCCCCCGGCTCTGGATATTCCGCCTGCGCCGTCTGTGGCCCCCCTGGTGATTCCCATCGCAGCGGCAGAGCCACCCAAACTGCCCACGCCCGGCGCACCCGCGATGCCACCTGCTGCACCCATAATGCCGCCGGCCGTCGGCGGCCTGCCCGCGACGCCACCTGTAACCCCGGTCCCTTCCGGGGCTCCGCCGCTGCCGGGACTACCTCCACTTCCGCCCGCGCCCGGCGGATCGAGTGGACCCGCAATCCCCGTGGCCCCAACCTCGCCCACACACACTCCGCCCGCGTCCGGAATGAGCACACCGGGCGTTCCGCCGCCGACGGACCTCAGACCGGGCGTCTCACCCATACCCGCGCCGTCGACGCCAGTGAACCCGGCGGTTTCGCCCCCACCGGCACCGACCCTCCCGATACCGGGCGGGCCGGCCGTGCCCGTGATGCCGGCTGCGCCTCCGTCCGTTTCGCCGGTCATACCACCGGCCCCGAGCGGCGGGACGGGTGTGGTTTCACCGCTCCCTGCTCCCGCGCCCCCGGCCCCGGTCCCGGTCGCGCCGAGTGGACCGCTTGGGCCGAGCGTCTCGCCCGTAACGCCGTCCGCGATGCCTCCCGTGCCGGCCCCATCGCCCGCGCCGAGCGACCTTCGCGACCCGCGAATGCCGGGCGTGCTCCCGGTCGACGTGCCGCCGAAAATCGACATGAGACCGAAGGTCGATGCGCCACCGAAAATGGACATCAGGCCGCCGAGCCCCGACCCGATCACGCCGGGCGTCGCGGCCGGGTTCAACAAGCCGAGCGGCGGCAGCGAAGTGAAGCCGATCGTGGCGACTTCGACGCCGAAAACGGACTTCGACGTGGACCTGCACGACCCCAAGGCGAACGACACTTACGAGTCGATCAGCCAGGAGTGGTACAACGACAAGAAGTGGGCAGCGGCGCTGCGGGCGTTCAACCGCAACCAGCCGCTCCAGGGCGGCCGGCTCGTGGAAGTACCCCCGATTCACGTCCTGAGGAAGCGGTTCTCGGGCCAGGTCGTCGGCACGATGCCGACGGGAGGGTCCGGCACGCTCCCGCCCAGTTCCGGACCGAACTGGAGCGCGGTCGGTGACCGGTCGGACCCGGTGCCGGTCCGTGCGACCGGTGCGGGCACCACCCGCGGGGTGTTCATAGTGCCTCGGGGCGGGATGACGCTCGAAACCGTCGCGCAAGAGGCGCTGGGCAACAAACAGCGGTGGCGGGACCTCTGGGACCTGAACCCACACCTCACCGACGTGTCCCAGGTGCTCCCGGCGGGCACCGAGGTGAAGCTGCCGCCGAACGCACGACCGTAGTGATCCGGCGCCGACGTATTCGCGGTGCTGTATAGTGGCGCTTGCGGGCGATCGGGTCTCGGGACCCGGCGCCCGCGAGCGTCCGTTCGTTTGGGGAGCGCGGGATGAAGCGGCTCGTCGCGTTGGGACTGATGGGGGTCGTTCTGGCTTCGGTCGCCGGGTGCGGCGGTCCGGACGGGCTGATGAAGGAGCTGATCGCGAACCTCAACCTCTACGCGGAGACGATCGAGAAGAAGGACTCGCCGGAGCGTCAGGAGGCCGCGCGCGATCGCGTGCTGGCGTCCGTGGAAAAAATCAAGAAGTTGCACTTGAGCGATGAGGACCTGAACAAGCTGCTGAAACGACACGAGTCGGACCTGGAAAGGGTGAAGAGCCGGCTCGACGCGGCGCTCAAGAGTCAGGCACTGGAGGGCGGCCAAACCCCACCGAACATCCTCGAAGGGGTCCTCAAGTGACCGCCGGCAGGTAGACCGGAGGTGAACGGTCCTCGCCCTCCGCCCGATCCGCGTTCGGAGGCACCCGGTGACCACGTCTATCATCCGCACGTCACTCCTGTTCCTGGGTGCCGTGTTCGCCGCCGCGATCGGCCACGGCCAACCCGCCCCGAACCGGGCTCCGATCGACAGCATCCGGCCGTACTACACCGCGTTCCCCGACATCAAGCCGACGCGGTTGCACACGGTGGTCAAGGATCGTGACGGCACGGCGCGGGTGGCCGTGGAAAAGTCCGACGCGGTCCCGCTCCCGCCGCTGCCGGTCCTCGCGGCCGACGCCCCGCCGCTGCGCAAAGTACAGTACGAGCAGATCCGCGTGGGCCTGGAGTACCTCGACCGGATCAAGGAGAACGCCCGTCTCGGCGCCCGGGACCCGAAGGACGTCCAGGCCGTCGCGGTGGCGGCCGAGGTATTCCTGATCGCGGCCGAGCTGGAAGAGATGCCGGCGAAGCGAGTGGCGTGGTACGAAGCGCGGGTCCGTGTGCTGAAGGAGGGGGAGGAGTTCGTTCACGAGTGCGTGCTACAGGGCACGTTCCCGCTGACCACACTTCTCGGCGCCCGCTTCGAGCGCCTGCGGGCAGAAGCGGACCTGCTCCGGCTGAAGGCGGAAGTCGAAAAGACCAGAAAGCCCGGGAAGTGACCGCGAGAGTGATTGAAGGCTCATCAAGTGATGGACACGAGCGCAAGCCAGCTACGTAGGTGCGTTTATTCGGCGAACGCCGGTTGTCGCGCCGCCTTCACGGCGATGGACCCCGCGCTAACCAATTTTCTGGCTGGCGCGGGGCGCTAACATCAGTTACTGTACATCCGAGCGCCACGTCTCAGACCAGACGTACAGCGCAAGAAGCAGGTGCCCGATCCACTCAACTGATCCAATTGGATCAGCACTCATGAGGAGCAAGTAACCAAACACAGCGACCCACGTGCTCCGGCAGTGGAACGCTGGGGTGTTCAGAGGGTGCTTCAAAACGATCCCTCCTTTAAAACGCCTCGGCGTTGGGCCAGGAACGAGCCACCGTTCCTGGCCCTCTGCTTTCCCGAACGTTCGGGGCTGACTTGAGGTAAAGTCCAGCGTTCAAAACCTGCCAGCAAGACCACCGAAATGACGACTACCTAGTACCGATTCTTTAACCGATTCTGATTTCCGTGCCCTCCCATTCTTACATGCGCCTCGCCCGTTTGACTTGGATTTACCGAACGGAGCGCCGCAAAGCCCCGATTCTCTCTACTTAACGCAATTCCACACATTTAAAGCAAAGCGGCCAGAGCTTTCGCCCCGGCCGCTCGCGGTTCGTCGGGCGCACCGTCACGCCCCGTAGTCGATCTCCTCGACGCTCTTCAGCGAGTTCTTGAAGATGAACTCGCGGCGCTCCTGAACCTCCTTGCCCATCAGCGTCCGGAACATCTCCTCCGCCTTGAACGCGTCGTTGAGCGTCACCTTCAGAAGCGTCCGGTGCTCCGGATCGAGGGTCGTCGCCCACAGTTCTTCGGGGTCCATCTCGCCCAGACCCTTGAACCGCGTGATCGCGATCCCCTTCTCGCCCAGGCGCCGGATCTCGACCACCAACTCACGAAGACTCACCAACTCCTTGCGGCTGGCTTCGTGCTCAAGCACGAACCGCACCGGCGGCTCGCGGCCGGCGATCCGCGGCAGCGGTACCAGATCGGCCGCGTCGAACCCCACCGTCTTCAGCTTCGACACCGCCCGGTTCAGCGCCTTCAGGTCGTGCCACTCGTCGAGCGTGTAGTCCTCGCCCGGCACCGCCTCACGCTTCAACTCGGTCGTCAGCGCCGTCTTGAACGCGGTCACGTCCTCGGTCGTGCGGAACCAGTGCTCCTTGTTCTTCGCCCGCTCGTGAACGTGGTACACCGGGAACACGCCGTCGGCCGACACGTGTTGTCGCATCTCGTCGAGCGTGCGCCCGCGGCGCTCCAGCCCCACGACCGCCGTTTCCGCCTCGGTCAGCACCGGGAGCAGCTTCGAGAGGTCGTCGCCGGTCAGCGCGCGGTCGGCGCCGGACGCGTCGCCGCGCCCGGCCGCCTTCACGTGCAGTGTCGTAGCCTTGAGGCCGCGAGCGGTCAGTTCGACCGCCATCTCCTCGCGGGTCTGGACGAACCGCGCTTCCTTCTTCTGCGTGACCTTGAACAGCGGCGGTCGGGCGACGAACACGTGCCCCGCCTCGATCAGCTTCCGCATCTGGCGGAAGAAGAACGTCAGGAGCAGCGTGCGGATGTGCTGGCCGTCCACGTCGGCGTCGGTCATGATGATGATCTTGCCGTAGCGGACCTTGCTCACGTCCTCGACGTTGTCGATGTCCACGCCGACGGCCGAGATGAGCGCCGAGATCTCGTTGTTTTCGAGCAGCTTCTCGAACTTCGCCTTCTCGACGTTCAGCACCTTGCCCCGCAACGGCAGAATGGCCTGAAACAGCCGGTTACGACCGCTCTCGGCGCTGCCGCCGGCCGAGTCCCCTTCGACGAGGAACAGTTCGCTGTTCTCGCGATCGCGACTCGTGCAATCGTAGAGCTTGCCGGGTAGCCCGCCACCGCTGAGGGCGTTCCTGCGCTCCTTCACCGCGTCGCGGGCCTTCTTGGCCGCGATCCGCGCCTCGGCCGTCAGCAGCACCTTCTTGCAAATCTCCTTCGCCTCCCGCGGGTTCTTTTCCAGGTACTCCGACAGCGCCTCGTACACCACACTCGACGCCTGCCCTTCGACCTCGGGACTGGTCAACTTCACCTTCGTCTGCGACTCGAATTTCGGCTGCGGGTGACTGATGTTGATGACGGCCGTCAGCCCCTCGCGGAAGTCGTCGCCGCGCAGCTCGACGTCCTTGAACAGGTTCTCCTTCTTGCCGTAGTTACCGATGGCCCGCGTCAGCCCGCCGCGGAACCCGCTGAGGTGCGTTCCGCCGTCCTTGTTGTACGCGTTGTTGGTGAAGCACATCTCCAGCTTGTTGTCGCCGTTGGTGTACTGAAGACACACCTCGACCGTGACGCCCTCGATCTGCTTGTTCATGTAGATCAGCGGGTAGTCGGCCGGCTCGCTGCGGTTGAGCACCTCGACGTACTCGGCGATACCCTTCTCGGAGTGGAACGTCTCGGTCTTGCCGTCGCGCTCGTCGGTGAGGACGAGTCGCAGCCCCCGGTTGAGGAACGAGATCTGTTGGAACCGGGTCGCGAGCCGGTCGTAGTTAAACAGGAGATCGCCGAACTTCTCCGGGTCCGGCTTGAACGTGATGGTGGTACCGGTCTGGCCCTTCGAGGCCGGCCCGAGGTCTTGTAACGCACTGGTCGCGTATCCCTTTTCGAACTCCATCTTGTACACGCGGCCGTCGCGGCGGACCTCGGCCTCGCACCACTCCGACAGGGCGTTCATGGCCTTCGCGCCCATCCCGTGCAGCCCGGCGGAGGTCTTGTAGGCGTCGTTGTTGAACTTCCCCGACGAGCCGGCGATGGTGAGCGCCTCTTCGAGCGTGGACTTGCCGGTGTCGGCCTTCGCCCCGACCGGGATGCCGCGGCCGTCGTCGGCGATCGTGATGGAGTTGTCGGAGTGGACGGAGATGGTGATGTTCTTGCAGAACCCGGCGAGCGCCTCGTCCACCGAGTTATAGACGATCTCCCAGACGAGGTGGTGCATGCCCTCGATGTCGGTGTTGCCGATGTACATGCCCGGCCGGTGGCGGATGTGCGCCGCGTCCTTGAGCGTCTGAAGGTTCTCTTCGGTGTACTCGACCGTCCCCAGCGTCTCGGTGCTCATCGTGTTGGTATCCTCCCGTTGAACGTGTTCGTTTTCGCTACTCACCACGCGGCGGCACGGAACTTCAGGTCCGTCACGGTCACGCCCGGCATCGCGGCGCGGAGCTTCGTCAGCAGCCCGCGCTTGTGGAACTGTGTCAGCTCTTGCAGCAGCACCGCGTTCCGCACCGCGACCTCCAGCACCCCGCGCTTCATCCCCAACACCGCGGTGTCCTTCAGGAGCGGCTCGCCGACGGCGGAAGCCCACGCCGACTCCAGCCGCAGTCGGTCGTTCTTCCGCCCCCACCCGCGGGACGTGAACAGCCGGCCGAGGACGTCCGAGAGCTTCTCCGGTCCCTTGCTGTCGTTGGCCATCGGTCAGTCCTGTCAAGTGATCCGCGCGACCGCGTGCAGCTCCCCGATCCCGTCGCCCCATACCTCGAACCACGGCTCCGAATCACGAAGTGTCCAGAGGAGCAACCGGTATGGCTCACACCGGAATGTTTCCCCTGTTGACATCGCCCCCGGTCCGCCGGCGCGACAGATCCGCGCGGTCAAACCGGCAAGGCGCGGCAGTTGCGGCGGTCCGTCCGGCCAACTCACGTGCCACCCACCAAGAACCGCAGCCACGTCGTCGCGGTACAGAGGGTTGCCTTGCCGCGCGAAGCGGAAGTACTCGTCGGCCCACCCTGCGGTCATGAGGGCAGTGACCTCATCTTCGCCGAGGTACGCTTCCAGCACATCGATTTCCGGCCACGACTCCTCTTCCGCGCCGAACAGCGGAGTTCCGCCGAGTTGACTGCACGCGAACGGCTGTTTGGGGTCGTTAACCACAACGACATTAAGCCCGGCGGTGTACACGCTCAAACTGCCCCGTACCCCGAAGCCGTTGTCCTCTAACCACTGACAATCCGCGCTCACGAGGTGTCGAAGCTGTCGCCCCGGTTGACCAACTCCAGAGGGAAGCGGAACCACTCCAGTTCCGCCCCAAAAGCCGCAAACCTTGTCGTACCGCGACCGTTGAACGGTCTGCAGTACGAGGCGCGGTCGTATCAGCGCACGCACACTCTCCGGCAAATCGTCCGAGAAAGTCACAACTCACCCCGTCAGCGGCATCACCAAGTACGCGTAGCCCTCACCGCACGTGAACAGCGCCGCGCGGGTGCCGGTGGACATTTCCAGCGTTACCGTCGCCTCGCCTTCGAGCGCGCGGAGGAACTCGATCAGGTACTGCGAGTCGAACGCGATCTCGGTACGGTCGCTGTCGTACTCCGGCAGCTCCAACACGACCTCGCTGGAGCCGGTTTGTGCGCCGCGGGCGGTCATCGTCACCTTCCCGGCCTCGAACACCATGTCCACGCGCTTGCTCTCGTCGTCCGTCATGATCGCGGCCTGACGCACGCGGGCCAGGAACGCGTCGGTCGGCAGCGGCACCTTCTTCGTGGCCTCCTTGCGGGTCTTCCCGAAGATGTCGCGGTACGGCGGGAACTTCCCCTGGAGCAGCGACGTGTAGATCATCGCGTTCTCCGTCTGGAAGAGCGCGTCGTTGGTCCGCAGTCCCACGCGGACCAGTTCGCTGTCGGTGGTCAGGTTCCGTTCGAGGATGTTGACGGCCTTCAGCGGCACCAGATGAAGCACCTTCGCGGTGTCCGGCGCGCCGTACACGCTGGCCGAGCCGTGGCACAGCGCCAGCCGCTTCGTGTCGGTCGCGATGAGCCGCGCCTCCTTCTCCTCCGCCTCCCACAGCACGCCCTGGAGCTGGTACTTCGCGGTGGTGTCCTTCTTGTCCGCCGCGAACGCGGTCCGCTTGATCATCGTGCGGAGCGTGCCGGCCGAGATCTCGTGATAGTGCCCGCCGTCGTCGAAGGCCGGGATGTCGGGAAAGTCGTTCACGTCGAGGCTGAGCATCTCGTACCGGCCGCCGGCCTTCGCGACGATCGCCTCCTTACCCGCGTCGAGGCTGATATCGGGCTCGGTGCTCTCGCGCAGGATCTGGATGAGCTGGTCTTTCGGCAGAATGCACGACCCGGCGCGGGCCACGGTCACGCCGTGGAGCGTGTACCGGATGCCCACCCCTTGCGTCGGGTCATACGCCACCAGGGTGATGGCATCGTCCAGCGCGGTGGCCTTGATGTTCTTGAGGGCGGGGATCGTGGTGTGGGCCGGCACCGCGGCGGACACCAACTGACACGCCATCTGCAAACTGTCTCGCTGGCACGTCACCTTCATGATGTCCCCCTTCTCCCCTTCCTGGGCTTCGGCCTTCGCGCTTTGGGGCGCGTCGACCAGATACCTTTAGTCCTTAGATTTAAACATCCAGTAGCAGTAGTAAGGCGAACGGCGTTTCTGGCGCGCACTCGCCGTAACGGCTCCGAACCATCTGCTTCGCAAGCCGCTCGCAACTCGAACGGCCTGTGGAAAACCCGGCGCGCGACTGGCGCGCTTCTGATGTTCTGTGCCGCGCCGGTCCGGGGGTACGTTCGATGTTCGGAACTCCGGCCAACGCGCGTCAATCACGAAAGTTCGCGCGCCAGCCGCGCGCCGGGTTTTCCACAGGGTTGTCCTCACCCCAGTAGGTTCCGCAACTCGCTCACCCGCTTCGCCAGCGCCCCGTCGGCGGCCATCTCCTCTTCCACCTTGCGGCACGCGTGAAGCACCGTCGTGTGATCGCGGCCGCCGAACGCGGCGCCGAGCCGCGGGAGCGACAGCCCGGTCAGCTCGCGGGCGAGGTACATCGCGACCTGGCGCGACCGCAGCACGCCCCGAAGGCGACTCGCCCCGAGCAGTTCCGCTTCGCTCACGCCGAACGCCGCGGCCACCCCCTTCACGATCACCGAAACGTCACGACCGGCCGATGTCGGTTGACCCGTTTCCGCGATCGTTTGCTCAACGTCCGCCCGACCCAACGGACCCGGAAACGACCGCGCAACCTGCACCAAGTTTTGGAGCAAGCCCAGCGTTGAACGCACCCCGCCGCTCGTGGGCCGTTCCGCGAGCCAGTCGAGTGCCTCCGGGGTCAGTCGGACGCCCTTCGCGCCCGCGGCGGTTGCCAGAATGGTGCGTCGGCTCGCCACGGTGAGCGGTTCGAGCTGCACCACCAACCCGGCCGCAAACCGCGAGGTCAGCCGTTGCGGGAGATGTGTCAAACCCGACGGGCCGGCACTCGCGGTCGCGACCGTAACCCGCCTGCGGGTCGTGCGGCGATCGACGAGATCACACGCGGCGTCGGCCGTACGGTCGGTCAGGTGCTGAACGTCTTCGAGGGCGAGCACGTCACACTCGAACAGATCGCGGTCCGCGAGGCTCTCATCCGGCGAACGCACGAGGTCGCCAACGGCCACGGTTCGGACGGTGATTCCGCGTGGGGCGGTCGTGAGGCGTTGCGTCATGGCCGCGACGAGCCGCGATTTTCCGGTTCCGGGTGCGCCATGCAGCACAAGTGGATTGGCAGCGGTCCGCTTCCCCAGAAGGACCGCGCGGCAGACCGATCTCGCGGCCCGCACGGCGATTCGATTCTCGGGGAGCTGTAGAAATCCGTTCCAACGAGTCAACGACGAAGCTCCCCCGTCCGGGAGGGGTTCAGGCGTCCGGAAAGGGGTGTTCATTCAACCACTATTTTACGGTTTTTGTCGCGCGCGGGGAAGGGCAATCGCGATGCGCTAAATGTTGGAGTGGTAATATGTTACAAATGGAGAGTTGGGTAATCTGAGGGCCGCGCCGGAAGCCCTTTGAGGGCTTCACTTTGGTAGCCGCATTTCGGAGAACTGAAAGAACAAAAAAACGCGAGCGAAGCTGGCTTGATG
>JAFKJJ010000037.1 GCA_017306025.1 Planctomycetota bacterium
GCGTCCGGGATGGCAGCAGGAGGCGGACATGACCAGCGAAGAGCTTCTGGCTCCGACGAGTGAGACCGAAGCGCTCCGGCAACAACTTCTCCAGGCACAGCGGCTCAGCAACGTCGGCGAGCTCGCCTCCAGCATCGCCCACGAGTTCAATAACATCCTCACCACCATCATCAACTCGGCGAAGCTCGGCAGCCGCAACCCCGACCCGGCCGAGAAGCAGCAGGCGTTCGACCGCATCGTGAAGGCCGGCCAGCGGGCGGCCGCCATCGCCGGCGGGATGTTGGGGTTCGCACGCAAGAGCGCCACGCACCGCCAGCGGTGCGACGTGACGCGGCTGGTGGAAGAGGTGCTGATCCTCACCGACAAGGACCTGTCGAAGAACCGCGTGCAGGTGGACACCCGGTTCCACGCCCGGCCGGTCGCGTGGGTGGTGCCCGGCCAGATCGAGCAGATCCTCGTGAACCTCGTCATCAACGCGCGCCAGGCGATGCCGGCCGGGGGGCGGCTGAAGATCGAGGTGCGCGAGCAGGGCGACACGGTGGAGATCAAGGTGTCCGACACCGGGCTGGGCATCCCGCGGGACCAGCTCCAGATGATCTTCGAGCCGTTCTTCACCACCAAGCGGCCCGACGAGTACGGCCGCGGCGGCACGGGGCTGGGGCTGAGCGTGTGCCGGCAGATCATCGAACAGCACCACGGGCGCATCCGCGTCGAGAGCGTCGTCGGCAAGGGCTCGACGTTCACCGTCAAGTTGCCGAAACGGCTGACCGACGACCCGGAGTGAGGTGCCCCTCCGCGCCGCGACCGGAACGGCCCGTTCCTGACCCTTCTCACAAATAGAAAAGGGCCAGGAACGGGCCGTTCCGGCGCTTCTCCGCTCACTTCTCGTCCCGTTTTCGGCTACAATCAGCGAAAAGATTCCGCGGGCGTGCGTAGATCCCTTTGGGTCGCGCGAGCAAGGCACGCACAGGGAGCGCCCGCCCTGGGAGGAGTCGCCGATGGACGACGAAACCCTGCTGGACGACGAAACCCTGATCGGACAGATGGCGGTCGGCAACCCGGTCGCGGTCGCCGAGTTCTACGACCGGTGGTACCCGCAGTTCGCCCGCCTGGCCACCCGCCTCACCGGCGACGGCCACGCGGGCGAGGACCTCGACCAGGACGCCGCCATCCGCGTCATCGTGTCCGCCCGGCTGTACAAGAAGGGGCGCTCGGCGCGGTCGTGGCTGCTGGCCGTCGTCTACAACGCGGCGCACGACTGGTGGCGGAAGAAAAAGGTGCGGGAGGCGGTCAGCCTGGACGAGCCGGTCGGGGCCGACGAGGGCGCTCCGCGGGCGGCCGAGATCGCCGGCCGCGAGCCGACCGCCGCGGAGCGGGCCGACGCCCGCGAGCGGGCCGACGCCGTGACCGCCTCGCTCAAGAAGCTCACCCCCGCGGAGCGGGCGGTGATCCTGTTGCGCGACTACGAGGGGCTCAGCGCGCCGGAGGCCGCCGACGTACTGGGCATCTCCGTCGAGAAGGTCGGGAGCCGGCTGTTCCGCGCCCGCAAGCGGCTGGGCGGGCTGTTGCAAGCCGACTGGCCGGGGTTGTTCCCGTCGCACGAACTGTGACTCGGTCGCCGGGGTCGCTTTCCTACCATCCGGCACGCGCGGTCGGGGCCGCCAAAGCGGGGCAGGCGCGGCACGCGGGCGCTACGGTATACCGGGGGGTCCACTCATGAACGTGTCGAACGAGCAGCTCGTGTCCGAAGAGGCGATCGCCCGCACGCTGCGCGCGACGCGGGCCAACGACGCCGCGACCGCCCCCAGGCGGCACCCGCGCCAGACCGACCAGTGCCCGAACATCGCCCGGTTCGCGTCCGTGCTGAGGCGGCACGCGAACCGGGGCCAGCAGGACGCCTGGACCCCGGACGAGGCGCGACACGTCCGCGGGTGCGCGTTCTGCCAGAGCCTGTTCCCGCTGTTCGTCGCGACCGCGAACGAGGTCGATGCCGCCGTCGCGCACGAGGACACCGTCACCAGCCTGGACACCAGCCAGGAGACGCAGGTCGGGCTGCCCGCGCCCGAGGGGAAGAAGAAGGGCGGCCCGCCCAAGCCGTCCGGTCCGCGAGAAGCGGGGCTCACGAGAACGGGCGGGCGTCGACGGGATCGGCGGCCACGAAATCGCCCGGCACGGCCAGGATGAGGTCGGCCTCGACGTCGCGCGCGGAGTAGAGGTCCCGACCGCCGAGGCCGGCGAGGATGTCGCTGCCGGTCCCGCCAATGAGGCCGTCGGGACCGAACCCGCCGACGAGGACGTCGTTACCGGCGCCGCCGTCGAGGGTGTTGTAACCGGAGGCCGAACCGACTAGGGTGTCGTTGCCCGCGCCGCCGGTGAGCGTGTTGAACAGGCCGAAGGACGACGCATAAACGGTGTCGTCGCCGTCGCCACCGTCGAAGGTGTTGAAGAAGCCGATGGTCGAGCCGTAGAGGGCGTCGTTGCCCGTCCCGCCCGTGAGCGTGTTGCGGAAGCCGATCGGACCGGTGAGGGTGTCGTTGCCGTTGCCGCCGTCGAGCACGTAGCCGGACCCGCCCCCGAGGGCGGTCAGCACGTCGTTGCCGTCGCCGCCGAGGAGCGTCTTGGCCGGTCCCGGCCCCGTGACACCCGACACCAGGGCCGGGTTCTGGGTGGCCAGTTGAACGAGCAGGGCGTACGTGGCCAGGTCGGCGTCGGGGGCCACCGTCGTGATGGCGTCGTTACCCGGCCCGGCGTTGATCGTGGTGCCGAACGTCGTGCCGTCCGTGACGCTGTCGTCACCGCCCAGTTGCAGGTTCACGTTCAAACCCGTCACGCCGCTGATCGTGAGGGTGGTACCGTAAAAGACGAGTTGGCCGCTCAGGTCGGCGATCGAGCCGTAAATGCCGTCGGTGTCGGTGATCGTGAGGTTGCCGTTGCCGTCGTCCGAGAAGGTGATGACGTCGTTGGCGTTGGCGTCCCTGGTCGTCGGGTCGGCGAACGTGAAGTCGCGGTTCACGACCACGGCCGTCGTGTCGAACGCCACCTCCATGATGTTGACGTTACCGCCGTTGGGGGCCGCGTCCGTCAGGTCGACGTTGGCCGTCGCGTCCAGAACGATGGCGGGCACGTCGCGGGATTCGAGGGCCTCACATTTCAGAGAGGCGAAGTTGGGACCGCGAGCCATCGGGGTGTGTCCTCACTGGTGTGGTCGACGTTCGAGTTCGTTCAGAAGTTGCGCGGAGAAATACGGGCGCCGGGCGCGCCGGTGCTCCAATATACCCCGCTTTCGGATTCGGCCCGAAGGGGTCTCCTGCAAAAACGCCGCCGGGCGCTCGCCGTTAGAGCGCCCGGCGCGAGTCGTGTGACTTACACGGATTTCCCGACGTCAACGAGTAAACCGCCCGGTCTCCTTCCGTTCGAGAACGGGTCCCCGACCCGATCCGGCGCGGCGCCGGGGTCCCCGTCCAGGCCGGACAGAACGCCGAACCGGTGCCGCCGGCGCCCGCGCCACGGCCGGTCCCCTCGGCGGATCGGGTAGAGCACACGGGCGAGACCCGTATAACATCTCGACCGGTATCTGTGTTGACAACGGCCCGTCGAACTGCTCCGATCAAGTTCCCGCCCCGCGCCACTCCGGTTTCCGACATGAAGCCGCTCTCGATACTGGGCCTGCTCACGTGCCTCTTTACGGTGACCGCGTCGGGCGGGCCGCCGGTCGCGCCGGCCCCGCGCCCCAAGCGCGATCCCGCGCCGGCCGAGCGCGCCGTCGAGTTCAACCGCGACGTGCGCCCGATTCTCGCCGACGCGTGCTTCTCCTGTCACGGCTTCGACGCCAAATCCCGCAAGGCGAAGTTGCGGCTCGACACGCCCGAAGGCGCGTTCGCGTCCCGTAAGGACGGTTCCGCGATCAAGCCGGGCGCCCCCGACGAGAGCGAGGCGTGGAAGCGGATCGTTTCGCCCCACGCGGACAGCGTGATGCCGCCCCCGGAGTCGAACAAGGCGCTCACCGCCGCGCAGAAGGAAACCGTGCGACTGTGGATCAAGCAGGGCGCGAAGTACCAGAAGCACTGGTCGTTCGAGGCGATCGCCCGTCCGCCGGTGCCCGCGGCGGGTCACGGGCCGAGGGCGGGCGCGCCCGCCAACCCCGTCGACGCCTTCATCCTCGCGCGCCTCCGACAAGCCGACCTGAAGCCCGCCCCCGAGGCCGACCGCGAAACACTCGTCCGCCGCGTCGCGTTCGCGCTGACCGGCCTCCCGCCCACCGTGAAGGAGGTCGACGACTTCCTGAACGACCGCTCGCCCAACGCCTACGAGCGGATGGTCGACCGGTACCTCGCGAGCCCCCATTTCGGCGAGGAGATGGCGCGGCACTGGCTCGACGTGGCGCGCTACGCCGACACGCACGGCCTGCACCTCGACAACGAGCGGCTGATGTGGAAGTACCGCGACTGGGTGGTGAAGGCGTTCAACGACAACCTCCCGTTCGACAAGTTCGCGGTGTACCAGCTCGCCGGCGACCTGTTGCCCGAGCCGACCAACGACCAGCTCGTCGCGACCGGCTTCAACCGGTGCAACGTGACGACGGGCGAGGGCGGGTCGATCGACGCGGAGTGGCTCTACCGCAACGCGGTCGATCGCACGAGCACCGCGACGCAGGCGTTCCTCGGCCTGACGGCCGGCTGCGCGGTGTGCCACGACCACAAGTTCGATCCGATCTCGCAGAAGGAGTACTACTCGCTCTACGCGTTCTTCTCCAGCGCGGCCGACCCCGCACTCGACGGCAACGTGAGCACCACCGGGCCGTTCGTGAAGGTGCCCACCCCCGCCCAGCGGTCCGCGCTCGAAGCCGCCGCGAAGGCAGAGGGGGACGCACGGCTGAAGCTCGAAGCCGCCGCGGAGAACGCGGACTACACCGACCCGGTGACGGCCGACCCGGCGCCCGCGGCCGCGCGTGATGTGCTGTTCGACGACAGCTTCCCGCCCGGCGCGACCGACCGCAACACGACCCGCAACGCGGCCGACTGGGTGACCGATCCGCCGTTCGGTGCGAAGTCCGGTCGACGCGTTCTGCGGCAGGCGAACACGTTCTTCCACCAGGACGCCATCGACTTCCGCGGCCAGGTGTTCCGCGTGCCGGCCGACGCGCACTTCGAGGCGTGGGTGTACCTCGACCCGAAACAGCCGCCGGCGGCGCTCGCGGTGCAGTTCGCGGGCGGACAGAAGGTGTGGTGGGGCAACGAACCGGCCGCGGGCTCGCCCTACGCCGGCGGGAACCTCGGTACGCGCGTGGCCGCGCTCCCGAAGCCCGGCCGGTGGGCACAACTGCGGCTCGCCACGTCCGCGCTCGGCCTGAAGGTAAGCCAGGCGATTACGTCGCTTACGCTCCAGGAGTACGGCGGCGTGGCGTACTGGGACGCGGCGGCGCTCACCGGCACCGTCGCGCCGGCAACGGACCCCCGCACGTCGTTCCGCGTGTGGTGGAAGTCGCTCAACGGGAAGGCGCCGGCCGATCTGCCGTCCGAATTGAGTGCGGTCGCTGTCGGGGGACCGGCGAAGCCGTACTCGCCGGCCGACGCCGCGAAGTTGCGGGCGTACTACCTCGCGTTCGTCGCGCGCCCCGCGACCGAAGAACTGAAGAGGTGCCGCGACGAGTGGGAGAAGGCGCGGGCGGAGCACTTCATCGCCGCGGACGCGATCCCGGGTTCGCTGGTGTTCCGCGACCTGCCCGTCCCGCGCGACGCGTTCGTGATGATCCGCGGGCAGTACGACAAGAGGGGCGAGAAGGTGGCGCCGGGCGTGCCGTCGGTGCTCCCGCCCCTGCGGCCCGCCGACCCGGCCAAGCGCCCGACGCGACTCGACCTCGCGAACTGGATCATTTCGAGCGAGAACCCGCTGACCGCGCGTGTGGCCGTCAACCGCCTGTGGCAGCAGTTCTTCGGCACCGGTCTGGTGAAGACGGCCGACGACTTCGGCACGCAAGGGGCGTTGCCGAGTCACCCGGAACTGCTGGACTGGCTCGCGAGCGAGTACCGTGACGGGAGGGGGTCGCAGGGGGCACCTGTGGGAGGTTCCCCCTCCCCGGCTCGCTGGGACACGAAGCGGCTCGTGAAGCTGATGGTGATGTCGGAGGCGTTCCGCCGCGACGCGCGACAGGCGCCCGAGCTGCGCCTCCGCGACCCGGAGAACCGGTTGCTCTCGCGCGGCCCGCGGTTCCGGCTGGACGCCGAGCAGTTGCGGGACAACGCGCTGTTCGTCAGCGGTCTGATGAACCCGCAGATGGGCGGCCGCGGGGTGAACGTGTATCAGCCGCCGAACATCTGGGAGCCGATCGGCTACGGCGACAGTAACACGCGCTATTACCTTCAGGACCACGGCGAAGCACTGTACCGGCGGAGCCTGTACGTCTTCATCAAGCGCACGGCCCCGGCCCCGTTCCTGACGAACTTCGACGGCCCGAACCGTGAGCAACTGTGTGCCGTGCGCGACCGCACGAACACGCCGCTCCAGGCGCTGCAACTGATGAACGACGTGCAGCACTTCGAGGCGGCCCGCGCGCTGGCGGAGCGGGTGCTCGCCGACGGCGGCCCCACGACCGACGAGCGGGTCACGTTCCTGTACCGCACGGTGTTGAGCCGCCGGCCCGACGCCGACGAGCTTCGGCTGGTGGCGGGCGCGCTGGCGAAGCAGCGCGAGCTGTTCGCGGCCGACCCGGAGGCGGCGAAGAAGGTGGTTCACGCGGGCGAGTCGCGACCGAAGGGCGTCGCGGGCGACCCGGACACGGCCGCGTGGACGATGGTCTGCAACCTCGTACTGAACCTGGACGAAGTGGTGACGCGGAATTAAAGGACACGTTTCACGACGAGGTCGCGGCTCGCAAATAGGCGCGACCCGCAACCGCGGAGGTGATGACAATGTCGGAGCAACTGCCACGAACCACCAGCCGCGAGCTGCGGTTCCAGAACGGAACGGCCATCGGCATCAGCAACCGGTGGGAGCGCGGACAGTACTGCTCGATCCTGACGCGGGCCGGCATCGTCGGCTGCGGCATCTACGACCTGAAGACGCCCGCGGAGTTCGGTCAGGCCATCGCCATCGCCAAGGGCACCCCGACGAACCCGCTGACCGAGCCCGAGGACCTGTTCGACGCGAAGATCGTCGGCGTGACGCCCCGGGCGGCCGCGCTCGGGATTCAACCGGGCATGACCGGCCGCGAAGCCGTCGAACTGATGTTGGCCGCCGGCAAACCGGAGTGAGGGCTCACTCCGTCATCGGCAGCACCGTGTCGATGACGTGAATCACCCCGTTGCTGCACGTGATGTCCGGCCCCACGATCTTCGCCGCGCCCACGCGAAGCCCGTCCTTCAGCTTCTGAACCTTCCACGCGCCGCGGAGCGTGGGGACCTCCTTACCATCGTATTCCTCCTTCAGCTTGGCCGCGGTGAGGGCGCCCTTGGCGAGGTGCGCGCCGATCAGCCGGCGCACCATCTCCTTGTCACTCACGAGCTTCTTGACGGTCGCCTCGTCGAGCTTCTTGAACGCGGCGTCGGACGGGGCGAACAGCGTGTACTCCCCGGGCGATTGGAGCGCCGTCGCCTCCTCCGCCTCCACCACCGCCACGAACGCCGTCACGAGTTCCTCACGGGCCAGGAGCGTCTCGTAGATCGACGGGGCGCCCGCGGCGGGCGCGGGTCCCGGAACCGACGCGCCCACCAGCGCCGCGAGGACGACCCCGGCGAACAACCTGGCCTTCATCGGCGCGCTCCGGTTAACATCGGTACAGTTTCGCGGTTCTCAACAACGAGCCCGAGATGTTAAACTACTCCCGTACACCACCTTCCACAAGCGGCAGTCCGCCCCGCGTGCGGCCGAAACGGCGAACGCGGGCGCGGCACGCGGGGCACAACGAGCCATGAGTCGGGCACCCACGGACGGGAAGAGGCAGCCGCGGCTGTTCGCGGACGACTTCGACGGATTCGGGCCGAGCCGGTTCCGCCCCGCCGACGAGGAGCCGCCGGTCCGCGAGCTGCGCGGCAAGCGCCCGAGCAAGCTCAAGCGCGGGGTGAAGAAGCACGGCCCGAAGCTGCCGGGCGTGTACGGGATGATCGACAACCGCGACCGGCTCATCTACGTCGGCAAGGCAAAGAACCTACGCTCGCGGCTCCTGTCTTATTTCCGCGAAAACAGCCGCGACCCGAAGGCCGGCAAGATCATCTCGCAGACCCGGCGGCTCGTGTGGGAGCAGTGCGGCGACGAGCTGGCCGCGCTCCTGCGCGAACTCGAACTCATCCAGCGCATCCGCCCGAAGTACAACGTGCAGGGCGTTCCGGGGTTCCAGCGGCACCATTATTTGTGCATCGGCAAGCCGCCCGCGGCCTTCGTCTACATCACCGCGAAGCCGACGGGTAAGGAACTGGCGGTGTACGGGCCGTTCGTGAAGCGGTGGAGGTCGGACGACGCGGCGCGGCGGCTGAACGACTGGTTCAAGCTGCGCGACTGCGCGGACACGGTCGCGATGAACTTCGCCGAGCAGGGCGAACTGTTCGACCACGACCGCGCCGCGAAGTGCCTCCGCTTCGAGCTGGGAACTTGCTCCGGGCCGTGCGCCGGCGGCTGCACGCAAAAGGATTACGCGGTCGGCGTGCGGGCCGCCAAGGCGTTCCTCGACGGCCGCAACCGGTCGCTCCTGAAGGTGCTCCGGGAACAGATGGAAGCCGCCGCGGCGGCCTTCGAGTTCGAGAAGGCGACCTCCCTGCGCGACAAGCTGCTGGCGGTGCAGTGGATCGACGACCGGCTGACGCTGCTGCGCCACGCGCGCGACCAGAACTCGTTCGTGTACCCGCTGACCGGCACGGACGGCCGCTCGCGGTGGTACCTGATCCACCGGGGCGAGGTGCAGGCGGTGGCGTACCCGCCGACCGCGGACACGGCCGCGGGCGTCGCGCGGTTGCTCGCGGCCACGTTCACCGACCACCCGGCGCCCGCGGTGCTTTCGGACGTGGCCGTGGACAGCGTGTTGTTGGTGGCGGGGTGGTTCCGCAAGCACGCGGACGAGCGGTCGAAGTTGCTCACGCGTGCGAGGGCGCAAGCGGAATGTGCGGGGCCGGAGTAGACCGCGTGCCATCCCGGCGCGATGTCAGACACGCGCCGGGATGGCACGCGAAGCGGCCGCCCGGCCATCGGCCCCGACCCGGGCACGTTTCGTGAAGGTGTGGCGGGCGCCGCGACCTCCTATCGAGTTCACGAAAGAGCCTCCTGACCGTTCTGCGACTGGCCACCGAACCCGCCCCGCGGTATAAGTGACGCTCCGCGCCAACATCTCGACGCCTGCCCGGCTGTTCGCGCGTCATCTGCCGTCACGAGCACCGACGATGAGCACCCCGAGTCGACGCGACTTCTTTCACACGACCACCCTCGGTGCCGGCGCTCTGTCGCTGCCGCTCCTGCCGGCCCCCGTCCACGCCGACGCACCCGCGCCCGGCGCACCGGATCTCACGCGGAAGTCGCCGGCGCTCGAACCGGACAAGGTGGTGACGTCGGCGTGTCAGTTCTGCAACTCGCTGTGCGGCCTCAAGGTCCACCTGAAATCCGGCCGCGTCATCGACGTCCGCGGCGAGGACCGGGACCCGGTTCAGGCCGGCGCGCTGTGCGTGAAGGGGCCGATGATGGCCCAGCTCGTCTACAACCGGCACCGGCTCAAGACGCCGCTGAAGCGCACCGGCAAAAAAGGCGACCCGAACTCGAAGTTCGAACCGATCGGCTGGGACGAGGCGCTCGCGACGATCGCGAAGAAGTTCCTCGAACTGCGCGACGCCGGCGACGCGCGGGCGATCGTCAGCCGCACGAGCGGGCGCCTGCCGCGCGGGACCGGCGCGCTGATCCACCGGCTGTTCGCGCTGCTCGGCAGCCCCAACGATACCGACGTCGGCCCGGTGTGCAACGACGCGGGCGGGAACGCCCTCGCGTGGACGTTCGGGCTGGGCAACTTCACCAACGGCTACGGCGTCGATCCCGCCACCGGGAAGGAGGACCTCGGCGGCGCGAAGTTCTTCCTCTTCCTGGGCACCAACCAGGCCGAGACGCACCCGGTCACGTTCGAGCACCTCTTGCGGTGCCGCCAGCAAACGAAGGCGAAGCTGGTGGTGGTCGATCCGCGGCTCACCCCGACCGGCGCGCAGGCCGATTCGTGGATCGCGCCGAAGCCGCACACCGACCTCGCCCTGGTGCTCGGGATGCTGGGCCACATCGTCGCGAAGAAGCTCTACGACGCGGACTTCGTCGCGAAGTGGGTGGTGGGCTTCGACGAACTCGCGGCACACCTGAAGCGGCACGCGTACACGCCCGAATGGGCCGCGAAGGTGTGTGACGTCCCGGCCGGGAAGATCGCGGAGCTGGCCGAGGAGTACGCGAAGGCGCGCCCGGCCGCGATCTTCTGCAACGCGGGCATCTCGCACCAACTGAACGCGTTCCACACGTACCGGGCGCTCGCGTTCCTCGCGGCCGTCACCGGCAACGTCGGCGTTCCGGGCGGCGGGTGCAACTTCATGCACAACACGTGGCCCGGCGATCTTCACCTGCCGCCGCTCGCGGTAAAGCCGCCCGAGATCAAGGACGCGGCGCTGCCGGTCGGGCCGGACCGGTTCGCGGAATCAGTGCTGGGCGCCAACCCGTACCGGATGAAGGCCCTGGTCGCGATGGGCAACCCGCTCCTGTCGAGCGCGAACACGAAGAAGGTGGCGGAGGCGTTCGAGAAGCTGGAGTTCTTCGTGTACACCGGCCTCTTCCTCGAAGAGTCGGCGTACTACGCGGACATCGTCCTGCCCGTGTGCAGCGGGCTGGAGATGGGAACGGTCTACATGCGCCGCGACGACCGCGGCGTCCGCTGGCAGCACGCCGCGATCCCGCGCGTCGGCGAATCGAAGCCCGACTGGGAAATCTGGATCGACCTCGCCCACGCGCTCGCGAAGCACGACACGAAGAACGAGGCCGCGTACTGGGCCGACGCGTTCCCGGTCGAGTGGAAGAACTACCGGAAGCTGTGGGGCGAGTTCGTGGCGCGCACCCCGGGCATGAAGGGGATGTCCGCGGCCCGGATGGAGAAGCGCGCCGAGCCCCTGCGCTGGCCCTGCCCCGCCGACGGACACGCGGGCGTCAGCACGCTGTACCTGGACCACCCGTCGTGGTACGCGGCGGCCGAGGCGCTCGGCCACAAGGGGAAACGCTTCCTCACGCCGAGCGGCAAAATCGAGATCGCGACTCCCGAACAGGAAAAGCGGTTGTCCGCGGCCGGGCACGCGGCCCTGCCGGTGTTCTTCACGCACCCGGAAGTGACGGGCACGAACCCCACGATCCGGTACGAGCCGACCCTGACCAAGAACCCGGTCAACCCGCACGCCGTCACGCCGAAGGCGCAACTCGGCGTGCCCTCCGACCCGACGGCGCGGCGCGAGTTCCCGCTCATGGGCATGATCGGCCGGCCGAGCGTGGTTCACTTCGCGGGCGTGACGCAGTGGACCTCGACCGGCAAGCAGATGAACGGCGTGCGGCTGGTCCAGATTCACCCGCGGGTCGCGGAGCGGGCCGGCATCAAGAACAACGACCCGATCGTCGTCGAGAGCCCGCGCGGGAGCGTGACCGGCACGGCCCTTCTGTGGGAGGGCATCCGCGAGGACACGGTCTTCGTGCCCAACACGTTCGGCCCGGCGCAGAAGCTCGCCGACGAGTTCGGGCTGCCGCTCTACGACGCGGCCAACCGGCTCACCGACGACCGTTATTTCGACCCGCTCAGCGGCCAGCAGGCGTACAAGTGCTTCGCCTGTCGCGTGCGGAAGGCGTGACCCGGCCGGTCACGGGGCGGCCGGGAACTCGGTAAAGTCGTGGTATCCGAACACGTCGATCTCGTCGGCGTGGTCGCGGGCCAGGCGGCGAAGGCGTCCGAGGGTCTCCAGGCGCTGCGCGTTGTCGTCGGCGCGCTGCGCGGTCAGCGCCGAAACCGGGTGGTCGTCGCGCTCCAACTCGACCCGCAGGTAATACGCGTCCCCGACGTGCAGCGCCCACCGCCCGCCCTGCCGCACCGCCACCCCGCAATGGCCGAGCGTGTGCCCGAACAGCGGGACGAGGAGCACGTCGGCCGCGAGCCCGAGTTCGACCCGCCGCTCCTCCATTCCGAACCACACCCCGGACGACGCGGGGTAGGTCTTCCAGTTGGGGCCGTGGGCGAAGTGGACCTGCAGGTAGCGCCAGTGGCCGCGTGCGAGCGCGGCGCGTTCCTCCTCCGAAACGTGAACGGTCGCGTGCGGGAAGTCGGCCAGCCCGCCGGTGTGGTCGGGGTCCGCGTGCGTCAGGACGACGTGCTTCACGTCGGCCGCGCGAAAGCCGAGCGCTTCGATTCGCCGCACCGCGGTCTGGCCCTCGTGGAACTGAAACCCGGCCATGTCGATGAGCGGTTGCCCGATCCGTTCGAGCGGGGCGCGCACGTCGTGCAGCCCGATGCCGGTGTCCACGAGGGCCAGGCCGTTCGCGTCTTCGAGGAGAAGACAGTGACACGACGCGGCCGGGTTCGGCGGGGCGTGCAGCGTGCCGCAGTTCAGGTGGTGGATGCGCGTCATGGGTGTGATCCGTCGGATTCGAGCAGTTCGGCGGCGCGCGTGAACCACGCGGCCTCGTCGAAGCCCTGAGCCGTGCAGAACGCGGCCAGCCGACGCAGGTACGCGCCCGCGTCGGCCTGGAGGTTCCACATCAGCTTACGGAGGCACACCGGGCACGGGTTGAGCGGCCGCGAGTCACGCTCGGCCTGGTGGTTCGAGCCGTTCATCAGGCACCGGAACGCGGTGCAGTGGTGCATCGTCAGGACGTGGCCGGTCTCATGCGCCGCGGTCATCAGGGTGCGCCGGAGGCACAGCCGGAACGCACCAGGGCCGCGCGCGGGATGGCCGTTGCGGTAGATCGACAGCACCCCGACGCGGGCGCGCAGGTCGGCCTCTCCGAACACGAAGTTCCAGCCGTCGCCGGGCCAGAGGTCGCGCGCGGTAAGGGCCAGATACGCCAGCGCGTCGTCGGGACGGTCGGGGAGCAGCACGCGGTCGAGGATGTACGGCGAAAGGAGTTGCCGGTCGCCCCACTCCGGGTGCTTCCGCTTTGCGTGTGCGGGCAGGTCGGACGTCGGAACCGCGGGGCGGACCACGACGGGCGCGTCGAAGAACAGTCCGAGGTACTCGCGCGTGAGGTCGAAGACGGCCTGCTGCGCGGTGTCGAACGTGCCAATCGGGCGCAGGTAGACGGTCGTGAGTTCGCGGTCGCGGCGGACCGGGTTGGCCGCGAGGTACTGGCGGAACGTCTGCCCTTTCTCGCGGTGTTCGGCGAGCCAGTCGCCGGGGCGCGGGGCTTCGAGCGGTTCCGCCAGCGTGCGGAGCCGGTCCTCGACCTCCGGATAGGTGTGTTCGGTCGGTGGTTCGTGTTTCACGGTAGACGAGACGTGGGAGCGAAGGCGCGGGTTCGCGCTCCGCTCTGACGTGGTCCGGTCACTCTGTGACCGGATTGCACACCCCGGTCACTCCTTGACCGGACCACATGAAGCAATGCAACCCGGTCACGGAGTGACCGGACCACACGAAAACTCAGAACAACGGGCGGATCGGCTCGCCCTCGCTCAATCGGAACGGGCGTGCCGTTTGGTCGCGAACCTCCGTCGCAGGGTCGATGCCGAAGCGCCAGAAAATCGTCGCCGCGATGTCGGCCGGCGTCGCGGGGTCGGTTGCGGGTCGAGCGCCAATCCGGTCGCTCGATCCGAACACCGCACCGCCCGTCACCCCACCGCCCGCGAGCACCGCGGTGTAGCAGTACGGCCAGTGGTCGCGCCCGCGGTTGCCGTTGATCTTCGGCGTGCGTCCGAATTCTCCCACCGCGAGCACCAGCGTCGTTTCGAGCAGCCCGCGGGTGTCGAGGTCCTCGATCAGCGCCGAGAGTGCCTCGTCCGCGGGCGGGATCAGTTGCCGGTGCCGCGGGAACAGTTTCTCGTGGCTGTCCCAGTTCGCGTCCTGGCCGTTGGTCTGGCCGTCGAAGCAGGTGACGAAGCTCACGCCCCCCTCGACCAGTCGGCGCGCGAGGAGCAGACTTTGGCCGAGCAGGTGCCGGCCGTAGCGGTCGCGCACGCGGTCCGGTTCCTTCTGGATGTCGAACAGCCTCCGCACGTCGGGGTTCGCCAGAAGCTGTACGGCGCGGTCGCGGCTGACCGCGGCTTGCGCCACCGCCCCGGGGAGCTTCGAACGGTCGAGCCCGCGGAGGAGCGCCGCGCGGCCGTCGAGTTCGGCCGCGCCGTCGAACGCCGCGATGCGGAAGTCCGGCGCGTTCGGGTTACCGGTCACCTGGAACCGGTCGTAGGCACCGCCGAGCAAGCCGGGCGTTTGCCCCGGGAGCTGAACCACGTTGTAGATCGTGTACGGCAGCGCGACGTAGGGCAGTGCGCCGGCGCGCGGGCCGAGCGCGAAGCCGACGGCCGAGCCGAGCGTGGGGATGCCGCGCGGGTCGTCGGCGAGCAGTTCCTGGTCGCCGCCCGCGGGCGTGCGCCCCGTGAGCGCCTCGGCCGCGGCCGCGTTGTGGTTCGTCATCGGGTGGTGGAGCCCGCGCACGAGCGCGACGCGATCCACGATCCGGGCCATGCGCGGCAGGTGTTCGCAGACGCGGGTGCCCGGAACGGTAGTCGCGATCGTCGCGTACTCGCCGCGCACTTCCGCGGGCGCGTCCGGCTTCGGATCGAAGGTGTCGAGGTGGCTCGGCCCGCCGTAGAAGAAGACGAGCACGCACGAGTTGATCGTTCTCGGCGCCCGCGGCGGGGGCAGACCCGCCGCCCGCGCTCGCGGGAACGCCGCCGCCCCCAGCCCGAGCGCGCCGAGTTCCAGCAACCGCCGACGGGTCGGGTGAGCGCACGAATCGGTCACGGCGGTCCCCTAAAAGGAAGCCGCGCGGCGCGGGTCATTTCACTTCGACATCACCGGCGCGACGATCCGCGACGCGTGCGCCTTATCATGATGTACGCTGTTCTTCGCCACCACGGTTTTTTCGGGGAAGTCGATCGTGAACGGCTCGCCGGTGTTCGGGTTCGGCTCGTAGAAGGGGGCACCGGTGCTCGCGACCGTGATCCGAATGCGGTGCCCCTTGTTGAAGATCAGGCTCGTCCACCCCACGTCGAGGTTCACGGCGTACACCTTGCCCGCTTCCATGAGCACTTCCTTTTCGTACCCGTCGCGGTAGCGGGCGCGGCGCACGTAGTCCATCACGAGCATCGAACGGCCGTCGGGGTACACGTCGCTCACGCGGACGATGAAGTCGGTGTCCTTCGCGCTCGACGAGACGAACAACTCGGCCCGCACCTTCCCGGTCCACTCGACCGGTTCGGTCAGCACGTCGGTGGTGAAGGTCTTCACGTTCTCCTGCTTCTCGAAGTCGCGGGCGTCCTTCGCGCCGGGGAACCCGCGGGCGGGGATCGTCGCGGGCTTCTTCGGGTCCGCGAGGAACGTCGTGGACGATTTCTCCTCGGCCGGCGCCTTCGTGGAGAGCGTTCCGCCCGCGTGCAGGAAGTACGGCGTGTCGGCCGCCTTCAACGGCCAGTCGGCGGCGGTGCGCCACTCGTTGCCCGGGGCGCCCTTCTCCCCGACCGCCCCCATGACGTAGTAACGAACGGTCGGGTCATTCATCGCGCCGTTGTCTTTACCCTTCAGGTGGTAATCGAACCACCGGATCATGTGGGCTTCGGTGTCGAACTTCGCGTTCTCCGGGTACTCCATGTCGGCGGTTTTGTTCGTGTTCTTGAACCGGCCGTGCAGCCACGGCCCGATGAGGAGTTGCTGCTTGCCGCGACCGTTCGGTCCGCCGCTGTGCTGACGGCCGATGTAGCTGTCCACGCTGCCGACGCACATGAAGTCGTACCAGCTCCCGATGGTGAAGCACGGCACGTCCATCTTCGCGAAGTGCTTCGTGCAGTCCTCGGCGGCCCAGTAGTCGTCGTAGGTCGGGTGCGCGAACCACTCCTTCAGCAGAGCGCGGTTGTGCTCGGGCACGCGGCACACGGAGTCCATCCCCTTGAAGCGTTCCGGCCGCGTGGTGCCGCCGATGCGATAGCCCTCGTGGTAGAGGCTCAGGCCGGTGTCGATCATGTACTGCGCCTTCAGCGACGGCGGCTGCGTGACCGCGAGGAAGTTCTGCGCGAACCCGGCCTGCGAGCTGCCGAACGTGCCGACCTTCCCTGTGCTCCAGGGCTGCTTCGCGAGCCACTCCACCGTGTCGTAGCCGTCCTTCTGCTCGCCCCACGCGAGCGCGCGGTAGCCGACCCACGTTCCTTCCGACTTCCCCGCGCCGCGGAAATTCTGCGCCGCGACCACGTACCCGCCCTCGGCGAGCTTGGCGAAGCTCTTGCGGGTCGCGGGCGCGGTGAGGTCCGCGTACCGCTGTTCGAGCAGCACCGGCCACGGCCCCTTACCCGGCGGGAAGTAGAGGTACACCGACAGCTTCCTGCCGTCGCGCATCGGCACCATTTCGTGCTTCTCGGTGATCGTGCCGAGATCGACCTTCGGCTGGGCGCGGCCGGCGGCGGCACCGCAGAGAACGAGTGCGAAGGTGAGGAGCGTGCGCATGGGAATTACCGAGAGGAATTTCCTGGGACCGCGGGCATCTTGCCCGCCGCTACTGGCGGGTGTGGTGGGCGAGTTTTCGAGTCGCAACATCGCCCGCGTAGCAGCGGCCGGGACGGCTGCGGTCCCGGGGGAGAATGTGGCTACCGCAGCAGGTCCGTCACGACCTTGCCGTTCTGGCCGTCGAGGAGCGACAGCTCGGACGCGCCGCGCTTGTACACGAGCTTCTTCGCGTCGAGCCCGAACAGGTGGAGCAGCGTCGCGTGGAAGTCGTGCTGCGTGACGACCTTTTCGACCGCATGGTGCCCGAACTCGTCGGTGGCGCCGTAGGTGATGCCCGCCTTGAATCCGCCGCCCGCGAACCACCACGTGAAGCCGTAGGTGTTGTGGTCGCGGCCGACCTTCGCCGACCCGGCGTCGTTCTGAATGACGGGCAGCCGCCCCATCTCGCCGCCCCACGCCACCAGCGTGCTGTCGAGCAGCCCGCGGGCCTTGAGGTCGGCGACCAGCGCCGCGGAGGGCTTGTCGGTCTTCTTGCACGCGGCCGGGAGGCTCGAACGGATCGAGCCGTGGTTGTCCCACTGCTGGTTGCTGGTGAACACCTGCACGAACCGCACGCCGTGCTCGACCAGGCGCCGCGCGATCAGGCACCGCGTGCCGTAGTCGGCGGTGGCGGGGTCGTCGAGGCCGTACATCGCCTTCGTCCTGTTCGACTCGCGCGAGATGTCGAGCGCCTCCTTGGCCGCGGTCTGCATCTTGGCCGCGAGTTCGTAACTGGCGATCCGCGCTTCGAGGTCGAGTTCGCCGGGGTGCGATGCGAGGTGGGCGCGGTTCAACTCGTCGAGGTACTTGAGCAGTTCGACCTGTGGGGCGCCCTTCAGGTGCGGCGGCGCGTCGAGATTCGGAATCCGCGGCTCGCGCGAGCGGACCACCGTGCCCTGGTACACGGACGGAAGCCACCCGTTCGACCAGTGCTCGACTCCGCTGACCGGCAGGCTGACCGGGTCGGGCAGCGCGACGAACGCCGGCAACTCCTGCGACTCGCTCCCGAGGCCGTAGCACATCCAGCTTCCGAGAACCGGGTGCCCCGAGACGATGCGGCCGGTGTTCAAGGCGTGAATGCCTTGAACGTGGTTGTTCACGCCGGTGTGCATCGACCTGACGACGCACACGTCATCAATGACGCGGGTGAGGTGCGGGAGCAATTCCGAAACCTCGATTCCGCTCTTGCCGTATTTGGCGAACTTCCACGGGCTGCCGAGCACCTTGGAACTCGCTTGCGCCGCGTTGTCGTACTTGATCGTTCCGGGGAACGGCTTGCCGTCGAGTTCGGTGAGCTTGGGCTTGGGGTCGAGCAGGTCCATGTGGCTCGGACCGCCCTGCATGAACAGCGAGATCATCGCCTTCGCCCGCGGCGCGTGGTGCGGCGCCTTGGGCTTCAGGTCGAAGTGCTGCTTCTCCAACTCGGGCTTGGCGGGCTCCGCGAGCAGGCGCTCTTGGTTGAGCAGGTACGCGAGCGCGACGGAGCCCAGACCGAAGGTGCCGTCGCGGAGGAGTTGGCGGCGTGAGAGAGTGTGCATGGTGCGGGTGGTGGGTTGTCTTCCTGTGGTCCGGTCACTCCGTGACCGGTGCGGCGGGGTGCGCGGCGTTTCACGGACCGGCGCACCGCGTTAAGGACTACCGGACAAAACCGGATCGGATGAAGATGACGCAGGCCGCGAGCTGGCACCACCCGAGGTAGTATCGGGCGTTGCGGTCGAGTCGTCGCCCAACCCGACCGAACTGGGCGAAGAAGTTGTGACACCGTTCGACGGCGTT
>JAFKJJ010000534.1 GCA_017306025.1 Planctomycetota bacterium
CCGGACTTCACGAGCGAAACGTCCGCGTCGGCGAACGCGCCGCAGAACTCGCCGCGCCACACCCACGGCCGCCCCGGGAGCGCCTTCTCCGGAACAACGACCGTGGCGTCGAGGTCGCCCACCTTGAAATCGTGCTTGGCGAACCCCTGCCACCTGGTCGGCGCGCCGGGGAACGGCTTCGGCTCCGCGGCCCGCGCCCCGGATGAAGCGAGCAAAACGACCAGCACGAATGCGGCCGGGCTGAAAGGCGAACGCATGACGGTTCCTCGGACGGTGGATCGGGACGGGGTGTAGTGTAGGCCGTTCGCGGCCCGGTGGTATGCGGTCGAAGGGCGCTGGCCAACTGGTGCCCAGAGATGGACGTCACATTATCAATCGGTCGGCGCCACCGATTCGCCAGTCGGCATTTCTGCCAGGAAATGCTGCGATTCGACGACCGGCGCGAGAGTTGCTTTTGCGGAACCGTCCTCAATTACCCGCCGCGCCTGCGCTACACTCCCCACCAGTTTGATGGCCGCCGAGTTAGACACCATGGCCCGACACGGACGCGGATCGATAACGTTCGCCCTCGCGGCGCTCGGCGCACTCACGTGGTCGGCACGAGCGGCCGCCGCGCCCCCCGACGCGGCCGACCTCGCCGCGCGCATCGACAAGAACCTCGCGGCCCGCTGGGCCGCGGAGAAGGTCGCGCCCGCGGCAATGACCGACGACACGGCGTTCGTCCGTCGGGTCCACCTCGACCTCGTCGGACGCATCCCGACCGTCGCCGAGGTCCGCGCGTTCGTCGGTGACCGCGCGGCCGACAAGCGGGCGGCGCTGGTGGCCCGCCTGGTCGACTCCGGCGCCCACTTCCGACACGCGGCCGCGTTCTGGCGGCGGGAGTGGCTCCCGCAGACCGACACCCCACAGTTCGCCGGCCTCGCCGATGAGTTCGAGGGTTGGATGGCCGTCCAACTTCGCGACGGCGTGCGGTACGACCGCATTGTCCGCGAACTGATGACGGCCAAACGGGCGAAGACGGGACCCGGCACGCCGTTGACGTTCCTGTCTGCCGGCGAGTTCAAACCGGAGAACCTCGCGGCGAACACGACCCGCGCGTTCCTGGGCGTGAACCTCGACTGCGCCCAGTGCCACGACCACCCGTTCGCGCGCTGGACCCGCGACCAGTTCTGGGAGACGGCCGCGTTCTTCGCGCGCCCGGCCGCGGCCGACGGTGCGAAACCCGTCCGCCTCGAACTGGCGATTCCGAACACGAAGCGGGCCGTGGCCCCGCGGCTGCTCACCGACCCGCAACCGCGGTGGCCGGAGGCGCTGGCCGACGACACCGGGCGGACCCTGTTGGCGAACTGGGTGACGGCGAAGGACAATCCGTACTTCGCCAAGAACGCGGTGAATCGCGTGTGGGCGGGGTTCTTCGGCACCGGGCTCGTCGAACCGCTCGACGATCTGAGTGGCGAGGGGGCCGCCAATCACCCGGAGTTGCTGTCCGAACTGGCGAAGGCGTTCGCCGACAGCGGGTTCGATCTGAAGTACCTCACGACCGCGATCACGCTGACGCGGGCGTACCAGCACTCCTCCGAGGTGCATGCGGGCGGCGCGACCGACCCGCGCCTGTTCGCCCGCGCCGCGATCCGCGGGCTGACCGGGGAGCAGCTCTACGACAGCCTCCGGGTCGCGGCCGGGATGCCGGCCGAGCGCGACGACCTGGGGGCGCCCGGCGCCGCGCGCGATCGGAAGCGGTTCGCGGACAGGTTCCGGGTCGAGCGCCCCGGCACGGCGCAGCGGTCGATCCTCCAGGCGCTGGCGCTGATGAACGGCACGGCGACGGCGGACCTCACCACCGTCGGGACCGCCCCGGCGCTGCGGGCCGTCGCGGAGGCGCCGTTTTTGACCACCGCGGGGAAGGTCGAGGCGCTCTACCTGGCCGCCCTGGGCCGCAAGCCGACCGCGGAGGAATCGACCCCGCTGGTGAAGTACGTCGAGAAGGGCGGGGCGGACGGCGACCCGGCCAAGGCACTGGCCGACGTGTTCTGGGCGCTGCTCAACAGCGTCGAGTTCAACACCAACCACTAAACCCGGAGTTCGCGCGTGCCGCGTTCCCATATCGCCCGCCGGGCGTTCACGCTCATCGAATTGTTGGTAGTGATCGCGATTATTGCGATCCTCATCGGGCTCCTCTTGCCCGCGATCCAGAAGGTGCGGGAGGCGGCCGCACGCATGAAGTGCTCCAACAACCTCAAGCAGCTCGGGCTGGCGATGCACAACTACGCCGGCGCCAACAACGGGCTCCCGCCCCGGCGGTCGTACCCGTTACCCGAGCCCAACGTCGGCTGGCCGGTGCTGATCCTCGATTACATCGAACAAGGCAACGTGAAGTCCGCCCTGCGCATGGACAAGAGCTACTTCGCCCCGGAGAACAACGACCTCGTCAAAAAGCCGTTGCCGATCTACCAGTGCCCGTCCACGCCGAACCCGGAGCGGCTCATCAAGATGAACGCGAACGGGATGTACGGGGCCGTCGGCGACTATTACGCGTGCAACATCGTCCAGGACCCCACGTTCACCATGCCCAGCGGGGCGACGGTCAGCGCGGCACTGATCGACGACATGGCGCTGAACCAGGGGAGCGCCGTCCGCCCGCTCACCGACTTCCCGGACGGCACCTCGAACACGCTGGTCTTGCGCGAGGTCGCCGGCCGCGGGGACCGGTACAACGCGGCCGGCGCCCGGACGCCGTACGCGGACGGCGTGTCGTCCATCGGGGCGTGGGCGTCGTACCAGTCCGCGGTCGTCCAGAGCTGGGACGAGACCGGGACGACGGCCAACGGGACGTGCGTCATCAACTGTTACAACGAGTACGGCACCTACGCGTTCCACAGCGCCGGGGCGAACCACGCCTTCGCCGACGGGTCGGTCCGGATTGTTCGCAAGGGGATCAACAAGTACCTGTATTACGCCCTGGTCACCCGGAACGGCGGCGAGGTCCTGAGCAATGAGGATTTCTGACCTCGGGCCGCGCCGCGTGTCGGCGGCCGGC
>JAFKJJ010000038.1 GCA_017306025.1 Planctomycetota bacterium
GGCGGGGCCGGGACGGCGAAGCCGATGGAGGGCGGGCGCCCCGACGTCGACGGCGTGGTGGTGTGGGGCGGCGGCCCGGGGTTCTGCGGCCCGATCATGGGTCGGGGCGGGGTCCGGTTCGACCCGCGGACCGGCGCACCGATCTACCCGGACACCGTCCCGAACCCGCGCATCATCGAGGTGCCGCTGAAGCTCGGTACCCCCACCGCCCGCGGCATCAAGCGGATCGAGGGGGCGGTTCTGGGCGAAATCATGTTGCTGAACCAAACGCTCCTGACGGTCACCGAGCCGACGAAGAACGCGGGCGTCGCGTTCGAGGGCGCGGGCCAGACCCGGATGACGGTCGCGGGCGTCACGGAGGGCAAGGGCGGCGGCACGTCGGTACAACTGATCCTGCAGTACCCGTCGCCGTGGTCGGTGGGCGCGCGCCGCGGGTGGAACCCCGGCGGCATCTGGCCGGAGGCGCCGCGGGCGATGAACCAGACGCCGACCGTGCAGGCGTTCGACGCGGCCGGCAAGCCGATGACCACGAGCGCCTTCGGCGGCCACACCGACTCCAGCGACGACGGGCAGACGATGCACCAGCACCTGACGCTCACGTTCCGCAAGGGCGCCGGGGCGCCCGCGAAGTTCGTCGTCACCGGCCCGCGGCCGATGGTCGTCGAGGTGCCGTTCGTGATGGAAAACGTGCCGCTGCCGTGAGAAGGCAGAAGAGCCACGGATGAACACAGAAGGCACGGATCGGACAAGAAGAGAGTTTGAATGGAACTCTTTCTTCTTGTCCGATCCGTGCCTTCTGTGTTCATCCGTGGCTCTTCTGCCTTCTGTTCTATTCCGCGGCCCGTTCCCTAAGCCCCTTCGCCCGGCGGGCCAGTTCCACGAACTCCTTGCGGTGGCCGTTCGGGTCGGCGCCGAGCGCGCCGGAGGCCCGCTCGATCACCGCGCCCAGGTTCGCGCCGCCCTTGTACGGCGAATCGCGCAGGATCAGCCCGAACTCGATCACCGCCGACGCGAACCGGAAGTCCTCGCTCCCGCGCCCGGTCCCCTCGCCCTTCAGCACCGCGGCCAGTTCCTTGCTCGCGTCGCCGTCGGGCCGCTTGTACCGCATCTTCACCGTCAGCCACTCGTCACCTTGCTGGCCGGGCCTGTCGAAACCGTTGGTTCCGTTGCGCGGCCCGGCCGGCGGTCCGGCCCCTTGCGCGGGTTTCTGGTACTTATACGGGTCCACGTCCGGCAGGTCGATTTGTACCCCGACCGGAACGATCTCGTAGAGCGCCGTGACCGTGTGACCGCTGCCCACGTCGCCGGCGTCCTTCGCGTCGTTCTTGAAGTCCTCCGCCTTCAGGATGCGGTTCTCGTAGCCGATCAAGCGGTACGCGTTCACCTTCGCGGGGTTGAAATCGACCTGGAACTTCACGTCCTTGGCGACGCACACGAGCGCCGCGCCCTGCTCCACGAACACCTTGCGGGCCTCGTCGATGGTGTCGATGTACGCGTGCTGGCCGTTGCCGCAGTTGGCGAGTTTCTTCAGCGTCGCGTCCTTGTAGTTGCCCATCCCGAACCCGAGCACCGACAGGAACACGCCGCTCGTCCGCTCCTTCTCGATCAACTGCCGCAGTTCGCTCTGGTTCGACACGCCGACGTTGAAGTCGCCGTCGGTGCAGAGGATGACGCGGTTCGCCCCGCCCTCGATGAACGTGCGCCGGGCCATCTCGTAGGCGAGCCGGATGCCGCCCTCGCCGTTGGTCCCGCCGCCGGCGCCGAGGGAGTTCACCACGTCGCGGATCGCGCGCTTGCGGTTCCCCGGGGTCGGCGTGAGCTTCAGGCCCGCGTCGCCCGCGTAGGTCACGATGGTGACGCGGTCCCTCTCGGCGAGCGTGTCCACGAGCAGGTTGAGGGCACGTTTGACGAGCGGGAGCCGGTTCTCACCCGCCATCGAGCCGGACGTGTCGATCAGGAACACGAGGTTACGGGCGGGCATGTCGGCCGGGGCGATGTCCCGGGCACGGACGCCGATGCGTGCGAGCTTGTGTTCCGGCTCCCACGGGCACGGTGCGATGTCGAGCGTGAGCGAGACCGGATTGTCGCCGGTCGGCGCGGGGTAGGTGTACGGGAAGTAGTTGACCAACTCCGCGAGCAGCACCGCGTCGCGCGGCGGGAGCTTGTTCTGCTGCGCGATGAACCGGCGGACGTTCGCGTAGGACGCGGTGTTGACGTCGGCCGAGAACGTGGACCGCGGCGCGACGAGCGGCGAGCGGAACTCGTTCTCGACGATCGCGCCGTAGCTCTCGGCGTTCTGCTTGTTGAACTCGCCGGTCGGAACGGCCGATGCCTCCGCGGCGTCACCGCCGCGCTTGAACCCGGTCGTCCCGCCTCCGCCGCAACCGGTGAGGCCGAGGCTCGCGCCGCCGAGGATGGCCAACGCGAGTGGCAGCGCGTACCGTCTCCGCGACCCGTTCGGGCTGTTCTGGGACATGAGGTGCTCCAGCCGATTGATTGGAAAACCGTCGAACGACTTGCCGGAGATATGACCCCGCCGCGGGCCGGTTATTCCCCGAATGTGAAGACCTAACCCACCGTCCCCCTTCCCTAAGAAGGAAGGGGGTGGCGCCGACAGCGACCAACCGGATCGCTCAATGGGCGGGTGCAACGTTTCACCCACCGACGCCGTGGGTTGATTCAGGAGGCGACGCGCATAAGTCACCCCCTTCCTTCTTAGGGAAGGGGGACGGGGGGTTAGGTCCCGTGCCACCTCACGCCATCACGCCCTTGTCGGCCTCGAACCGCCGGATCGCTGCCGCGGCCTTCTCCGCGTCCTCGCTCTTGACCCACAGCTCGACCGAACCGGGAATCGCGGTGCCGAAACTGGCGGTCAGGTCCAGCCCGACCACCTTGCTCTCGATCCCCGCGTCCTTGAGCGCCTGCTGGTACAGTTCCGCCGACACCACCGAGCCGGAGTACACCTTCACCACGTCGTGTTCGTCGTGAGTTGCCATCGCAAAGCCTCCGAAAAAGGAACCGTCGGCCATTTTACCCGGTTGACTCGCCACCCCCGTAACTCGCACAATCTGAATGCCGCCGGTCATCACCCCCTCACCCTCTCCGGAGCCTCTTCAATGCGATCCCTTGCCGCGTTCGTCCTCGCCTGCGCCGCCGTAACCTCGGTGGGCGCGGCCGACGAGAAGATCAAGGTGCTCGTCATCGACGGGCAGAACAACCACGCCTGGCAACAGACCACGCCCGTGCTGAAGAAGATCCTCGAAGGCACCGACAAGTTCGCCGTGGACGTCGCGACGAGCCCGCCGTCGCTCAAACTGCCGACTCTGCCGAAGGACGCGACGCCCGAACAGAAGAAGGACCACGACGCGAAGACCGCCGACCTCCGAAAGGCCCACAAGGAGGCGTTCGAAAAGTTTCGGCCGGACCTGGCGAAGTATCAGGTGGTGGTGAGCAACTACAACGGCGAGTCGTGGGGCGCCGGCCTCAACGCGGACTTCGACAAGCTGCTCAAAGACGGCAAGATCGGGTTCGTGGTGGTCCACGCTGCTAACAATGCCTTCGGCGGGTGGAAAGAGTACAACCAGATGATCGGAATGGGCTGGCGCGACGCGAAGTTCGGCAAGCGGCTGAAGCTCGACGACGAGGGCAAGCAGTTGATCGTCGAGGCGGGCACGGACACCGGTTCCGGCCACCGCTACACCGGCCCGTTCGCGGTGAAGGTGCGCGACGCCGAGCACCCGGTCACGAAGGGCATGCCGAAGGAGTGGGCGCACGTCCGCGACGAGTTGTACGACAACATGCGCGGGCCGATCGAGAACGTACACGTTCTCGCCACCGCGTACTCGCCGGGCACGAAGGCGCACGAGCCGATGATCTGGACCGTGAGTTACGGCAAGGGGCGGGTGTTCCACACCCCGATGGGCCACGACGCCAACGCGATGCGGTGCTGGGGCTTCGCGGGCACGCTGATCCGCGGCACCGAGTGGGCCGCGACCGGCGCCGTTACGATCCCCTTACCGAAGGAGTTCCCTTCCGCGGACAAGGCTAGCCCTATTCCGGAGAAGTGAGCGGCGAATAGTGAGCAGCAGGTAGTGAGCGGTGGGCAGAGAAGACAACAAAAGCCAGAAGGCGGACAGCGGGCACGGGGTTTTCTGCCCACCGCTCACTACCTGCTGCTCCCTGGCATCTCGCTTGCTCTTCCAAGTTCGTCTCGCCCGCATTAGTCTGACACCGCCGAACGCATCCGCCTGAGGAGTGGGCATGACCGAACCGTTACCCGCGTCGCCCCCCGTGTCCGTCCCAGAAGCGGTCGAAGGCGCGACGCCTGGGGCCATCCTGCCGCTGCGGCTGCTCCCGCCGCCGCCGGAAGGGACCATCCTCGTGCCGCCGGAGCCGCACGACCCGGCACGCCGCGGGTGGTTCTTCGCGCAACTGTGGGCCGAGTTGCGGCTCGCGGTGCGGATGTACTTCGACCCACGGTACCGCGTCAGCCGAACCGCACAGGTCGCGTTCCCGCTGTTCGCGGCGCTTTTGGTATTCAACTACTTCTTCTTCTCGGTGTGGGTGTCGATCTCGTTCATCAGCCCGGTGACGGAGCGGCTGCTCGACGTCGCCCTCGTCGTGCTCGCGTACCGCGTGCTGGTCCGCGAACTCGACCGCTACCGGGCGGTGCTCGACTACCTCGCGAAGTACGCCGGCCCGCGCTGACGCGGCGGACCCCATTCCATCAAGGTAAGGCAAGTAATGATCCGTTTGGGTGTGAACATCGACCACGTTGCGACGGTGCGGCAGGCGCGGCGCGCGAAGGAACCCGACCCGGTCGCGGCCGCGGTGCTCGCGACGCTCGGCGGCGCGGACGGCATCACCGTTCACCTCCGCGAAGACCGCCGCCACATCCAGGACCGCGACGTGTTCCTCCTGCGCGAGACCGTGACCACCCGATTGAACCTGGAAATGGCGGCCTACGAAGAGATCCTCACGATCGCGCTCAAGGTGAAGCCGGACGAGGCGACGCTCGTACCCGAGAAGCGCCAGGAGTTGACGACCGAGGGCGGTCTGGACGTGGTCGGCAACGTGGCGAGCGTGGGCGACGCGATCGAGCGACTGAAGGGCGCGGGGGTTCACGTGTCGCTGTTCATCGACCCGGACCCGTTTCAGGTGGAGGCGTCCCGCAAGCTCAAGGCCGATGCGGTCGAGTTCCAGACGGCGTCCTACTCCGAAGCGAAGACCGAGGCCGAGGTCGCGCGCGAGCTGGAGAAGCTCCGCAGCGCCACGGCGCAGGCGGTCGCGCTGAACCTGCACGTTCACATGGGCCACGGGCTGAACTACTGGAACGTGCAGCCGATCGTGCGGATTCCGGGTGTGGTGGAGTTGAACATCGGGCACAGCATCGTGTCGCGCGCGGTGTTCGTGGGGATGGAACGCGCGGTCCGCGAGATGAAGCAGGTAATGCAGGAGCACTACCCGAACCCGCGGAAGTGACGCATGTCCGGGGCCGCCCGCATCCGCGACACGCTCGAACGCCTGGAACGCTGGCTCCGCGAGCACCAGCCGGCGTTCCTCGAAGCGATGCGTCCCGGGGCGACCGACGCGGAACTCGACCACCTCGAACGCGCCGTCGGCCGTAAGCTGCCGGAAGACGTTCGCGCCTTCTACCGCTGGCGGAATGGGGTTGCGCTCGACGATCACTCCGACACCAACGGCTGGTATTCCGGACCCGAAAGCCCGTTTTTGGGTCGTCCGATGACGCTATCCGAGGTTCTGCGGGAATACGAGGAGTGCTGCGGATACGGCCGACACGACTGGAACACTCCCGAGCGACCGTGCTGGTGGCATGACGCTTGGGTGCCGCTTTTCGACATCAATTTCGGCCCGTTGCTTCTCTGTGTTGACACGGAGGGCGTTTGGACCGGCGTTCACGGGCAGGTTGTGTGGTTCGACAACAAATCGGAGTATCGAACGGTTTACGCCGCTTGCCTCGGAGATTACCTTCGTGCGCTTGTGATCGGGCTGGAACGCAGTATCACCAAATGTCCGGACGACGAGAACAATTCGCGACTCCTCTCGCCCTTTGGTTACCCCAAAGATCACGACGCGACGGAAACCCCATTTGTGCCCGATCCGTCGCCGGCCGCGGTGCCCCGCACGAAACCGGAGCCGGACGCGTTCCGAACCGGCGACCTCGTTCGCATCGTCGACGGGCCTTTCACGAACTCAGAGGGAAGGAGCCAACTCCGAGTGGGGAAGTGGCGGCTCTCGGTCGACATCACCCTTTGGGGTAGGCCGGTGGAGGTCGAACTGGAACCGCGACAAGTGGAAGTCGTGGAGCGGGCGCCGCCCCCCGCGCCCGGTGCGTGGAGCGACGGCACCTCCGGTGCGCTGTTCGGTATCCTCGGCTTCACGCCCACCGTGCGAAAGCTCCGGTTGCTCGTCGCGTCATGTTACCGCGACCGGCTCGACGCCGGAGAGGACGCGGACCTGCTGTGTGACGGCATCGAGCGGTTCGCGGACGGCTCGATCGACGCGCCGGCGCTACGCGGGGCGCTCGACGACTTCTGGCTCCGGACGTTCGACCCAGGCGCCGGCAGCAGCGAGGCGTTCTCGGCTCTTTACCGTGCGGCCGACACCGGCACCCCGGAGACGCTCGCCCCGGAGGTCGTCCGGACCGCCGCTCTCGATCTCATCCGCGACATTTTCCTCAACCCCTTCGCCCCACCGCCGCGATTCGATGCGACGTGGCGCTCCCGGACGTTGTCGCGCTGGCCCGCGGCATCTACGACGGCCGCGCGTTCGACGGGCTGCCCGTTCTGGCCGACGCACTCCAAGAGGTCGGGTGCGACAACGGCGAACTGCTTGCCCACCTCCGCGACACGTCCCGCACGCACGTTCGCGGGTGCTGGGCGCTCGACCTCGTGCTCGGCAAGGAATGACACCTCCGCGGTGAAACCATGCGGCACATCGACGGTTCGTCGCTCTGGCTCGGCACCGCCCGCGACGCACGGAGCATATCCGCTGTTCTGGGCGCGGGCATCGAAGCGGTCGTCGATCTCGCGAAGATGTGCGAGCCGGTGAGGCCCACCCGCGAACTGGTCTACCTGCGGTTTCCGCTCGTGGACGGCGCCGGCAACCCGCCGTGGCTCGTCTGCGCCGCGGTCCGCGCGGTGGAGGAATTGGCGCGGCTCGGCGTGCCCGCGCTCGTTGCCTGTGACGGCGGAATGAGCCGGTCGATTGTCATCGCGGCCGCGGCGCTGTGCCTTTGGATGCCGGGAACCTCGCCCGATGAAGTGTTAGGCCGGGTCGCGGCCGGCGGACCGGCCGACGTTCACCCGGCGCTGTGGGCCGATGTGAAGCGGTTCATGTTTACCGCATCCGAGACGTTCTACCGGCCCGGTGAGTGACCCGCAAGCGTCACTTCTTCACACTCACCCAGATCACTTCGCTCGCGTAACCGATCTTCACCACGAAGTTGATCGCCACGAACCCCTGCACGCACACCGGCACGTCCGTGCATTCGGCCGCGTCGGGTGCCGCCTTCAGGGTGACGTGGCCCGTGCTGCCCGTGCCCAGGAGCGTCTTGCTCTTGCCGTCCACCATCGTGACGCCGGGCGGGAGCGGGTTGCCGAACACGCCGCCCAAGTGCCGCAACAGCACGTCGAGTGTCACCGCCTTGTCGTACTGCGGCCCGCGAACCACCTCCACGTCGATCTTCACCTCTTCGCCCGGCTTCAACGTGATGCGGTTCTTGCTCACCTTGACCGTAACGAGGTCCGACGGCCCGGTCACGGCCACTGCCATCATTCCGACGTCGAACCGTCCGCGCCCGCCGCCCGGCGAATAAATCTCCTCCACCGCGACGGCCGTTCGCGCCAGCTTCACGGGCTTGTTGTTCTCGTCGGTGGCGTCCGCCGTGCCGACGACCTTCACCGCGGCAGCATCGACCTTCGCATCCACAGCAGCCGACACGACGAGCAGCCCCTGCGTCATGTTCGACGGGATGGTGAGCGCGTTCACCGTCACGCCCGCAGGTAAGCCCTGCACGGCGACACTCACCGGCCCCGTGAAGCCGTTCGATCGCGCCACCTGCACGTACCACGCTGTGCGCGAACCCGGGCCGATCATCGCCTTCGACGGGTCACACTTCAGTGTGAAGTCCGGCCGGGCGAAGTCGCACTCCAGGTAGTAGACGAACCCGTCGCCGCCCTTGTTGTTCAAGTCACGCACGCGGACCACGAAGTCGCCGTCGGCGGGGGGCGTGAAGATCAGCCCCGGGTCCTTCCCGAACAGGTCGTCGTTGGACGCGAGGATCTTGCCCTCGGGCGACATCACGTCGAGCTGCGCGTCGAGTCGGCTGGTGAGTGGTGTGCCGAACCGCCGCGCGAACACTTCGAGCCGAACCGCCTTGCCCTTCTTCCCGGCGAAGACGAAGTGGTCGAGGTCGCGCTTCTGTCCGATGCGGCCGTTGGCGCCGCCCGGGAGCGGGATTCGCGTTGCCTGCTTGGGAGTGTCGTTCGGCTCCTGCTCTTCGACGAGCGGCAGCGGTGTGACGACCATCGGGACCGGGTTCGTTTCGGTGCCGTTCAGCTTCAGCGGGACCGTGTGAACGCCCGCTGTGGTCGGCGCGGTGAGGGTCCAGCCGTTGCCCGCGGTCGCGGCGCTGCCGACGGGAGCCGCCTTCGCGGTCTTGCCGGGGTTCACGGCCAGCGGGAATGAGTACACCGCCCGCGGGGCGTCCGTGATGGAGAGCGCGTAGGCCCACCGCGGGTCGCCGTCGTACTTCGCGTCGCGCACGGCCACGCGGTACTCGCCGTCCTTCGGCACGGCGAACGTCAGCACCGGGTCGGCGAAGTAGCCGTCGTCCGCGGCGGCGAGTTCGCGCCCCTCGGGGTCGTACACCGCGACGAGCGGGTCCGCGTGCTTCTGGAGGTCGTGGATCTTGTCCTGAATGCGGGCGCAGATCACTTCGAGCGTGAGCTGTTGCCCGGCCTTCGCGGTGAACGAGTAGTAATCGACCGCTTCCGCGAGCTTGATCCGCCCGCACACCACCGACGGCACCGCGACCGGCAGCGGCTTGGCCATCGTGGAGGGCATGGGCTTCTCGGCGATCACCGGCGCGTCCACGACGACGAGTTGCCCCAGCGACGAGATGCCCAGCGACGACGCGATGCGGAACTCGCGCACCCCGACCGCCGCGTCGGCCGCGACGCTCACCTTGAGCTTGCACGACGGCACGTTGGGTGCCGGCGCCTTCGGATCGAGCTTCGGTGCGTCCTTACCGGGGATCACTTCGGCGGTCACCCCGCCGCCCTCGACGAGCACCTTGTACGCGCCGGCGAGCGAGCTGGTGCGGCACTCGACGGTGACTTCCGCCGTGGTGCCGCGCTGCACCGCGACCGGCGAGACGTGCGTGACCATCGGGAACGAGGTCTGCGCCGCGGCGAGCGGGGCGAGGCAGGCAACGCACGCGAGAGCGATCGCGGGACGCATGGCAGCGGCTCCGAATGAGACGGCGAACCCGGAGCGCGGGCGCCGGGGTGGCGACCCGGGCAGCCCACCCGGGCGCTCACGCTCCGCGTTCGCCGGAAAGCGTTTACTTCCCCTCTTCGTACTTGAACAACTCCAAGAGCACCTTTTCGCCGCCCTGGATGTTGACCTCTTCTTTCACGATGCCGCGGTCCTTGGCGAACCAGATGCGCATCGTCGTCTTGGCCCCGGCGATGTCCATGTTCTCGCCCTCGACGAACACCGTGTCGTACTCGACGTCGCCGTTGGGGCCCTTGAGCTTGACCTTCTCCTTGTCGCTCTTCACCTTCAGCGTGCCCTTGATCGTCTGGGCCCCGAGCTTGCTGTTGATGTCCCAGCTCGCGTCCTTCTTCACCGGCAGCGCCAGGACCTTGAGGGGCGGATCGAGCTTGTCCTCCTTCACCCGGAGCCGGTACACGCCGTCGGGGCGGACGACGACCGTTTCACTCGTCTTCGGGTCCTTGCCCACGATCGTGTCGAGCTGGTAGTGCTCCTCGGCCCCCACCTTGTCCATCTTGACGACGGTCACGTCGACGAAGTTGTCGCCGACCTTGTACGTCCACTTGCTCTTCAACTTGAGCGGAAAATAGCCGTCGGCCGAGGTGCCCTTGGGCTGTGCGAGCAGGGCGCCGCCGACCAGTACCGCCGCCGCACTCAACACCAAACGGATCGCACGCAACATCCGCCACACTCCTGATTTGATTCGAAGGGCCGGGGAAACCGGGCTAGTATATGGCTCGCGTTGCGGCCGGTCAGCGGAGGCGCGGGCGCTTACTTCCACACCGGTTCGGCCAGCTTTTGCCCCTGCGCCGCCTTCCCGACCTGGCCGGCCCCCGCGAGCGGGGCGAGCAACTTCGGGTCCGCCACGGGCTTACCACCCGCCTTCCATACGCCCTTCGCCAGCAGCGCGTTCGCCCCGGCGAAGTACCCCTCTGGTGTGAGCGACAGCCAGTTCTCATCCGAACCGGACCAGAGGGTCACCAGGAGCCGCGCGTCGGCCGCGTCCCACACCTTCACGGTGCCGTCGGCCCCGCCGCTGGCGATTCGCTTCGCCGCGCCGTCCACCGCGACCGCGAACACGACCGAACCCGTCTGCATTGCCTTCAGTTGGGCCGCGGACTTCGGGTCGACCGTGCGGACCGTGCCGTCGCCGCCGGCGACCGCGACGAGCGCGCCCTTCGGATCGGTTGCGATTTCGTGGGCCGCGGTGGAGGGACCGCCGGCGCGCCGCGCGCGCTCGCCCGTCTTGGGGTCGTACCAGCTCAACTGCGGGTCGAGGCCCGCGGCGAGCACCTGGCCGCTTTCCGGAAGCGTTGCGACCGCCAGCACCTCTTGATCGGTGCCGCCGAGCGTGAACAGCCCCTTACCGGTCGCGGCGTCGATGATACGGCCGGTGCGGTCCTTGCTCGCGGTCGCGTACCACGACCCGTCCGGCCCGAAGGCCACCGCGTACACGAAGTCCGAGTGCCCGGTGTAGGTGTGCAGCAACTTCGCGTTGGGTACGCCCCACAACCGCACCGTCTTGTCGAAACTCGCGCTCGCGAGCTTTGTTCCGTCGGGGCTGAAGCTGACGCACGACACGGTATCGAGGTGCCCGCCGAGCGAGTGAAGGAGCTTCCATTCGGTCGTGTCGAAGAGGCGCAGGTCGCCGCGGGCCGACGGCTGGCCGCCCGCGACCGCAAGCAGCTTACCGTCGGGCGAGAACTTCAGGTCGTTGACCGCGCCGAGGACGTTGGTGAGCACCTTCAGCGGCTTCGCGGCGGACAGGTCCCACACGGTGACGCGGCCGTAGGTGCCGGCGGCGAGCAGTTTGCCGTCGGGGCTGAAGGCGACGGCCGCGACCGGTGGCAGCGGGCCGACCGGGAGCGTGAGTTCGAGCGGGCCGGGGAGGTTCGCGGCCCTCGGCAGCACCGCCTTCGTGGGGAAGGTGACGTCGAGCTTGCGCACCGGCCGCGCCGGGCCGACCGCGACCGCCCCGGTGTCGTCGTCCTTCGGCCTGGTCCCCTCGGGCGCACCGGCCGCGACCCACTTCCGAACGATCGCTATCTCTTCCGGCGAGAGCGGGTCCGCGTCGAGCGGCATCGCGCGCTTCTTGTCCTTCGACGTCAGCAGCGTGACCACGAGCGACGCGTCGGGCTTTCCGGACACGAGCACGGTGACCTTGCCGCCCTTCCCACCTTTCTTGATGTTGTCCGGCTTGTCGAGCGCCAGCCCCGCGGACACGTCGAGTTCGGGGAGCTTCCGCTCGCTGTGGCAGACGACGCAGTGCTTGCGGAAGATGGGTCGGACGTCCTGCCAGTACGTGGGGTCCGCGGCGAACGATTCACCGCAGAGGGCACAGAGGGCGCAGAAGGAGACTGCGACACGGAACATGAGGCGGCGCCTTGGGGTGGCGGCTTGGTGGGATGGAGACAGCATAGCAAAAAAAGAAGAGAAGAGCCGCGGATGACACAGAAAGACACGGATCAGAGAAGAAGAGAGTTCGAATTCGCTCTTCTTCTCCGATCCGTGTCTTTCTGTGTCATCCGCGGCTCTTCTCTTCTGTCGTCTGCCGCTTTACTTCTTCGGCGCCACCTTTAACACGAACGCGTCGCTGTGGCCGCCGTTGGTCGGCTGGTACATCAACTCGCCGCGGGCCGGCGGAAGGGTGCACTCGCCCGCGAACTCGCCCATCACCACGAACTCCGCCGTCGCGCCGGCGACCGATTCGTAGTGGAAGCACGTCATCGCCTCGCGGTCCTCGCGGAGCACGTGCCCCTGTGCCAGCGCCCCGAACCGCGTGTCCTCCGCGGGCACCGTCTCGAACCCCGAGGGCTTCGGGCTCTCGATCAGGAAGTACCGCAACTCCCAGGCGGCCGGGTTCGCGGTCACCCTCACCTTCACGTAACTACCCGCGGGCACCGTCGCGCCGCTCCGGAGGTCGGTCCACTTGCCGTCGGCCCCGCGGACGCTGACGGTGCGGAGCACCTTCACGCCGTGGTCGCGGGCCTCCGTGAGCGCGCCGTTGTTGCGCGTGAACGCGACCGACACCCGAACCAGCGCGCCGGCCGCGTCGGCGCCCTTCACGCTGACGCTGTTGTCGCCCGGCTTCAGTCCCTTGCCCGCGAACCTCACCGTCTTCGACGCGGGCGAGTCGAGCTTCACGTTACCGACCTCGGCGCCGTTGAGGATCACCTCGACGGCGCCCTCCGCGGCCGGCCCGGCCCGTACCGCCGCGAGGTAGTCGCACAGCGCGTACAGCACGCACGCGGTGTCCTTCGTGCTGTCCCACCGGTCGCCGCGCTTGGCGCTGTGGAAGAACGCCAGCACGCCGGGGATCAGCGGGTCGTGCGGGTCGTTCGCGACCAGCGCCTTCAAGACGGTCGCGGTCACCTCGACGGTGTTGTCCGCCCACCGCGAGAACCCGGCCGTCTTCCAGAACACGTGGTCGCCGGCCTTCTGCGCCCGCTTGTGGAGCTCGCCCGCGAGCTTCTCCGCCAGCGACTTGTGCCCGTTCCGGGCGGCCAGTTCCAGCGCCAGCGCGTGGCCCGTGTCCGACATCTCCGCGCGGCCGACGGTCTTGTTGATGCGGCCGAACCACGCGTTCATGTCGATCCCGGCGTTCTTCGCGCGCTCGGCGCTCGTCGCCGCGACCCACAGGCAGAACAGCGCGTCGTTCACCTCGGTCGCGCGCCGGCCGTTCTGTTGCGCGAACGCGACGTTCCAGCCCTGCCGGATCGCGACGTCCCACTGCGCGGCCGTGTTGTCGAGGTACTGCTTGAGCCGCGCCATCCCGGTGGGGATCGTCTGCGGGTTCGGGCACGGGTAACCGGCCTCCTCGGCCGCGAGCAGCCCGAACAGCGCGTACGGCGTCATCATCTCGTGCGTCTGACCGTTGCCGTTCCAGGCCCAGCCGCCGTCCGGTTGTTGCAGCGAGATCAGCCGCTTCTGCCCGGCCTCCACCACCTTCGGCAACCTCTCTTCGAGCTTCGCGATGGTGCTGATGCCGGACTTCTGCAAGATCCCGGCGACGCGCAGGGCCGGCAGGAACCGGCTCATCGTCTGCTCGACGCACCCGTAGGGGTACTCGACCAGGTACGGCAGCGTGTCCGCGAGGTCCGCCGCGAGCGTCGGCGCCACCGTCACGCTCACCTGCACCGACTTCGGGTCGAAGCCCTCCGGCATGACGAGCTTCAGATCGTCCTTGCCCACCAGCCCGCTCGCGGTGACCCGTTCGGGGACCGCGGCCGCCACCACCGGGAGCTTCTTCAGCGACGCGTCGCTGCCCGCGTCGCACTTCGCGGACATGAGCAGGTCGGTCGTGCCCGGCTTACCGGCGCGGTACGTCCAATAAACCGGCACGTTGCCGCTGGCCGGCACCTTCACCGTTTGCTCGGCACCCGACAGCACCTGCCCGTTCTCCGCGGTCAGGTGAACGCGCACGCTCTGCTCGCGGTCGCTCAGGTTGTGGACCGTACCGAACACGGTGACCACGTCGCCCTCGGTGAACGCCCGCGGGAGCATCGGCCAGATCATCACCGGCCGCGACGTCTTGAACCGGCTCGTCGCGGTCCCGACGTGCATTTTCGGCGACACCGCGACCACCTGGACGCGCCAGTTGGTCAGCGAGTCGGGCACCTTGAACGCCGCGGTCGCCTTGCCGGTCTTGTCGGTGCGGAGGTTCGCGGTCCAGAACGCGCTGTCCGCGAAATCCCGGCGCACGACGTCTTCGCCGACGCCCAGACCCGGCAGCGGGGCTCCGATCGGGGGCGCCCCCGAACCGGGCGGGCCGAAGTCGCGGTTGAAGCCCGCCGAGAAGCCCATCTGCCCGCCGACGAACGGCTGCGAGAACACGCCGTTGCCGGATATGTACGAGAAGCTCCCCTGGAACCCGGCCACGCTCGGTACCCCGCCGAACCCGCCGAGCCCGCCGCCGAAGCCCCCGAGGCCGCCACCGAAGCCGCCGAACCCGTACCGCCACGGGTTGTACCCCGTGATCCCGAACTGTCCGGAGAAGCCCTGAATCCCGAAGCTGCCGGCGAAGCCCAGTTGCTGGAACCCGTTGCAGTTGAACCCGCCGCAGAAGTTCCAGCCGGTGCAGCCGAAGCCGTAGCACGGCGCCGTCGCCTGGAAGAAGTTGCCGCGGTGCATCACCCAGGGGTCGATCCCGCCGCGGTCGGCCATTCCCATCAGCACCACGTTGCTGATGACCGTTGCGGACAGGTAGTGCTTGCCGGAGTCGCTGGTCGCGTCCCGGCGCATCAGGTCCGCGAGCCGGGCGGACTTCGGCACGCTCCACGTGATCGCGGCCTCGTTGTACACCGGGTGGCCGAGGTACACCTCGAACCCGGCCAACCGCACCAGTGTGACCGCGTCGCTCATCCACACCTTGCCGGCCTTCCACCGCTGCACGAGTTGCGTGAGCCGCTGTTCCAGCCCCGGCTCCCGCGCGAGCGCCTCCGGGTCCTTCAGCATCTTTTCGGCCTTCGCGACCAACTCCGCGATGCCCACGCCGCCGAGCCGCGTTGCGGTGAGATCGCGGGCCGCCCGCCCCTGCCCCCGCGCGTCCGACAGGTAGAAGTCGCGGACGCTGTTCGACAGGTCGCCCGACACACCCAGGAGCGATTCGTCGAACACCGACACGATGAGGTCCACCTCCTCCTGGCGGTTTACCTGGAGGCCGAGCTTCACCTCCGCGCCCGGGCCGACCGTTTCGGGTGCCGTCGTGCTGACGGTCAGCGTGCGGTCGGTGGGGATCACGAACACGTCGCGCTGGTCCGCGTGGACGTTCGTCGCCGACTCGGGATACCGCACGCACACGGCGCAGCCGTAGCGCAGGTTCGCGGGGAGCGGCTCGTCGAAGCGAACCACCCCGTTCGCGCCCGCGGTGACCGGTACGGCGAGTTTGACGCCGCTCGAATCGCGCAGCGTGAGGAGCATCTTCGCGCCGCTAAACCGCGTGTGAACCGTACCGGAAAGCCGGCCGCCCGCGGGCAACTCGCGGGCGTCGAGTTGCAGCACGAGGCCGGGCAACTTCGCGGGCGCCTTCACCACGACACCGGTTTCGCTCTGGAGCGCGGTGCCGTCGGCCAGCCGCGTGACGGCGAGCAGCTTGTACGCGCCCGGCTGCTTCAGATCGACGTCGGCCTTGCCGTTCACCACCGGCACTGCGGTCAGCACCTTCCGCTTGACCGGGTCGAAGGTCGGCAGCGTCTGCCAGCCCCCGGCCGCGGGCGCCTTGGCGGGCTTCGCGCCCAGCGGCGGGATGCGGGCGTTGTCCGGGACCGACTCCCCGTCCCCGTCGCCGACCTGCGGCGCGACCCAGGGCGACGACGGGTGCGCTTCGAGCTTCATCACGATGAGGGTCGTGGCCGGCGCGTCCTTCTCGCCGAGGCCGATCGGCGTGACGGTCGCCGCGACCTTCTCGCCGACCGCGTACATCTCCTTCGGCGTGCCGACGAGAACTCCCTTTTCCTTCGGCGGGCCGAGTGAAAACGTGCCGACGGCGCGGTTCTCGCGGCCCGTTTCGTCGAGGAACACCGCGTTAACGGTGACCGTGTGCTCGCCCTGGAGCCACTCCGGCCACAGGTCGATAACGACCTTCGCCGGCCCGGCGCCGGCGAACGCGGCCTTCCCCTCGCGCGTGGCCAGGAGGCGCCCGCCGAACCCGGCGAACGACATCGCGGAGACGCCGTTGGCGATCGTGAGCAGCCGCTCGTCGTCCGGGAGGGCGTCGAAGTCGTCGGCCGACGGCGGCCCGCCCTCGTCGGCGACGAACTTCTGGGGGTCGAGGGCGAGCTTCGCCACGTCGGCCGCCTTCGTGACGGTCGCCGACCACGTCGCGGACGTCCCCTTCACCTCGCGGTCGAGGTAGTCGCGGGCGTCGAACGTGACCTCCAGTTTCCCGTCCTTCACGGCGCCCTTGAGCTTCACCCCGACTTTCGTTTTGCGGTACTCGCCCAACAGCACGCGCGCGGAGCCGGGCAGACCGTTCGGGGGGGCGCGGTCGTCGGGCTGATCCCCGGTGGGGCCGCCGACGTTGAGCAGGTAGTGGTCGAGTTGGTCGGCGTCGGTGAACGTGTACCGCCCGGTGAGTCGCCCCGAATCGTCGGTGCGGAGCTTCATGCGCGCGGCGCGGGTGCGCCGGGTCTCGCTCACCAGATCGACGACGAATTCCGTGTTCGCGACCGGCTTGAAGTCGATGCCGTCGGCGGTGTCGTGGACGTAAGCGACGAACTTGAGCGTGTGGCCGGGGCGGTAGGCCGAGCGGTCGGTGACGACGAACGCCGTGCGCTTGCCGCCCTCCGGCCGCGCCGGCAGCGTGGTGCGTGCCGTGATCGGCTTTTCGCCGGGAACCGTAAACGCGAGCGGGAGCACCTTGGCGGCGGTGTGCGCCCAGGTGAAAGTGTTGTCGGCGCCGACGGTCGTCTCGAAGTCCTTGTTTCCGGCCTTAATTGCGACCTTCGACCCGGCGAAGGACTTTTCGCCCGCGACCCACCCGCGGACGCCGCGCTCGTCGGGCATCAGGACCAGTTCGGTGGGGTTCTTGGCCGGTTCGGTGGTCGCGAACAGCGGCACGAGTTCGCGCGGCTTGGCGACCTTCGGGGGCGGTTTCGGCTCCTCGCCGGGGCGGTCGTTTGATGAGGTGACGAGGGCCGTCACCAGTGAAACGGAGAGCAGGCCGGCGGTTGCGGCCGCCAGCCATCGGGGGAGAGAGTACGCCCGCTGCATCGGTTCACCCCTTTCCGGGACGCTCACAGGCACCGATATAACAACCGACGTGCCGCGGCGTTGGCAAGGGATTTTAGAGTGGTCCGCTCGCGGAGCGAGCGGCGCGACGCCAGGGCGTAGTCTCGGCGTCAACATTCGCGAAGCAACCGCTCGCGGAGCGAGCGGACCACTCTGAAGTCACCTGAGCGGGTCGTAGTAAAAGTGGCACACGCTACACGACTCGGTCGGCCCGGTAAACGCCTCGTTGGCGGCCTTCTTGTCCTTCGCAATGGGAAATTCTCCAGTTTTCCTGTGGTCCGGTCACTCGGTGACCGGTTCCAACGAAGACCGGCCACGGAGTGACCGGACCACGGAAAGCGGGTCACTTCTTGTCCTTCGACCTCTCGCGGTGGAGCAGGTCGGCCGGGGCGAAGTCGTCCGGTTTGACGCGCTCGGCGACGGCGAAGAACCCCACCGACGAGCGCCGCGTGAACCCGACCGCGTGCCACAAGTCCTTGTTCGACGCGTCCCGCACGAACACAACCGGGTGGCGCGCGTCGATCGCCTCCAGGAGCCGGAACGCCGACCCCTCGAACGTCACCGGGGCCAGTCGCACGCTCGCGCCGTATGCCGCCACCCGCGGGCCGTCCACGTTGAACGACGCGTTGTCCACGAACACGAACCCGACCGGTCCCTTCGCGTCGTAGAGCAGTTTGTCGCGCACGTCCTTCGGCACCGACGCGACCAGCACCGGCTGGCGGCGGAAGAACTCGACGAACGCCTCGTGCCGGTCGGACACGACGGTGATGTCGCGCGCCGGGTTCGTCATCACGAACAGCGCCGGCTTGGCGGTGCCCGCGTCGGTCCCGGCGGGCTTGTCGCTCCCGACCGCGCCACGATCAGAACCCGGCCGCCCGACCGCGGGGGCCGGCGCTTCGGCCCCCGCCTCGCGCGTCTCCACCGAACCGAACGGGTACGGTTTGGCCTCGGACACCGGCGGAGCGGGCCGTAGAAGCGGACCGTAGCCGCCGCACGCCCACACCGTTGCGGCGCCGGCCCCGGCCAGCCCGACCGCGACCAGCGCCGCGGCAACCAGCGTGTTGAATTTGCCCGTCATGGCCTTCATCGCCTCCGTCGCCAGCGCCTCCACCGCTGGCGGAGGGCCGGTCACGAGTAAGTGAACACTCACCACCGGAACCGCGTCGGCGGTC
>JAFKJJ010000535.1 GCA_017306025.1 Planctomycetota bacterium
GGAAGGCCCAGGCCCGTGCCGCGGCTGCCCTTCGTGCTCACGAACGGCTTGAAGATGTCCTCGACCTTGTCCGGTGGGATGCCCGGGCCGTTGTCCAGCACGATCACCTTCGCCCACTTCCCTTCCGGTTCCAGGAGGGCCTGCACGGCCAGCTTCGCGCCGTCGCGGTCCTCCAGCGCGTCGATCGCGTTGCTCACGAGGTTCAGCACCGCGCGGTGGATGCCCTCCGGGTCGCACGGCACCGCCGAAACGCCCGTGCCCGGGTGCCACTCCAGCGCGACGCCGCGGTCTTTTGCGCGCCCGCGGACCACGTCCAGCACGTCCTCGCACAGCTTGTTCAGGTCGGTCGGCTCGACGGCCGGCTCGCGCTCCTTCGAGTAGTTGAGCATGTCCAGGATCAGGTCGTCGATGCGGTTCTGGTTCCGCTCGACCAGCTTCCAGCCCTTGGCGAGCAGGTCGCGGTCGCTGTCCTTGAGGGCGGAACGGACCATGTCGGCGCCGAACCGCACCCCCTGCATGATGTTCTTGATGTGGTGCGACAGCGCCGCGATCGTCTGACCCACCGCCGCGAGCCGCTCGGCGTTCACCAGCGCCTCGTGGTAGCGGCTCTCCTCCACCGCGATCGCGGCCTGGTGTGCGATCGCGCTGGCGAGGTGGAGGTGGTCCTCGGTGAACTTGCTCGCCTCCAGTCCGCGGGCGATCGTCTGTTTCAGCGTGGACAGCGTGTCGAGGAACAGCACGCCCACCACCTCGCGCCGGCCCTTCATCGGAACGCAGATCGCCTCGCGGATGTTGTGGCGGTGCAGGCTCTCGACCGCGCGGAACCGGTCGTCGGAGTACACGTCGGACACCAGCACGCCCTGCTTCTCCTTCAGCACGTGCTCGACCACCGTTCGGCTGACCGCCAGTTCCTCCTGCCGGTTCACGCCCTCGCGGTACCGCACCGCCTTCGGGACGAGCCGGCCGTTCTCGTCCCGCAACATGAAGCACCCGTGGTCGGCCGCGACCGACTTGAACACGAGGTCCATCACCGTTCCGAGGAGCTGGTCGACGTCGAGGATGTGGCTGACGGCCTCGGCGGTCTCGTACAGCGCCGCGAGGCTGGCGAGCCGAACGCGGAGCCAGTCGGTGGCGGCGGCGGGCCGCGACAGGATCTGGCTGCCGGCGTCGGCCGCGACGGTCCGCACGATCGCCGACGTGAGGTCCTGTTCCGGGCGGGCCTGGAGCCGAACGCGCTCGGTCAGGTCGTTGCCCGCGTCCGGCACCTCGTGCCGGCCGACGGTGAACATCAGGAGCGTCTGCCCCAGGCCGATGGTGTCGCCGCTGCGCAGCGCGGCCGACCGCACCGGCTGGCCGTTGAGGAGCGTGCCGTTGCCGCTGCCGAGGTCGAACAGTTCGTACCCGTGTGTCCCGGCACGCAGTTCGAGGTGTCGGCGGGAGATCTGCGTGTCGTGGAGCGACACCGCGTTGGCGGAGTGCCGGCCGACGGTGACGGTGGGGCCGCTCAGCTCGAACTGCTTCCCCTCGTCCACGCCGCGAATGACGATCAACCGGGGCACGCACTGCTCCTGAAGCGCCGAGGGCGACTGGAGATACGGTAACGCCGACGCGGCGGCGGGGCAATCGCCCGGCGAGAAGTCGCAAGTCGTAAAACCGTAAGTCGTAATATCGAGGAGCGGCGCCGAGAGGGGCGCGGACTTTCTGACCGACGACTCGCGAACCTGTTGCATCTCCTTCGTGTTTGATTGTGTTGCGCAGGCGGGCGGGCGACTCGCGATTTGCTTTACTCTGAATCGTGTTACATCTTACCCGGGAGAGTCGCGATCGCCCCCAGCCCCGGAGGCTCGCCGTGCGCCCGCCCACCACCGCCCCGCATGACGCCGCCACAGAGGCTACCACGCTCAAGCTCCACCGGCCGCCCGGCGACTCCGGCTTCGCCGCGCCCGACGTTGGCGCCACGCCCGTTCCGGTCCGCAGCGAGGGGGGATTTCCGCGGCTCCGCGCGTACGAGATTCTCGGTGTCGTCGGCTACGGCGGAATGGCGATCGTTTACGAGGCCCGCCACAAGGAGCTGAACCGCCGCGTTGCGATCAAGACGCTCCGCGGCCAGGCGCTGGCCGACCCGGAGTACCGCGAGCGGTTCCGGGCCGAGGCCGAGGCCATCGCCCGGCTCCAGCACCCCAACATCATCCAGGTGTTCGAGGTCGGTACGGTCGAGGCGCAGCCGGACGACCCGTACCCCGGTCCGTTCCTCGCGCTGGAGTTCGTGGACGGCGGCAGCCTGACGCAGCACACCTACACCCCGCACCCGCCGCGCGAGGCCGCCAGGACGGTCGAGACGCTCGCCCGCGCCGCCCACGCCGCCCACCTGTTGGGCGTCGTTCACCGGGACCTCAAGCCGGCCAACGTGCTGCTCACCCGCGACGGCACCCCGAAGGTCGCGGACTTCGGCATCGCCAAGCGCATCGACGCCGAGTGCGCCGACGGCCGCGCGCTCACCCGCGACGGCGCGGTCATGGGCACCCCGGAGTACATGGCGCCCGAACAGCTCCAGGGCAACGCCGCGGCCCCCGCGATCGACGTGTACGCGCTGGGCGTGATCCTCTACGAGTTGCTCACGGCCCGCGTCCCGCTCCAGGGCGCGACGTTCGCCGACACGATGCTGCTGGCGCTCCGACAGGAGCCGGTCCCGCCGCGCCGGCTCCAGCCCGGCGTGCCCCGCGACCTCGAAACGATCTGTCTGAAGTGTCTGGAGAAGGCGCCCGCGAAGCGGTACGCGTCGGCCGAGGAGCTGGCCGACGACCTGGCGCGGTGGGCCGACGGGCGCGCGATCCGCGCGCGGGCGGTGGGGGTCGCGGGGCGCGCCGCGCGGTGGGCGCGGCGGAACCCGCAGGTGGCCGCGCTGTCGGTCGCCGTGCTGCTGGTCGCGCTGGCCGGCGTGAGCGGCATCGTGTGGAAGTGGAACGAGGCGCGGACCAACGAGGTCCGGGCGCAGGATCACGCGGCCCGGGCCGAGAGCT
>JAFKJJ010000536.1 GCA_017306025.1 Planctomycetota bacterium
GGGCATGTCGGACTCACCAAGTCCTTGAAAAACAAGGCGTTGCCCCCGTGAACGGTTACCACCGAACACCACCATGAAAAATACCGCCGTCCTGCTCATCACCTGTCCGGACCGCAAGGGGATCGTCGCGGCGGTCGCGGAGTTCCTCTACAAGCACGACGCCAACATCCTCCACGCCGACCAGCACCAGGACGCGGAGCGGGGCCTGTTCCTGATGCGCGTCGAATGGGACCTCAAGGGCTTCGCCCTCGACCCGGCCGAGTTCCCGCGCCGGTTCTCCCCGCTGGCCGACCGGTTCGAGATGCGGTGGCGCCTCGAACGCTCCGACCACCCGCTGCGGGTCGCGCTGTTCGTGTCGAAGTACGACCACTGCCTCATGGACCTGCTCTACCGCCACCGCACCGGCGAGTTGCCGTGCCACGTCCCGCTGATCGTCGGCAACCACCCGGACGCGGAGAAGTGGGGCACGTTCTACAACGTGCCGTTCCACTTCATCCCCACCCCGCCTGGCGCGAAGGACGAATTCGAACGAAAGCAGTTGGAGCTGCTCGCGGCCGAGAAGATCGACCTCGTGGTGATGGCCCGGTACATGCAAATTCTGTCGGCCGACTTCATCCGGCGTTACCCGCACCGGATCATCAACGTCCACCACTCGTTTTTGCCGGCGTTCGTGGGGGCGAAGCCGTACCACCGCGCGTTCGAGCGCGGGGTGAAGCTGATCGGCGCCACCAGCCACTACGCGACGGAGGACCTCGACGAGGGGCCGATCATCGAGCAGGACGTGGTCCGCATCTCGCACCGTGACGGCCTGGAGGACCTGCTCGAAAAGGGCCGCGACCTGGAGAAAGTGGTGCTGTCGCGGGCGGTGCGGTGGCACATCGACCACCGCATTCTCGTCTACGACCGCAAGACGTGCATCTTCGACTAACGGGCGGCAAAGAGGGAGCGCGGGCGGGTGAGGGCCGGATGTCGTAGAACGACTCCCTCTCCCGTCTCGGTCCGCGGGCGCCCGCACCGAATTCCGCGCCGCCCGCGTGCGTAATCCCCCGCCCCGCCGTATCATCGTCTGCCATGCAACCCACACCGCCGCAGTCACTCCCCCGCGTCCTCGGGCCGTGGCTCGCCACCGCCATCGTCGTCGGCACCGTCATCGGCTCGGGCGTCTTCAAGAAGGGCCGCAACGTCGCCGACAACGTGCCCGAGTTCGGCCTCGCCATGTCCGTGTGGGTGCTCGGCGGGCTGCTCGCGCTGCTCGGCGCGCTCGCCCTGGCGGAGATCGCCGTGCTGTTCCCCCGCGCCGGCGGCAATTATGTCTTCCTCCGCGAAGGGTACGGCCGGTGGGCCGGGTTCCTCTGGGGCTGGGTCGAGTTCTGGATCATCCGCTCGGCGTCCATCGCGGCCCTCGCCACCATGTTCACCGAGTCGTTCCACGACGTCCTGCGGCAGTCGCTCTACCCGGCCGCCACGGACCGCGTCGAGGTGCTCCCGTTCTGGCCCCGGCAGCTCCTGACCGCGCTGGTCATCGCCGGGCTGACCGTCGTGAACGTCCGCGGCACCCGGCTGAGCGGTACCGTGCAGTTCGGCATCACGCTCCTGAAGGTCGCGTCGCTGCTGTTCATCATCGCGCTGCCGTTCGCGGTGTACGCGGCCGTCGCGGAGCCCACGCACCCACCGAAGGCGGCGCACCTGTCCCCGACGTGGCCGGGCGGGTTCCTGGGGATCAACTGGAGCGGGTTCGGGGTGGCGCTGGTCGGGGTGCTGTGGGCGTACAACGGGTGGATGAACATCGCCCCCGTCGCCGGGGAGGTGAAGCACCCGCAGCGGAACATCCCGCTGTCGCTGTTGCTGGCGGTGTTCATCCTGATCGCGCTCTACTGCGGGGCGAACCTCGCGTACCACCTCGTCCTGCCGCGCGACGACATCGTCCGCAAGGACGCGGCCGGGCACCTGTCGTCGACGCCGCTGGCGACGGAGTTCTGCGCGGCGCTGCTCGGCCCGGTCGGGGTGGTGATCGCCTCGGCGATCGTGATGACGAGCGTGTTCGGGGCGCTCAACGGGAACATCCTGGTCGGCCCGCGGCTGCTCTACGCGATGGGGCACGACCGGCTCGCCCCGGAGAGCTTCGGCCGGCTCCACGCGCGCTACCAGACCCCCGCGCTGGCGATCGTCGCGATGAGCGGGTGGTCGTGTCTGCTCGTGCTGTGCGTCGGGGCGCTCACGCAGTACCGGCTGCCGGTCGTCCCGCTCGGCTTCGCGGACCTCGACCTGAACGTGCCGCAGGGGAAGTCGCCGTTCGACATCATGACCGACTTCGTGATCTTCGGTTCGGTCACGTTCGAGACGCTGGCGGTGGCGACGATCTTCATGTTCCGGCGCCGCATCCCGGTGACGCCGGAGAACCGCCCGTACCGGTGCTGGGGCTACCCGGTCGTGCCGGCCCTCTACGTCGCGATCATGGCCGCGGTGCTGGTGAACATGTTCCTCACGCCCGAACAGCGCACCGAGGCGCTCGTCGGGATGGGCTTCATCGCCAGCGGCGCGGCCGTGTACGCTCTCTTCTACCGGAACAGCGCGTGACTTGATGTGGGGCAGGCCGCCTGGCCTGCCGAAAGGTAAGGCAGGCCAGGCGGCCTGCCCCACGAGAAGGGTCGGCATGACCTGGCGCGGGCACCTCGACGCAGACGGGTACGCGATGCTCCGCGGCGCGATCGCACCGGAGGCGGTCGCACGGGCGCTCGCGGAGTGGGCCGAGATCACCCGGGCGAACGCCGGCCGAGAGCACTGGCCGCGCTGCTATTCGGCGGTCCTCGCCGGCGGCGGGATCAAAGGTGGGGTCGTCCACGGCGCCTCGGACCGCTGGGCCGCCTACCCGGCCCGAGACCCCGTCAGCCCCGACGACCTCGGCGCGACGATGCTCTACGCCCTCGGGATCGACCCCTCGCAGGAAATCCTCGACCCCGTGGGACGACCCATGCGGATCAACAACGGCGAGCCCCTCGCCTCCCTCTTCGCC
>JAFKJJ010000537.1 GCA_017306025.1 Planctomycetota bacterium
CCGATCGCTTCGTTCACCGTCGCCCGGCGGAGCCAGGCCGCGAAGCATTCAGGCTGTCGCAGCACGACCTGCCGCCGGGCGTGGACCTGATTCTGATCCCGCGGCCCGGTTCGGAGCCGACGCTGGACGCGGTCCGCGCGTCGCTGCTGAAACTCGCGCATCAGGCGGCGCGGAAGCTGGGGGCGGGCGGTAAGAAACCTAACCCCCCAGCCCCCTTCCCCGTTCGGGAGGGGGAACCCAGGGTTCCCCCTGCGACCCCTTCCTCGGAAGGGGGAGTTCGCGGGTCTGATTCTTCCTCCCCCTCTCCCCGCCCCGGCCCGCGAGAAGCTCCGCTGACGGGGCCGGGGAGCGAATCGGGAGGGGGCCGGGGGGAGGGGTCTTGATGCGACACCTCCGCTGGTTGTGGCGCGGGCCGGCGCTGGCGGCGGGCGCCGTGATGATCCTGTGTGTCCGCGGCTACCAGAAGCTCATCCGCCCCTTGCTGCCGCCGATGTGCCGGTTCCAGCCGGGGTGCAGTGAGTACTTCATCCTGTCGGTGAAGAAGCACGGCCCGATTTTCGGGTGTGTGAAGGGTGCGTACCGAATCTGCCGGTGCAACCCGTGGGGCGGCTACGGCTACGACCCGCCGTGAAGCGAGTCAGGTTCGGTGCCGTTCGAGCGCGTGCGCTCGGCAGCCGCTCTGCGGAAGTGAGATCGCCCGTGCCCGACAGTGACCGGCCCGAGTTCCGTTGGACGAAGACGCACACCGCGATTACCGCGGTCGGCGTCCTGATCGCTGCGGCCGTCGTGCTGTACGCCTCGTGGCGGATGTTCGTTGCGCCGTTCCTTGGTGAGTGACCGATCGAGCTGAAGGAACGGGGGAACCGTTCGCGCGGCTCGCGCCTTCAATGGCAAGAGCGTGCCAGCGGGCCGCGGAACGATTGGAAACGCTGGGAAAGCTCCGTCGGCTCAAGTTCGGCTACAACGGCGCACGAACGACGCACCTGCAACTGACCTGAGCGCGGGACGGCGCCGAGTCGCCGTCCTCAAAATGAGTATCCCGCCGTCAGACGACCGCGGGCATCACCGTCACCATTACGGTGCCGGTGGCGGTGCCCCCGTGCCCGTCGTCCACGGTGTACGTGAAGGTCACGGTGCCGTCAAACCCACTGGGGGGCAGGTAGTAGAACCCGGCCCCGCCCGACTCCGGCGATACCGACCCCGCCGACGGTTGGGTGAACGAGGTGATAGTTACGGCGTCCCCGTCGGGGTCGGAGATCGCCACCGGGATCGACACCGGCGTGTCGGCCAACGTCGTCGCCCACGCGTCGCTCGCCTCGGGCAGCATGTTCATCAGTTCGACCGTGATCGTGCCCGTCGCCTTACCCCCGTGCCCGTCGTCGATCGTGTACGTGAACGTGTCGGTCCCGGTGTAGGTCAAACTGGCCGCGGTGTAGACGAACTCGGTCCCGTCGAGTGCCACCGACCCGTGCGCCCCCTGCGTGAACGAGGTGACGGCCACCGTATCGCCGTCGGGGTCGCCGAGCGTCGGGAACGAACTGCCGCTGGTCCCCGCGTGGACCGCGATCATCTCGTCACCGGCTTCGGGCAGCATGTTCATCAATTCGACCGTGACGGTGGCCGTAGCCGTTCCGCCCCGCTCGTCGCTAACGGTGTAAGTGAACGTGTCGGTCCCGGTGTAAGTCGGATCAAGCGCGATGTAGGTTAACGATGTGCCGTCGATCGCGACCGCCCCGTGCGCGCCGACGGTACTGGCTGGCAGGTAAGCAAAGCTACTCATTCGGTAGCGACTTTATAGCCTATGGGGATGAGGAGTAAAGGCACGGCAGCGGAGTTGGAGGCCCGGCGCCGGCTCGCCGTTGAGCGCGTCGGCGAGGGGTGGTCGCAGAAGGATGTGGCGGCGTTCCTGGGGGTCCACCCGGTGACCGTTGCCAAGTGGGTGGCCCGGCACCGGGCCGACGGGGCCGACGGGCTTTCGGCCAAGCCCACGCCCGGCCGGCCCCGATTCCTGACGGCCGACCAGGAGCGCGAAGTGCTCGGGTGGCGGACCGACCCGCCGACCAAGCACGGGTTCGACACCGACCTGTGGACGGCCCGCCGGGTGGCCGAGTTGATCCGCCAGAAGTTCGGCGTGCGGTTCCATCCGAACTACCTGCGGGAGTGGCTCTCGACGCGGAACTTCACCCCGCAGAAGCCGGCCCGGCGGGTCCGGCAAAGGGACCCGGTGGCCATCGACCGATGGCTCAAGGAGGATTGGCCGCGGATTCAAAAAAGGCGCGCGAGGAGCGCGCGCACATCGTCCTGATCGACGAGAGCGGCCTGTTCCTCAACCCGCTGGTGCGCCGCAGCTGGTCGCTCCGCGGACACACGCCGGTAATCGGCGGCGACGGCCGGCACCACCAGAAGGTGTCGGTGATCGGGGCGGTTAGCGTCTCGCCCCGGGGCCGCCGGTTGAGGCTCCGCTGGAGCACCCGCGCCGACGGGTACTTCGGGGCACCGGAGGTGATCGCGTTCCTCCGGTGCGTGCTCGGATCGCTACCCGGCAAGGTACTTGTGGTGTGGGACGGCGGCACCAACCACAAGGGGCCATTGATGCGCGCGTTCCTGGCGCGGAACAAGCGGCTGTGGCGGGAGCGATTGCCACCCTACGCTCCGGAGTTGAACCCCGTCGAGTCCGTATGGGGCGGGCTCAAGTTCGGCCAACTGGCGAACTACGTACCCGATCACCTGACGATGTTGGATCGAGAGATCTCCAACCGGTTCCGCCCGTTGAGGCGCGATCAGAAGTTGTTGCGGGCACTCTGGGATGCTTCGGAACGGCCCTTTCCAGAGACCCTACTCAATAGCTTTGCTTACCTGCCAGTCATTACCACCGCGCCCACATCCGCCCACGCCTCCGGCAGCCCTTTCGGATTCTTCAGCACCGTCACATAACGCTCCTCGTGGCGGCCGTGACCGTCTTCCACCGCGGACACCATCAGGCAATCCGCGAACGCCTCCTCACTCGCCTGCT
>JAFKJJ010000039.1 GCA_017306025.1 Planctomycetota bacterium
GCGCCGCTCGACAGTTTCCGCACGTCCGCGACCGGTTCGCGTTCGCCGACCGACTCAGGCGCGCGTGGGTCGAAGACGCCCCGGCGAAAATTCGCAGCGCGGACCTGGCCGCGGTGCTGCCGCCGTCCGCGCTCACCGCGCCGCTCGAATCACCCGCGACCAATCCGCTGTCCGCACGGCGGAGGGACGCGGCACAGCGGTTGTGGGCGTGGCACACTTCCCGGTTCGAGTACGAGGCCCGCGACCCGCTCGATCCGTCGCCGGCGGTGAACGGCGTCCCGTTCGCGCTCGCCGCGGCCAAGAGTTGCGCCGCGGCCGCGGGGGCGGGCGGCTTTCCGTTCGTCGAGGTTTCGCCCGCCGCGACCCCGCGGCTGACGTTCGAGAAGCCGCGGGCCGAACTGAAGCTCAACATCCGCGAGGTCGGTGCGCCGCCGACCTGCGCGGAGGTGCGGGCGCTCACCCCGGCCGACGACTGGTTGAAGCCGGTCCCGGCCGCGAGCGCGAAACTCGACCCGGTTCGGGAACGCGCGGTGGCGCTGGCGCTCGCGGCCGGCGACAAGCCGACGTCGCACCCCACCTCACTCGGCGTGCTGGTGGAGGTGGCGGTGCAGCTCGACGACGAGCGCCGCACGTTCCACCGCCGCGTGCCGGTGTCGCTGCGCACGCTCAGCGATCGCGTCGATCTGCTCGTCCGCACCGACCCGAAGGCGGCGCCGCACCCGTTGAACGAGTTCCGCGTCCGGCCGAACGGCCGGCCCGCGCCGTACCAGCTCGTACTGTTCAACCCGACGCCGCTCCCGCAGAAGGTGATCGCCCGGCTCGCCGGTCTCAACCGCGAAACGGCCCCGCTCACGCTCGTACCGGACAAGCCGGTGCCGCTCGTGTTCGCCTCCACCGCGCCACCGCCCGCGCCGCTCCCACCACCCGCGCCCGGCACCGCGCCGCCGGTCGACGACGGCTTTCGACCGCTGAGCGGCAACACATTGACGCTCGAACTGATCGACCCGGCCGACAAGGAGGCCGTGTTGCAGACGTTCGCGATCCCGGTCGCGGTCGCCGATCCCGCGAGCTACCTGCGCGTAGCCGACGCGGTGTTCCGGCCCGCGGGCGACGGCAAGCCGAACCGGCTGAGTGCGACCGTCGTACCCGGTGACATTCCGGGCACCGGCGACTGCCCCGTGAAGATGGTGCTGCCGCCCGAAATGAACGGCGGACTGGTCGTGCGCGACGGCAACCAGGCCGGAGCGGTCGCGGCCGGGGGGAAGCCGGTGACGCTGTACGCGGAGAACGTCGCGTTCCCGTCCCCCGCCGGGGCGGTCGTCACGGCCACGGTTTCGGCCGACGGCGTCGAACGCGTCTTCACGTACACCGCGGCGCTGCCGACGCTCGGCGAAACCGTTCGGCTCCGGCCGGTGGCGGACCCGTGCGTGCGGGTGAAGGCGGTCAAGTTCGCGGAGGGCACGAAGCCGCTGCCGGTGACGCTCGAAGTGGACAACGCGCCCGAAGGCGCGCGGCTCGAACTCGTCGTCGGTACCGAGAAGGGCGCCAAAGAGCCCATCGCCGCCGATCGGACCCTGTCGATCGCCACGGCGCGCGCGAAGGAGGTGCGGTACCGGTTCGATTCGAAGGGAGAGTCGCTCGAACTGGCCGGCTCGATCGCGGACCACAAGCCGGTGCTGTCGGTCGACCTGCTCACCGGCCGGCGCGCGATCCAGGCGCGGCTGCTCGCCCCGAGCGGAGCCGAACTGGCGAAGAGCTGCCGCGCGTACGTCGTGTTCGACGGCAGCGCGCCGAAGGTGGAGTTCGACCCGCCGCCGCGGGCCGCGAAGGGCCAACCGCTCGCGGTGAAGGCGACGGCCGGGCCTACGGTGAGCGGTATCGACAAGGTCAGGTTCTTCATCGGCAAGCCCGAGAAGGGCGAACTGCCCGCGAACCCCGTCCCGGTCAAGGGCGTTCGGGTCGAGGGGGGCGAGTGGCGCGCGGCGCTTCAGATGCCGGACACGAAGGGCGTCGTTGTAGTGGGCGTGCAGTTCACCACACAAGCGGGCCGGGCCACGGTCGAGACGCGCGAAATCGAGCTGCTCGACGCGGCCGAACTGAACAAGCCCGCGCCGGGGGCGATAGCGGGGAAGCTGGTCGAGAACCGCATCGCGCAGCCCGGCGCGACCGTGTTCCTCTACGACGCGAAGGGCAACGCGATCGCGAAGGCCGCGACGAAGACGGACGGGGCCTTCGAGTTCAAGGACCTGCCGCCCGGGGCGTACTACCTGTTCAGCGAGAAGGTGTCGACGCGACGGAACGTGAAGGAGTCGGTCGAAGTGAAGGCGGGCGAGACCACAACGAAGGAGCTGGAGCTCTTGATTCCGTAGGCACGCCACAGGACACGGGGTGGAAACCCCGTGTCCTGTGGCGCCCCGGACGGGGCCACCTTTCGGAGCACAGGGCGGATGCCCTGTGGCACCGGCACGCGACGGCGCTTACAATCACAACTCCTCGCCCCTCTCTCGCACGGTTGCTGCCATGCGCGCCTGGTTCCGCAACGTGTACCTCGCCGCGGTCACCATCGCGGCCGGCATGTACGTCACGCTCTGGTACTTCGTGCAGTCGTTCCGCCGCGGCACGTTCACCGGGCACTTCGCCTATCCCGAACGGCCGGTGCCGATCCGCCCGCGGTACCGCGGGTTCCACCGGTTCGACCTGACCACCTGCATCGGGTGCGACAAGTGCGCCCGCGCCTGCCCGGTCGACTGCATCTACATCGAGAAGGAGAAGGCGCCGCCCCCGGCGAAGGGGTTCGTCGTCACCGGGTTCAAGATCGACTACACGAAGTGCATGTTCTGCGCGCTGTGCGTCGACCCGTGCCCGGTCGACTGCATCTTCATGGGGTCGAACCACGACATCAGCACCTACACCCGCGACGGGTGCGTGGTCGATTACGCCAAACTCCCCCTGAACGTGGCGTGGGGGCAGGCGACGCTCAACCCGACCGCCGTGCAGGAATCGAAGCGCGTCAGCCTGCCGGTGTGGACCAAAGCGGGTGCGGGTGCGAGTGCGAGCGAAGAGAAAAAGCCCGTTGTTCCGGGCGCGACCGAAGAAAAGAAGTGACCGCACGCGGGCTCGTGTCATTCACTCGCACCCACACTCGCACTCATGACAAGCCTCGTCCTGTTCCTCCTGATCTTTCTCGCGGCCGGGGCGACCCTGCTGGCCGCGAACCTCGTGCTCGGCTGGTTCATCCGGCCGAACAAGCCGAGTCCGGAAAAGGGCGAGGTGTACGAGTGCGGCGAGCAACCGGTCGGCCCGGCGTGGGTACAGTTCGACCTGCGGTTCTACGTCGTCGCGCTCCTGTTCGTCATCTTCGACGTGGAACTGGCGTTCTTCTTCCCGTGGGCGGTGGTGTTCGGCAGCGCGACCCGCGCCGCCGACGAGTCGCAGCCCGCGGCCGTGCGTGCCGAGGCCGCTGCGAATCTGCAACCGCAGGGGGGCGCACCGCCCGAGGGGCGGGCGCCCGACGCGGCCGCGGTCCGGAAGCTCGCGTGGCTCGCGTTCGCGGACATCATGGTGTTCTTCGGCGTGCTGCTCGTCGGCTTCGCCTACCTGTGGCGCCGCGGCGACCTCGAATGGGTGCGGAGCATGGCCGCCCACGCGGCCGCGGCGGGTGAAGCACAAGCAGAGACACGCCCCGCGGCCGTCGCGGGACTCGCGGAGGTGCAAAGTGGGGCTTCTTGAAGGGCGGATGGAAGACAGCTTCCTGGTGACGAACCTGGAACACGCGATCAACTGGGCGCGCGAGTCGAGCCTGTGGCCGATGACGTTCGGGCTGGCGTGCTGCGCCATCGAGATGATGGCCACCGGCGCGCCGCGGTACGACATCGACCGGTTCGGCGCCGGAGCGTTCCGCGCCACCCCGCGCCAGGCGGACCTCATGATCGTCGCGGGGACCGTCAACCTGAAGATGGCCGAGCGCGTGCGGCGGCTCTACAACCAGATGCCCGACCCGAAATTCGTGATCGCGATGGGCGCCTGCACCTGCGGCGGCGGGCCGTACTACAAGTACGGCTACAACGTGGCGAAGGGCGTCGATCTGGTCGTTCCCGTGGACGTGTACGTGCCCGGCTGTCCGCCGCGCCCGGAAGCGCTCCTCGAAGGGCTGATGCGCATTCAGGACAAGATCCACAAGATGCGCGACCTCACCAAAGGCCAGCCCGAGGAACTGCCGATTCCGGCCCGGACCGGCAGCGTCGGGCTCCCGCCGGAGCTCCAGGACCCGGAGAAGGCGGTGGAGTTCTTGAAGGAGAACAAGGAGCGCGCCAAGCCGGTGAAGGCGTGAGCACCGAGGACCACATGACACCCGCCGAAATCGCCAACCTCCTCGAAGAGCAGTTCGGGCCGGCCGTTACCGGCAAGAAGACCGACGCGCTCGACCCGTTCGTCACCGTCGAGCCGGCGCGGCTCGTCGAGGTGTGTACGTTCCTGCGCGACGACCCGCGGCTGAAGTTCGCACTGCTCAACGACATCACCGGCGTCGACTACCTCGAAACCGACTCCAAAAAGGTCGCGAAAGCCGGGTTCGAGCCGCACCTCGAAGTGCTCTACCACATCTCCAGCTTTGCGTTCCCCGGTCGGCGCTTCACGGTGAAACTCGTTCTTCCCCGCTGGAAGGATAACGTCGCCGGGCAGCTCCCGGAGGTACCGAGCGTGTCCGGTGTGTGGAGGACCGCCGACTGGCACGAGCGCGAGGTGTACGACCTCGTCGGGGTGTTCTTCACCGGTCACCCGAATTTGGTGCGAATATTGCTTAATGATGATTGGGTCGGTCATCCGCTCCGTAAGGATTACGAGTTCCCGCTCGAATACCACGGTATCCGGTGCCGCTAGGAGGAAATCGGAAGCGCGGTGGCCGGCGGTCATTTCTCACCCGATGAGGCCACCCGATGAAGATCCCGTTCCGCGTCACGGCCGTTGCTCTGCTCCTCGCGGCCTTCACCACACCCGCGCTCGCGCAACCGAAGGACAAGCCGATCCCCGAACCGCTGCCGATGGGCGTCCCGTACGTGTACCAGCCGGGCAACAACTACTGGTACGCGCCCGTGGTGCCGGCCTATGGTACCGTCTGGGTCGCGCCGGTCGCGACGCGGGCCGGGGCCGTCTACGTCGCGCCGGTCGTCTACCCGTATCCGTTCGCGTCCAGCGGGCCGGTGTACGGGCGGTACGCGTGGGACTATACCGGCGCGTACTCCTCCGGCTACGGCTGGTACGCGACCAATCTGCCGCACTACCCCTACTCGTACCAATATCCGACGCTCGCGGGCCGTGTGTGGATGGGCTACGGCTGGTGAGCCCGAAACTTTTTCGTTGCGAACCCGCGCGGGCGCGGGTAGCGAAGAGTCTGGTACCGGGCCGCGGCCCCGGTCCGCACCACTCGCGAGGCGCCCCGTGTCGGAACCCGTTCTCCAGCCGGTCCACGTCGCCATCAAGCAGTTCGGCGTCACCGACGGTACCGAGCAGCACGTCGAACTGACGGTCGCGGCCGACCGCACCCTCAGCGAACTGTTCGCCGCGATCGCTCCCGAGCACCGGTCGGCACGGGGGCTGACCTGGCGGTTCCAGATCGGCGAACGGGTGTTGGACTGGTCGGTCCCGATCGGCGCCCTTCGCGACGAGTACGCCGGGACCCGCCACTACCCCGACGGCGTGTTGTGGCTCGACCTGCTGTTCTTCGCGGACCGTCCGGTCAATAACGATTTCGTTCTGCGGTCTCCCGGTTCGGCGCCGGGGTTCGGTGCGCGGTCCTCGGAATCAAACCTCCCCACGCTACCGGACATGACGCTGCCGCCCGCCCCGGGCGCGGCGGCCCCTCCGCCACCGCCGCCCGCCCCGGCTCGCCCGCCAGCACCCTCGCGGCCGGCCGAGCCGCCGCCGTCCCGTCGCACGGCCCAGCCGGCTCCGCCGCGGGCGCCGGAGCCGGAGTTCGACCCCGCCGGCGCCACTATTGCGGATGGCGTAACCGCGCCCCAACCCGCTCGGGAGCGGGCGAAGCGCAAGCGTGCGGCCGACGACACCGCCGAGAAGGCACCGCTCGCGGAGCGCCGGGCCACCGTGCGGTACTACACCCGCATGAACCCGGACCGCATGTTCCCGCTGCTCGTCGTCTTATCGGCCGAACAGATTCGAGAGGTCGTGAAGGCAAAGGTGAGGCAGGCGGCCAGCGAGGCGTTTCGGGTGGAAGAGGGGTCGGTGGTCGAGGTCGAGCCGGTGCTGCCGGGGTGCGACTGCTACCCGCCGCGGCACGCGCTCGCGGTCGAGGCGAACGGCCCTTCGACCGCAACCATTTGGATCGTCCCGCGGGTGCTGGGGCGCATTCAGGGCGCGCGGGTGCTGATCCGTCAGGGCAACCGCGTGCTCGCCGAGGTGCCGCTGGACGTCAAGGTCGGAAAGCAAACGCTCGCGATCGCGTGCGGCCTGATGAGCCTCGCGGCGCCGTACCTGACGATGGGTCTCAAGACACTCAAGCTCGACTACGAGTCGCAGAAGGCCGACGGCTTCCCGCTGTACCAGCGGGCGGGCAACTGGCTGGTGGAGAACCTCCGGCCGGAGTGGATCGGACTGGGGTTCTTGGGGCTGGCGTTCCTGCTCTACCTCCTGATGCGCCCGCGGCGCCGGGACGTGTTCTGGGACGTCAATGTCAAGTAGTCTCAAATCAAGGAGTCAAAGGTCGTAAGGTCGAAAGTCGTAAAGTCGAAGACCGGGACCACTCAGGTCTTCGACTTTACGACTTTCGACCTTACGACTTGAGACTCTCGCGGCCGACTATCGCAACGCTTTGCGAACCTCCGCGGCCCACAGCTCGTAGCCCTTCGGGGTCATGTGCAGCCCGTCCTTCACGAACAGATCCGGAATCGGCTTTCCGTCGGCGCCCAGCATCACCGGCACGACGTCCACGAACGTCAGCCCCTTTTCCCGCTCGCAGAACGACCGCACCAGTGCGTTCGCCCTCTTCTGCTCGTCGAACTTCTTCCACCGCGCAAGGCTCGGCTTGATCGCGACGAACAGGATTCGGCACGACGGGTTGTTCTTTCGCACGGCCGCGACGAACGCCCGGAAGTCGGCCGCCACCTCCTCCGCCTTGCCCCCGCGGCCGATGTCGTTGTCGCCCGCGTAGAAGACGATCGTACCCGGCTTGAACGGAGTGAGGATACGGGGTGCGAAGTAGGTGCTGTCGGCGATCACCGAGCCGCCGAACCCGACGTTGACGTAGTTCGCGTCCGGGAACGACTTCTTCAAATCCCACTGCACGATGCTGGAGCTGCCCGCGAAGAACACCGCGCCCGGTTTGGGCGGGTTCGTGGCCAGGCGCTTCTCGATCGCGGCGACGGGCTTTTCCCACCTGGCGAACGGGTCGACCGGGCGCGGCGGCGGGGCCACTTCGGGCGGGGCGGGGGCGGCGGCAGCGAGGAGGAGAGCGGCCAACATGGAAGGCTCCTGATTTTCGGGTGCCGCGATGATACCATCACCTGAGACGCGCGACCACGAGCCGAGTTCTCTCCCATGCCACCCGAAGACCCCACCGTCATCGAGTTCGACGTCCGCACCGACGAGATGCTCGTCAACATGGGGCCGCAGCACCCGAGCACGCACGGCGTGCTGAGGCTCGTGCTCCGCACCGACGGCGAGGTCATCTCCGACGTGCAACCGCACCTCGGCTACTTGCACCGCTGCGCCGAGAAGATCGGCGAGAACGTCACGCCGATCCAGTTCATCCCGTACACGGACCGGATGGACTACCTCGCCGGGATGAACATGAACCTCGGCTACTCGCTGGCCGTCGAGAAGCTCTGTGGGTTGAAAATTCCCGAAAAGGCGCAGGTGATTCGCGTCCTGATTAGCGAGCTGAACCGGATCGCGTCGCACCTGGTCGGGATGGGCGCCTACGGCCTCGACCTCGGCACGTTCAGCCCGTTCCTTTACGCGTTCCGCGAGCGCGAGCACATCCTCGACCTGTTCGAGGACGTGTGCGGCGCCCGCCTCACGTACAGCTACCTCACGATCGGCGGCGCCCACGACGACCTACCCGCCGGGTTCACTGCCCGCGTCCGGAAGTTCCTCGACTACTTCAAACCGCGCATCCCCGAGTATCACGCGCTCCTGACCGACAACCACATCTTCGTGAAGCGCACCACGGGAATCGGAGTGCTTTCAAAGGAGATGGCGCTCGACTACGGCTGCACCGGTCCGATGTTACGCGCGTCGCTCGACCGCACCAAAGGAGACCCGGACTGGGACCTGCGCAAGACCGAGCCGTATTCGGGCTACGAACAGTACACCTTCGACGTGCCGCTGCCGCCGTACGACCGCGCGCCATCGGGGGCGGTCATCGGCGATTGCTGGCACCGGTTCTTCGTGCGCATGCTGGAGGTCGTGCAGAGCATCCGCATCTGCGAACAGGCCCTCGACAAGTACGACGCGCTTCACGCCGAAGGAGAGAAGGTAAAGGCGGAGTTCGCGGCCCGCAAGCCGACGCTCTCGGCCGACGACGCGAAGAAGGACGATGCGAAACTCGCGGAGTTGCTGAAGACGAGGTACGCGCACCGCGTGGAACCGCCGCGGCACCTGGGCGTGGGCGAGTGCTACGTCGAGACGGAGTGCCCGCGGGGGCAGATGGGGTTCTACGTGGCCGGCCGGCCGGCGAAGGAGAACGTTCCGCTGCGGGTCCGCGCGCGATCCAGTTGTTTCGCGAATTTGAGCGTCACGAACGAACTGTGTAAGGGCTGCCTGATCGCCGACGTCTCGGCGATCGTCGGGAGCCTCGACATCGTCATGGGCGAAATCGACCGGTGAACTGGGGGCGTGATGGAAACCGCGAACGAACGGGATGAAGACGACGATCTGCCGCCGCTGCCGCACGCTCAGCCGCTGAGCGATGCGGATCGCGACCTGTTCCTTGCGGTGCTCGACAACCCGCCCGCACCCAACGCGGCGCTTCGCAAGCTCATGGCCCCGAGGCCAAGCAGCCAACTTGAGGACTCACCATGAGATCCGCTGCGGCCCCGCTCCTCGCGCTGCTCGCGGTTTCTCTCGCCCGCGCGGACGTCGGTCCGCCCGAGGGTAAGAAGGCCGTACCGGTCACCACGATCGTCGAGGCGACCGAGGACTTCCCGGATTACGCGTTTTTTCAGGTGTCGTTCTCGTCCACGCCCGGCCCGCCCCCGTCTGGGGGCAGTTCGACCTCGATCACGACCCACTTCTTCGTCCCGGGAGCGACCACCGAGGCCACCGGCGACCGGCGCAGCGGCGGTGGGCTGTACGCGGTCCCGCGCACGGCGGTGGAGGGCAACCCGCTATGGAAGGGCTACGTCGCCGACGCCGCGAAGTACAGCCCGGGGAAGCACGCGAACATTTCCACATCGGAGGACTGGTCCGCGCTCGCGCGGTCGGTGAAGAAGGGGGAGGTGCCCGGTGGAACTTCGATCCGGTTCGGGGGCTGCGAGCCCCTGCCGACGAGCGACGAGCGGACCGTGATCGTGGAGAAGTACCGCATCGTCTGGACGCCCGCGGCCGCCACGGGAATGTGGCGCTGGCTCGTCGTCGGCGCTGCGGCATTCGGCGCGCTGACTCTCGGCGGGCGGTGGCTCGTACTGCGGAACCGCAGGGCGTAAATCTGTCGGCGCCCCATCGCCGTCTGGACTGGTGAGTTCCATTCGCACAACACACCGGGACGCCACAATGAACAGGATTCTGGCGCTGTTGACGGTCGGGGCGTTTGCGGGAGCCGCGTTCGCGGACGTGCCGCCCCCGCCCCCGCCCAAGGGCAAGAAATACGTGTCGGTGAGCAGCGAAGTGGTGCTCGGTAAGGACGTGGCCGGGTACGTGTTCGTCAAGCAGGTGACCAGTTTCCCCGGTCGGCCGAAACCGACCTACGCGAAGGTAGAACTCAACACGGAAAAGCCGACGGCGATTCCCGAACCGGCTCGGCGCACCTTCGTCACCCTGTTTGCCGTTCCGCGAGACGCGGCCAAGGGGTTCAAGACCGACGACGAACTGTTCGACGCCCTCGGGGCCAACAAGGTGAAGGGCGCTCACCACATCAGCTTCACCAGCACGGCCACGGTGTCCGACAAGGTGAAGGCGGATTCGGTCAAGTGGACGTACACCATCACCGCCATCGACCCCAAGGACGGCATCAAAACGAAGGTCGAAGGAGAAGGGTACGAGCCGCCGACCGAGAAGCCGAAGAGGAACGGCGAGGGGAAGGATTCGCCCGAAGACGATGCGCCAACGGCCGCCGTGCCGGCTCCGCGGGGCGGAACGTGGGTCGCGGGGTTGGCCGCGTTCGGCGCGCTGACGCTCGGCGGGCTGTGGCTCGCGGGCCGCGGCCGCCGCAAGGTGTAGTGGCGCGGGGGCGAACGGGGCGGCTTGCGGCGCGGGGGCGGGTGGGGGTATATTCGCCACTCGTCGTCTTGCAACCGCCCTCGGCCCGCAGGTGCCCATGGAATCCGTCTGGTATTACGTCGTCAACGGCACCCAGGTCGGCCCGGTGTCGCTGGCCGAACTGAAGGAAGCGGCCGCGGCCAGGAAACTGGCCCCGGCAGACCTGGTGTGGCAGGAGGGCACCCCCGACTGGGTCGCCGCTCACACCGTCGCGGGGCTGTTCTCGTCGCCCCCGCCCGCGCAGCGCCCGCTGCCGCCCACCGCACCACAGCCCACGTACTCGCTCTCCCCGTCTCCGCCCCCACCGGCCGCCCCCCTTCCGCTCGAACCGGAACCGCTCCCGCTCGACGACGAGCCCCCGCGGCCGCGGAAGCGCCCGCGGCGCGACGACGAACCGCCCCCGGCCGGAGCCGGAATGCCCGAGTGGGGCACTCTGATCGTGGCGTTCCTCCGCCGCGTGTTCATTCCGGACCCGTCGCAGGTGAAGCCAGAACCCTCCGAGGAGGCGGCGCTGGCGCGGTCCGGGGTGATGGACGCGACGTCGCGCAAGCTCGCGGTGTGGCGGCGCGCGGTGTTGTTCGTCTCGGCCCTGCCGTGCGCGTTCGCGGCCCTGTTCGGCCTCATCACCGTGATCGCAATGGACAAGGAGGACAAGGAGATCTTCAGCGCCTTCGGGATGTTCCTGCTGTACATCCAGGCGCTCGCGCTCTTCTCGCTCCCGGTGGCCGCGGTGCTCGGCGGGCTGGCCTACGACCGGTTGGCCGCGTCCGCGCGGTGGGTGCTCATCGGCGGGCTGGTATCGTTTGCGGTGCCGCTGGCGGTCGCGTTCGTCCCGACCGACTGGCTGATCGAGGTGAAGACGACCAGCACCACGACCGTGAAGGAAGTCGAGGCGACGAAGAGCGTTTTCGGCATGGGAATGGGCATCAAGTTCTACCTGCTGCTCGCGCCGGCCGTGCTGTCGCTCCTGCCCGCGGTGTCTCGGGCCTGCGTGCGAACGAAACTGTTTCTGCCGGAATCACTGGTACCGGGCTGGGGGCTGGTGACGAGCGCCCCGCTGTGCGTGCTGCTGACGCTCGCCACGTTCGTGCTGCTCTACCACATCGCCGGCAACTTGCTCCTGATCGCCGGCCTCTTGTTATGGGTCGGCGCGCCGCTCCTGTACCTGAGCAAGTTCGGGCTGCTGACGCGGCCGATCACCTCGCCGGCCGATCAGGCGGCCGTCGTCCGCACGTCGTTCGCCGTGTTCGCCCTGATCGTGTTCGGCATGGTGCTCCTGGTCATCTACCTGTTCACGGCGAAGTTCTTCGGGATGACCCTGGTCGGGTTCGACGAGAAGACGTCGGTGATGCGGCCGTGGAACCTGGACCTGCACCGGAAGTGGATCGAGTACGTCGGCCGGTCGCTGTTCCTCTCGGTGTTTTTCAGCGACCTGGTGTTGCGGATGGCCCTGTCGATATGGCGCGAGGAGCGGGCGTTCGCCGGGACCCCGCAGTCGTCGTCGTTCGACCGCACGATGTCGGGCCTCAGTTCCGCGATCCTCCCGCGCGGCTCCGCCCCGACGCCGGCCGAGTGAACCTCGCGGGCTGGCGAGGCCCGTCGGCGTCCGTATTCTGCCAGGGGCGCGGTGCCCACGCGCCAAATCCGGAGGCTCCCATGCGCACGCTGCTGGCTGCGGTATTCCTCCTCGGTCTCGGCGGCTTCCTGGCCGCGGCCGACGACAAGCTGGACGAGAAGTTCCTGATCGGCAAGTGGGCGATCAAGGAGACCGGCCTGAAGACGACCGACAACAAGGTCCAGAAGTCGATCGAGTTCAAGCCGAAGGGCGTGTACGCGATGAACGACCGCGGGACGATGACGGAGGGGAAGTACAAGCTCAAGGGAACGACCCTCGAACTGACGGACAAGGCCAGCGGGGCGGTGGTCGCGTGGAAGGACCTGGCGATCAAGGACGGCAAGCTCACCCATCCGCTCGGAAAGAAGGGGGCGGCGCGGGCCGAACTGACGCGGGTCGAGGAGAAACCCGACGAGAAGAAGTAACGCCGACGGGTCCGAAAACGCCACCGCCCCGGGCGGCGAGGCCCGGAGCGGCGCGAGGAGGGTGCTCTCTCGGTTGATCCCTGTTCGGCGGACTCACGGCACGCTCGTGATCCACCCGTCCTTCAGCTTGCCGTCGCGGGCGACGAAGTATTTCAGCGGCAGGAACGTGCTCAGGTCCTTGTGGTTCAGCACGAACGTCACGTTGTCGAGGTTGAGCGTCTCCCACAGGTGCAGGCCGACCAGCACGTCGCCCTTCTGGATGCCCGCGGTGGCCGCGACGCCGCCGGCGGCCACCTCGACCACCTGGAGCCCGCCGCGGAGCTGCGGGTTGGCCTTCGCGACCGCATCCGCCCCCACCGGCGCGACCTTCAGCCCGAGCCGCTTCCACACCGCGTCCGCCGCGGTCAGCGGCACCTTCGCGCCCGGCTGGAGCGTCAGTTCGAGGTCGGTCGCGGCGTCCCCGCGCTTCACCCGCACCGGGATCTTCTGGCCCGCGCTCTTGTCCAGTAGCGCCCGCTCGAAGTCGATCGAGGTGACGACGGTCACGTCGTCGGCCCGTTCGACCACGTCGCCGGCCTTGAACCCCGCGGCCGCGGCCGGGCTGTTCGCCTCGACCAGTTCGACGCTCACCGACCGCTTCGCCGCCGCCTCGGTCGCCTCGCGGGCGGCCTGATCGCGGAGCGCCAGCCCGTGGCGGATGCCGGTCCGGCGCCGCACGCCGATCAGGTCCGCGGCCCGCGGGATGACCGAGTCCACCGGCAGCGCGAAGCCGATGTTCTGCGCCCCGGCCCGGATCGCGACGTTCACCCCGACCACCTCGCCGAGCACGTTCAAGAGGGGGCCGCCGGAGTTGCCCGGGTTGATCGGGGCGCTCGTCTGGATCAGCCCCTTGTACCCCATGTCCTTGTTCAGCGACACGTCGCGGCCCTTGAACGACACGCGGCCGTCGGTGACCGAGTGCTCGTAGCCGAACGCGTTGCCGATGGCGATCACCGGCTCGCCGACCATGAGGTCCGACGACGTCCCGAGGCCGATCACGGGCAGCGGCCGGGCGGGGTCGATCTTGATGAGGGCGAGGTCGGCCTCCTTGTCGGTCGAGACGACGCGGGCGGTGTGGCTGGTCCCGTCGTGCAGCCGGACGCGGAGGCTGGTGACGTCGTCGACGACGTGGAAGTTGGTCAGGACGTAGCCGCGGGGGTCGAGCACGATCCCGGTGCCCATGCCGTTGACCCGCTGCGGCTGGACCGGCTGCCGGTTGAACGGGTCGTCGGCGGGGGCGGTGACGGTGCGCTCGCTGTGGATGTTGACGACCGACGACTTGAGCCGGTCGTACACGTCGACGACCTGGTCGCGGCGCTTGCCGGGGGTGAGCTCGCGCTCGCCGGCGGCGGCCTGGGGCGGCGGGTCGGAGAACGCGGGGGCGAAGGCGGTCAGCCCGACGGCGACCGCGAACCCGGCCGGCACCAGAAGGCGACGGCGGGCGAACCGGAGAAGCGAGGTGAGTGTCACCGAACCCATGTGGCCCCCGTGCCAGCGGCGGTAATCCGTTCCAGACGTCACACATCTGTTCGGAGCGCGGGCGCGCGCCGCTGAACGCACGGGTGTGCGGGATCGCGCGCCGGGGGCGGTTCGCGGCGCACCTGCGCCGCGCGTACACGGTGGCGCGAACGAAGCGGTTGGCCGGTTTGGCGGAAGGCGCCGGCCGCGCCGGTCGCGCCGGCGCGTTGTCGCGCCCGAGACCGGCACGTAGGGTGAAGGTGGTGGCGCACTTCAATCAATTCTCCCCGTTTCGTAGCGGACCGCGGGGGAGCGTGAGGGTCGTATGGCGCGAACTCCCCGCATGGAACAGATCGAGGCGCTTCTGGCCGACGACCCCGACGACGCGTTCCTCCGGTACGGCCTGGCGATGGAGCACGCGAGCGCCGGCGATAACGCGGAGTGTGTGAGGGTGCTCCGCGATCTCATCGCGCGCACCGCGACGAACCCGTACGTGCCCGCGTACCTCCAGTGCGGCCAGGCGCTCGTGAAGCTCGACCGCACCGAGGAGGCGTGCGACGTGTTGCGGGCGGGGGTCGAGGCCGCACGGCGCGCCGGCGACACCCACGCGCAGAGCGAGATGCAGGGGCTTCTGGCGTCGATCGAGTGAAGATATTGGCCACAAAAAAGCACAAAGGGCACAAAAAGGAGCAGAGGAGATGAGTTCAAAGGCCGTGTTGTCCTGGCTTTATTTTGTGCCCTTTGTGCTTTTTTGTGGCCAATCTGCCGCCTTCGGTGCGGACATCGACAAGGCGAAACTCGCCGAGATCGACACCGCGGTCGAGGCCGCCATCAGGCGCGGCGACTGCCCCGGCGCGGTGGTGCTCGTCGTCCACGCGGACGCGGTCGCGTACCGCAAGGCGTTCGGCAAGCGCGCCGTCAAACCGGACGCCGTCGACATGACGCCCGACACCGTTTTCGACATGGCCTCGCTCACCAAGCCCGTCGCGACCGGCACGTCGGTGATGATCCTGATTCAGCAGGGCAAGCTGAAGCCGGAAGACCTCGTCAGCAAACACTGGCCGGAGTTCGCGGCCAACGGCAAGGACAAGGTCACCGTCGAGCACCTGTTGCTCCACACCTCCGGGCTGATCGCCGACAACGCGATCACCGACTACGCCGACGGCCGCGAGAAGGCCCTCGAACGCGTTGCGGCGCTCAAACTCCAGGCGCCGCCGGGTACGCGGTTCGTCTACAGCGACGTCGGGTTCATCGTGCTGGGCGTCCTGGTCGAACGGATTAGCGGAACGCCGGTGGACGCGTTCGCGAAAAAGCACGTCTTCGAACCGCTGAAAATGGCCGACACAGGTTACACGCCGAGCGCCGAGTTAAAGAAGCGCGTCGCCCCGACCGGCCAACGGAGCGGGAAAGTGATTCTCGGCGAAGTTCACGACCCGCGGGCGTTCAAGCTGGGCGGCGTGGCCGGGCACGCGGGACTGTTCTCGACCGCCGACGACATGGCCCGCTACTGCCGGATGCTCCTCCGCGGCGGCGAACTCGACGGCGCGCGCGTCCTCGACGCGAAGACGGTAAAGCTGTTTACCGAGGCGCACGCCGTTCCGGTCCTGAACAAGGACAAGACGGAAGGAAAGGGCGCGCGGTCGTTCGGATGGGACGTCGATACGAGCTATTCCGCGCCGCGGGGCGATCTGTTCGCAAAGGGCGAGGGCTACGGGCACACCGGATTCACCGGAACGAGCTGTTGGATCGACCCCGGCACGAAAACGGCCGTGATCGTGCTGTCGAACCGCGTTCACCCGGACGACAAGGGAAACGTGACGCGCCTGCGGCGCGAAGTGGCTACGATCGTGGCGGCGGCGGCGGGGAAGAAGTGACCGAGTCGTCATTGGTCATTGGTCATTTGTGGGCGGCCTCGAAGCCCAACGGCTTGCTCGGCGCGTCGCTAATGACCAATGACCAAGGACCAGTCAAGCGTACTGGTTGATGAGCTTCGAGAGGTCTTCGGGCGACAGGACGCCGCTCTCGGTGTGGACCGGGGTGTCGCTGCCCTTGAAGAACAGGATGCGCGGGATCGTCATCACGTCGTACTTGACGGCCAACTTCGGGTTCTCGTCCACGTTGAGCTTACCCACCTTCACCTTGCCGGCGAACTGGTCGGCGACGGCGTCGATGGTGGACGCCAGCCGACGGCACGGCCCGCACCACGGCGCCCAGAAGTCGGCGACCACGAGCGTACCGCTGGTCACGTGCTCGCTCCAGTTCGACTCGGTCAGTTCGATCACGTTCGGGCTGGCCATGCGCGGGTCCTCTTATGACGTGAATGCGCCCGCGACTCTGCGGACGATTGGTGTCTCATTCTACTCGAAAGATCGTACCGCTCCAACGGCGACTCCTTACGCCGCAGAGGACAGACCCACAGAGGACAGAGATCAGAACTACAGAAGGAAGACAGAAGGACAGGAAAGTCAGAAGATCAGCAGCAAAGCGACCCCTTGGTCACTTCTGGCTCTGATCTCTGTCCTCTCTGGGTCTGTTCTCTGCCCTCTGCCCTCTGGCCGTGGGGGCGAACCGCTCCTAAGAATGGTGTGTCCTGAGGCGCAGCCGCCGGCGTGGCCCTATCGTCTAGTGGCCTAGGACACTGCCCTTTCAAGGCAGGAACTGGGGTTCGAATCCCCATAGGGTCACTCTGCCAACCCCCGCGCGCAGCCGAGATTGCACCACAAGCTGAGGCACAGTACGCGGGATCAGCGGTAGTGGGTAGTGTGCGGTGGACAGAAGAGGCGAACCGCCTTCGCTGCCCACCGCGCGCTGCCCACTACTCACTTTCCGAGGTCGCAATGAACAACATCCCGTGGTGGGGGTACGTGATCCTCGCCGGACTGGCGTGGGGCACGTACGTCCCGATCATCTTCTACGGCGGAACCGAACTCACCACCCGGCCCGGCACGATCGGCGGTCGGCTGGCGTCGATCCTGTGCGTGGGTGTCGCGTACTTCGTGCTCGCGGTGCTGATCCCCGTCGTGCTGATGGCGTTGCGCGACGACGCACAGCCCGAGTGGAAGACCAACGGCCTCGTGTTCAGCGGGCTGGCGGGGATCGCGGGCGCGGTCGGCGCGATCTGCGTGATCTTCGCCAGCAAGGCCGCCGTCGACACCGCGAAGGCCGAGGGCATCAACCCCGCGACGTTCCGCGTGTTCATCGCGCCGCTGATCTTCGCGCTGGCGCCCATGATCAACACGGTCCTCAGCCTCGTGTGGCACCCGCAGCCGGGGCACCCGTGGCACTTCGGGTTCGAGATGCCGGGGTGGAAGCTCCCGGTCGGCATCCTGCTCGTCGCGGTCGGCACGTTCCTTGTACTGAAATCGAAGGAGGACATGGAGGCGGCGAAGGGCGGCCCCAAGCCCGCGCCCGCCGTGCCAGCCGCCCCGAGCGACAACCCGAACCCCACACCCGCCGGCGGATCATGACCCCCGCGGAAGCCGTGACCCGGCTCAACACGGTCCTCGCACACGCCTGGATGATCCGCACGTTCCTCAAGCACGCGGACGAGATCCAAGCCGATGAGGGCATGCTCGACGTGCCGCGGACGCTTTACGACAGCATCCGCGCCGTCGAGCCCGCGTTCCAGCGCGGCGACCACGGCGATTTCCTCCGTCGCCTGAAGGGGAAGCTCCCGAAACTCCGCCGCGTCGCGGAGCACTTCAATACGCACTTCAAAGGGTTCTCGCCACACACGAACTTCGAGATGGCCGCCGCGAGCCTCTTGGGCGTCGTGAAACACATGGAGGAGATCTTCGCCGCGGTCGATTGGGACGCCGTTGCGGCACTCATCCGCGCGAACGGCCGAGACGAGCCGCCCGGCGAAAACCGAACGCGCGACCCGCTCGACGACATCGAGATCCCGGAAGTTTGACGGTCGTGCGGCCCGAAGCGGTTCGGCAAGTTGTAAGGTTTCGGCATATCCGGTTGACTCTTCGACGATTCCGCCAAATCATCAGTCCATTCCGACGAACCACCCGGTAACGGCAACCCGTTCCCGTCATTCGCGGAGGGCACATGGACACGGTCTTTCTGGTCTGCGCGATCCTCGGCGCGACGCTCCTGGCGTGCGAAATCGTGGCGGGGATGCTCGGCTTCGGCCACGATCACGATATGGACACCGGGGGCGACGCCGACGCCGATCACGGCGACGGGCACGGGCACGGCAACAGTCTCTTTGGGATGTTGACGGTCCGCACCGTGACCGCGGCGGTCCTGTTCTTCGGCCTCGGCGGGCTGACGGCCCGCTACTACGGCCTGGAGGAAACGTCCGCGTTCGGCCTCGCGCTCGGGGCCGGCGCGCTGGCGCTGTACCTGGTCGGCACGGCGCGCATCGACCGCGCGGTCGGGACCACCGGGACCGTCTACCTCCGCGTGCCCGGCGCGCGGGGCGGCTCGGGCAAGGTTCACCTGATGTTGCAGAACCGGACCGTCGAGTGCCTGGCGGTCACGGCCGGGGACGAACTCCCGACCGGTCGGCCGATCAAGGTCGTCGCGGTCGTCAACTCGGACACCGTCGAAGTCGAGGCGGCGTAACGCCGCGCCACACAACCGGAGACCGCACCCATGACTCCGCTCGTTCTGCTCGCAGAGGCCAAAAACGGCACCGCCGACATCCCCTGGCCGGTCGTCAGCGCGCTGGCGGTCGGGCTGGTCGCGTTCGGCCTCCTGATGCTCGTCGTGAAGCGGTACAAGCGGTGCCCGTCGAACCGCGTGCTGGTCATCTACGGCAAGACGGGCGGCGGGAACGCGGCCAAGTGCGTCCACGGCGGGGCCGCGTTCGTCATCCCGCTCATCCAGGATTACGACTACCTCAACCTCGACCCGATCCAGATCGAGGTGCCGCTCAAGGGCGCGCTCTCGATGGAAAACATCCGCGTGAACGTGCCGAGCGTGTTCACGGTCGCCATCGGCACCGACGCCGAGACCATGCAAAACGCCGCGATCCGCCTCCTGAACCTCGGCACGCAGGAGATCAAGGAGCAGGCCCGCGACATCATCTTCGGGCAGTTGCGGCAGGTGATCGCGTCGATGAAGATCGAGGACATCAACCGCGACCGCGACAAGTTCCTCGACAACATCCAGAAGTCGCTCGAACCCGAGCTGAAGAAGATCGGGCTGGTGCTGATCAACGTCAACATCACGGACATCACCGACGAGAGCGGCTACATCGAGGCGATCGGCCGGAAGGCCGCGGCGGTCGCGATCCAGCAGGCGAAGATCGACGTCGCGGAGCAGGAGAAGAAGGGGCAGATCGGCGTGGCCGAGGCCGACCGCGAGAAGGCGATCGCGGTGGCCAACGCGACGAAGGTGCGCGAGATCGGCACCCGGGAGGCGACCCGCGAACAGGCGATCAAGGTGGCGCAGCTCGAAAAGGAGCGCGAGGTCGGCGAACAGACGGCGCAGCTCGAACAGCAGATGCTCATCAAGGAGACACAGCGGCAGCAGGCGATCCGCGTGGCCGAGCTCGACCGCGACCAGAAGGTCGGCGAGCAGCAGGCGGCGTTCGAGCGCGAGGCGCGGATCGCCGAGGCCGACCGCGACAAGCGGGTGCGGCTGGCCGAGGCGAACGCGAAGGCGATCGGCGGCGAAACGTCGGCCCAGGCCCAGGTCGCGGCGGCGCAGGCGGGGCTGGCGGTGAAGAACGCCGAGGCGTACCAGCTCGCCGAGACGCGGAAGCGCGAGGCCGAGGCGGCGGTGCTGGAGGCGCAGAACAGGGCGATGGCGAAGGCCGCGCTCGCGCAGGCCGAGAAGGTGGAGGCCGAACAGCGCGCCCTGCTGGAAGCTCCCGCAAAGGCCGAGAAGGCGAAGATCATCGTGGACGCCGAGGCCGCGGCGGAGCGGGTGAAGCTCGAAGCCCAGGCCCAGGCGGCCACGATCTACGCGAAGCTCGAAGCGGAGGCCCGCGGGCAGTTCTAGATCCTGGCGAAGAAGGGCGAGGGGTTGAAGAAGATCATCGACGCGTGCGGCAGCCCGCAGGCCGCGTTCCAGCTCCTGATGCTCGAACACATGGACGCGCTGGCGGAGGCGTCGGCGAAGGCGATCTCGAACATCAAGTTCGACAAGGTGGTGGTGTGGGAGGGCGGCGCGGGCGGGAACGGCCAGTCCGCGACGGCCGGGTTCGTTAAGGACATGGCGCGGATGATGCCGCCGATGTTGCAGGTCATGAAGGACGTGGGCGGCGTGGAGGTGCCGGAATACCTCGCGAAGCTGACGGGCGACGCGCCCGCCGCGCCGAGCGCCAACGGGACCGGAACGAAGTCTCCGGCGTGACGGCGTCCGGGGCCTACAGACGTCGACAATTCGGTTCTGGGCGGCGAGAGCCGTCAGGAGTTTCGCGCACCGCTCCGGTGGCGGGGGACTTTCGCCACGGCGTCGGCTCCGTCCGGTCCCGCGGAATGATTACGGCCCGGCGGCCCCGGCCTCTTCGGCGCTGATGCGTCCGTCGCCGTTGGTGTCGAGCTTGGCGAACAGCTCCGGCGGGCCGACGAACTCCCGCGCCGAGACGAACCCGTCGCCGTTCTTGTCCAGCGCCCGGAACCACGCCGGCCCCCGTGCGGGTGCGGGGACCGGCGGCTTGGGTCTTCCCGCCGCGCCGAAGGGCACCGGGCCGAACGCGTCGCCCACCGGCCCCCGGCCCGCGACGAGCCGGTACGACGCCGGCACCGCACCACGCTCCAGGGGCTTGTCGCGGGCCAACTCGTCGGGCAGGGTTCGGCCGGCCCGGAGCAGTTCGCCCAGGTCGAGCCGGCCGTCCCCGTCGGCGTCGAACACGTCGAACAGGTTCCGCCCGCGGTCGGTAACGGTCACCACCACGCGGCAGCCGACGCCGCGCTCCACGAGGTCGAAGAACGCTTCCAGTTCCGCGAGCGTGAGTTTCCCGTCGCCGTCGCGGTCGGCCGCGTCGAACAGGCCGGCCAGCACCTGCGCGGTTGGGTCGTCATCGAAGAGCGCCTTCGGCGCGGGTTTGGCGCCGGCCGCGGCCTTGAACTGTGCGAGGTAAAAGTTCTTCGCCGCGCGGAACCCGGCCGTCGGGTCGCCCCGTGCGACGACCACCGCGCAGGCGCCGCCCGGCACGTGCAGCCGCGCGCCGTCGGCCGAGAGCCGGAACGCTGTTCCCCCGGCCGCGAGCGCCGCCTTGCCGTCGAGCGCGAGCCGCAGCGTCGCGTCGGGGGCGGACCTCGCGGGCGGGCCGAACGTCACCCCGGCGGCCCTCGTACCGCGTGCGCCGGCGCCGGTCCC
>JAFKJJ010000538.1 GCA_017306025.1 Planctomycetota bacterium
CCCACAAACGATCTCTGTGTAGCCCTGGGTTGAGGTTGACGCGGCGCGCCGCACTCGCCATATCCCGCACAAAACCCGCTGGACAGTCACGCAGGGAGGAGTGCGATGCTCCGCGTGTGTGCGTTGATGGGGGTGCTTGGAATGGCAACGCTGGTGCTCGCCGACCCGCCGGCCGCGACGCCGACGAGCGACCTCGACAAGCTCCAGGGCTACTGGAAGCCGCTCCAGTGCGACTACGAGGGCAAGCCCCAGATGCCCACCGACATCATGAAGCAGGTCACGGTGGTGTTCGACAAGAGCGAGTACCACCTGTATTTCAAGGACAAGGAGCCGGACAAGTACGGCAAGCCGGTCATCCTCCGACTGGCTCTGGCGAACGTTGCGCTCGACGCGGCCACGAAAACGATCACCTTCGAGTTCGCCGACGGCCCGCTAAAGGGGAAGAAGAGCCACGGCATCTACGAAGTGGCGGGCAACCAGTTGAAGATGTGCTACGGCCCGGTCGAGAAGCCGAAACCGACCAGGTTCGAGTCGCCCGCGGGCAGCGGGTACTTCTTGGAGACGTGGGCGCGGCAACAGAAGTGAGAAAAAGAGCCGCGGATAACACGGATGAACACGGATCAGGCAAGAAGAGGGCTTGAGTTCAACTCACTCTTCTTACCTGATCCGTGTTCATCCGTGTTATCCGCGGCTCAACTCTTCTGCCTCCCGCCCGCGTACAATTCCATTCCGCGAACCCGCCACCGCGGCGGCGTGTCCAGCGGACATGATCACCCTCGACGTAGAAAGCGCGCCGGCCTCCGTCATGGACGCTCACACGCTCGATTTGCTCGGCTTCGACAAACTGCGCGAGCTGCTCGCCGGATACACCGCGTCGTCGCTCGGCCGCGACCTCGCGCGCCAGATCGAGCCCTCCACCGACGCCTCTGTCATTCGCAAAGAGATATCACTCGTCACGGAAATGGTTGAGGCGCTCGGGCTGAACCAGGCGCCGCCGTTTAGTGGGTTACACGACGTGAGGCTGATCGCCCGGCGCGCCGCGATCGGCACCATGCTCACCGCGGAGCAACTCATCGAGGTCGCGGAAGCCCTCAACTGCACGGGTGCGATGTACCGCTACCGGATGCGCCTCGCGGAACACCTCTCCGGCCTGATCGACCATCTCTCCGGCATCGAGGACCTCGGCACGGTCGGCAAGTCCATCGGCGGGTGCATCGACGCCCGCGGGCACGTCCTCGACATGGCCAGTCGCGATCTCGCCGCCGTCCGGCAGAAGCTCTACGAACTCGACGAAAAGGTGAAGGCCGAGATCCGCCGCCTCCTCCGCGATCCGGAACTGCGGAAGGTGCTGAGCTACCCGAACGCGACCGTCCACGGCGATCACTACGTGCTGCCGGTCGCGGTGAACTACAAGCACAAGGTCCCGGGCGTCGTCCACCGCGTCAGCGGCACCGGCGAGACGCTGTTCGTGGAGCCGGCCAGCATCGCCGGTCTGAGCGCCGAGCGCGTTCAGCTCAAGGCGGACGAGGACCGCGAGGTGAAACGCGTGTTGCGGCGGTTGAGTGGCGAGGTGGGCCGCGTCGCGAAGCCGCTGGTGTACGCGCTCGACGTCATCGCGAAGCTCGACCTCATCTGCGCCAAAGCCCGTTACTCGCGCGACTTCGACATGTACCCGCCCGACGTGAACACCGAGGGCCGGCTCTGGCTCCGCGGCGCCCGTCACCCCCTTCTTGAATCGCTCTTCCGCAACGAATCTCCGCCCAACGCGGAGCGCGGAACACGGAACGCGGAGTTGAAGACAGAAAGCCCGCCCCCGGATTCTTCCGTTCCGAACTCCGAACCCCGCGCTCCGCGCTCGGTCGTTCCGATCGACATTCGGCTCGGCATCGGGTTCAACTTGCTCGTGATAACCGGGCCGAACACGGGCGGAAAAACGGTCACGCTAAAAACGACGGGGCTGTTGTGTCTGATGGCGCAGTGCGGGATGCACGTCCCCGCGGGCGAAGGAAGTCTGGTGCCGGTGTTCCGCCACATCCTCGCGGACATCGGCGACGAACAGAGCCTCGAACAGTCGCTCAGCACCTTCAGTTCACACGTCTCGCGCATCAGCTCCATCTTCAAGGTCGCGGACAACCAGAGCCTCATTCTGCTCGACGAACTCGGGGCGGGCACCGACCCGACCGAGGGCGCGGCGCTCGGTCGGGCGATCCTCGATCAACTCGACCACGTCGGCTGTCGCGCGATCGTCACGACGCACCTCGGCGACCTCAAAACCTACGCGTTCAACAACGACCGGGCCGAAAATGGCGCGGTCGAGTTCGACGTGGAGACGATGCGCCCGACGTACCGGCTGCACATCGGGCAGTTCGGGATGAGCAACGCGCTGAAGATCGCGCGCCGCCTGAAGTTGCCAAAAGAGCTGCTGAAGAAGGCCCACCGCTATCTCAAGAAACGGAAGGGCAAGAGCGGCGAACTGGCCCGGCTGCAGGAATTGAGACTCGAAGCGGAACAGGCGAAGGTGGAGGCGCTGGCGGCGCGGCACGAGGCCGATCGCGAAAAGGAAGCGCTCGCGCGCGCGCGGGCGGCGCTCGAAAAGGAGGCCGCGGACAGGCTCGCGCTGAGCGAACTCCGCACGAGCCTGAAGGCCGGCACGGTGGTGACGGTGCAGCGGTTCGGCTCGACGGGGAAGGTCGTGAAGGTGGACCCCAAAAAGCAGACCGTCACCGTGAGCGTCGGCATCGGGCAGTGGGAAGTCCCTTTTGAAGAGATCTTCCCGGCATAATCCGATCGGAGCGGGGCTAAGTTCGACTGATGCCAATCCCATCGGGCTCAAGCGGCCGGTGCGAGCGTGGTGAGCAGTAGCTCACGGATCGGCTGTGGGAGTTTCTTCAGCGCCGCGTCATCACCGGCCTGTGGCAAAAGGGTTTTGTCCCACAACCGCCGGCGAATGGCACACCGGGCATCGGAGAACGTCACCGTCGCGTGGCCGGGCCACGCGACCGCCCC
>JAFKJJ010000040.1 GCA_017306025.1 Planctomycetota bacterium
TCCTGCGCTCTCCAAAAGCTGTGTGCGCTGGCTGGACGCTCCAGCGGACACAACCATGTATTGCGGTCGCAGCTACATCTGTAATTCGCCGCTTAATTCCGAGGCCATTACTTCCCAACTCGGATCAAGAATTCACGGCCAAGATGTATGGACTCGTCGTGGTGTCGCACTGATGAAGATGGGGGTAAGGCAATTTTACGGCTATTTGGGCGAAGTGTTTGATGATAATGTTGGGATCATTTGCCCTCTAAACGTTGAGCATTTACCTGCGATCTGGTCATTTTGCGAATCGGGCGAGTACACGCTTGCATTGAGGCAGATCGATCAAAAGGTAAATGTTACCGCTGCAACGCTGACAAAAGTCCCTTTCGACCTCGCGCACTGGCAGGCGGTCGCAGCCGAGAAGTACCCCAATGGGCTGCCCGAACCGCATTCCGACGACCCGACGCAATGGCTATTCCAAGGCGACATCGCCACCAGCGCCGACCCTTTGCAGGTCGCGGTTGCCCGACTGCTCGGCTACCGCTGGCCGGAGCAACCGAACGAAGATCCCGTTGTCGATCCGCACGTCGATGACGACGGTATCGTCTGCCTGCCGGGGGTAAAGTCCGAACCGCCCGCCGCAGAACGCCTCACCGACCTGCTCCGCGCAGTGGGACACAAGACCGAGGTCGATCTCGCGGTGTGGCTCCGCGACAAGTTCTTCGAGGAACACTGCAAGCGGTTCCAGCAGCGGCCCTTCATCTGGCACATCTGGGACGGTCGCAAGGACGGCTTCGCCGCTCTCGTGAACTACCACAAGCTGACCCACAAAGCGTTGGAGAACCTGACGTACAGCTACCTCGGCGACTGGATCGCGGCGCAGAAGAAGAGCGATGCGGTCGGGGCCGACCTACGTCTCGCCGCCGCGCAAACGTTGCAGGAGAAGCTCAAACTGATCCTCGCTGGCGAGAAGCCTTACGACATCTTCGTGCGGTGGAAGCCGCTGCGCGAACAGGCCATCGGCTGGCACCCTGACCTGAACGACGGCGTGCGAATGAACATCCGGCCCTTCATGAAGGCCGAGATCCTTCGCAAGTCACCGAACATCAAGTGGACGAAGGATCGCGGCAAGGAGCCGGAACGGGAAAAGGACGACTACCCGTGGTTCTGGCCCGGCGGCACCTTCACCGGCGACCGCGTGAATGACCTCCATCTGACGAACGCGGAGAAGCAAGCGGCGAGAACGGAGGCCGACAAATGATCGCCGAGAAGCAACAGCCGGCCTGCTTTGAGGGAATCGATTGGGCGAACGAATCGGAACGGTTGGGGCGGTGCTACCTGATTGAAGAGGGGAATGAGCTTAGACTGGAGCGGAAGCAACCTGAAGGCGTCAGGTGTTTGCGCACGGCCGTGGATTGCCCATTTGGAACCAACGCGGGATTCGCTCGTCTCCTGATGGGCGAACTCCCCACGATCACGGAGGACAAGTTCAAGAGCCGGGCGACGGAGATTTGGATACGCGAGTGCGTGGAGGATTACCGCATCGTTGAGCGCTGGCAGGCGCAGCGGAAAGGCAAGAAGAAGGCCACTCTGCCCGAAAAGTACAAAGGCGTTGCGGCCTTCCTCCCAACGGAGCATGTTCAATCTACCGTGTCGATGGTGATCATTCCCGAAGTGCTGCATTGGCTCGGCCAGCAGATCTCGCCGACCGGCTCCGTCAGCGACCGGCAGGCTCATTTCTCTTCTGCACGGCGAGGCGAAGGCCAGTGGGTCGAGGCGCACCCCCGCATGTTCCTTTACTCCGTACTTGAAAAACAGTCTCGCACGAACCCAGAAGCCGTTGACATGGAAACAGTCTACGCGGCCATCAAATACAAGGATTCAGCGATCCTCCGAGAAAAGCTGTACGCGCAGATTCGCTCCGACAAGTCGTGGATGGGGGAACATAGTCGAACCATAAACCCCGAAAAGTTACCGGAGTGGCTCGTAACCGACCATCAATTCGACGCATTTCTCGCCAGCCTCACCGCGTGGGCGCATGAACGAGGGCTGTGCGAAACGTGGGAGGAAGCAAAACTCGCAAAGGAAATCGTTGACGTTGAAGGCCATATTCTCGTCCTGCGGCAATCGTAACCACCAATGAACACAGCCACTCCCAACTTGACCGTCTTCGATGCGCTCTTGGCCGCGCTTCAGAAAGCCGCAGATTACAACCGCGACGACGTGGTGCGCCCCGCCGCCGTTCTGTGGCCCGACGAGAAGCGGGAGTGGGAGCGACTCGCGCCTCGGTTTCGTGCGAGCCTTCCGCATTTCTTCACCCTCGGCACCTACGACCCCGCAACCCGCACCGGTCCCGCCATCTGGCTGCGGTGCGTGCTGGCCGGAAAGATCCCCGACGTTTCGGTCGCTGCCGGGGTCGTCCCGATCCTGTACCTCCCCGACATCAGCCGCGCCACGATGCGGGCCACTGAGGACTGCCCGCCCCCGCTGAAGCCACTCGCCGAGTTGCAATACCGTGGCGTCTTCTGGTCGCAGGTGAGCGCGAAGGACTGGACGATCTCGGCGTTCCTCCAAACCGAAAAGGGCGGGCTGAACCTCGCCGTCGCCAAGGATCAAGCGACGGCGACCTCGATCCGCCGTGCCGTCGAACAATTGGCCGACGTGCCGGTCGCCGATCTTCAGGCCAAGTCTTCGGCCGGGGAACTCAACGGCAACTACTTCGACACGCTCATCAGCGATGACCCGGTGGACGATCTGCTCTCGTGGCTGGCCGATCCGAGCGGCGTGAGGGGCCGATGGGATGCCGGGCGTTGGGAGACGTTGTGCAGCCGGTGCATCGCGGACTACGGGTTCGATCCGGCCCGCGACGGCGAACTGGTCGGTGCCGAGAAGTTGGGAACGCAAACGAAGGCGGCGTGGAAGACCGCGTGGAAACGCTTCGAGTCTGCACCGGCCCGCTACGCGGGGCTGACCGAACTGTTGCGGCGGGCCAAGCCGACGCCGAAGGCCGGTCTACTGTTCGGCGATGTCGATGAGTCGTGGCCGCAGGACAACGACGCCGAGGAAGATGCACTCCGAAAGGAGTTACTCGACCTGTCATCCGAGCCACCGGCAAAAGCTCGCCAGAGCCTGTTGTCCCTTGAAGAGAAACACGGCTCCCGGCGCGAGTGGGTGTGGGCGAAGCTCAACCGCAGCCCGCTCGCCGGCGCGATGCGTCATCTGGCGATACTCGCCGAGGTGACGACCACGGCGCTCACCGGCGCGACGACCGCAGACATGGTCAGGGTGTACACGGAGGTCGGTTGGAAGGCCGACGCCGCCGTCCTTGATGCCCTCGCCGCCGTCGCGCGGCCCGCCGACCAAGACGCGGTCAAAGCGGCGGTGGCGCACGTCTACACGCCTTGGCTTCGGGACGCGGCCGAGTTGTTCCAACAACGAGTGAAGGAGTCCCCGCTCTCCGGTCGGGAAGTGCCTCGGCTCGATCCGGTGGCGGCGGGAACATGTGTGCTGTTCGCGGACGGCCTCCGGTACGACGTGGGCCAAAAGCTATTGGCGCTTCTTTCTGGTCGAGTGGGGACGTTGCAGGTGCGCCACCAGTTCGTGGCCCTGCCGTCCGTCACGCCCACGGCAAAGCCCGCCGTCTCGCCGGTCGCCGCGAAGATCAAAGGCACCCTCGCCGGGGAAGAGTTCCGCCCGTGCGTGGCGCACGACGACAAAGACCTCACACCAGATCGGTTCCGCAAGCTATTAGCCGACGACGGCGTGCAGTACCTCGCCGCGAACGAAGTCGGCGACCCGACCGGCAAGGCGTGGACCGAGTTCGGCAACTTGGACACGACCGGGCATAACGAGGGGAGCGGGATGGCACGGCGCATCCCCGAATTGTTGACCACGCTCGTGTTGCGCATCGAATCGCTTTTGGCCGCAGGATGGCAAGAGGTCCGCGTCGTTACCGACCACGGCTGGTTGCTCGTGCCGAACGGCCTTCCGAAAAGTGAACTGCCGAAATACCTGACGGCCACCCGGTGGCGGCGCTGCGCCGTCGTCAAACCGACCGCGACGGTTGACCAACTGCCCGTCTTCGGCTGGTTCTGGGCCGACGACGTGCGGATCGCCTGCCCGCCGGGGATCGACTGCTTCATGGCGGGGGAGGAGTACAATCACGGGGGACTCAGCTTGCAGGAGTGCGTGGTCCCGCAGTTCACCATCCAAGCTGGAAAAACGACATCGATCTCTGCGAAAATTGAGTCCGTCAAATGGTCCCGGCTCCGCTGCCGGGTTCAGATCGTCGGGGACTTCTCCGGGTGTAAGGTCGATCTCCGCGACAAGCCCGTGGACCCGACGACATCACTCACGGGGGCTAAATCCGTGGGTTCGGACGGAGCGGTGTCTCTGCCCGTCGCGGACGACAGCCGGGAGGGGACGGCGACGACGGTGGTGTTACTCGATTCGGTCGGGAACGTCGTCGCCAAAGCAGCGGTCACGGTGGGTGAGTAAATGCCTGAACTTGAACTCGATCCTCTGGACCGGCTCGTGGCCGGCGCGTTCGACGGCTACATCGTCCGCAAAGACCTGGTGCGCCGGTTCGCCCGCCAGTACCCCGTCCCCACCTACGTCTGCGAGTTCCTCCTCGGTCGCTACTGCGCCAGCACCAACGAGGAAGAGATCCACGAAGGGTTGCAGATCGTTGAGCGGCAGCTTCGGGACCGCGCCGTCCGCAGCGGCGAGGAAGAACTGTTCAAGGCCCGCGCGAAGGAGTCGGGATCGGTCAAGATCATCGACATCATCTCGGCCCGGCTCGACGCCCGCACCGACTCCTACCTCGCGACCCTGCCGAGCCTGCAACTGAAGGACGTGAGCATCGACGGCAAGCTGGTGAGCGACAACGAGCGGATGCTGACCGGCGGCTTCTACGCCGAGGTCGATCTCACCTACGACGCCGTCATCGCCCAGGAGAAGAACGGCCGACCGTTCGCAATCGCGGCCCTGCGGCCCATCCAGTTGTCGAAGCGCGACGTGCTGTCGGCCCTCTACGAAGGGCGGGCGAAGCTCAACACCGCCGAATGGAAGCAGTTCCTGCTCCGCAGCATCGGCTTGGAGCCGGGCGGCATGTCGCCGCGCAACGCCGACGTGATGTTGCTGCGGATGATCCCGTTCGTGGAGGCGAACTACAACCTCGTGGAACTCGGCCCCAGAGGGACCGGCAAGTCGCACCTGTTCCAGCAGATCTCTCCGTACTCGCACTTGGTCAGCGGCGGCAAGGCGACGGTCGCCCGGATGTTCGTGAACAACGCCAACGGCCAGCGCGGGCTGGTGTGCCTCTACGACGTGGTGTGCTTCGATGAGGTGTCCGGCGTGTCCTTCGACCAGAAGGACGGCGTGAACATCATGAAGGGGTACATGGAGTCCGGCGAGTTCAGTCGCGGCAAGGAGAGCATCCGGGCCTACGGCGGCATCGTCATGGTCGGTAACTTCGACGTGGACGTGGAACATCAGCAGCGGGTCGGCCACCTGTTCAGCCCGATGCCGGCGGAAATGCGGAACGACACGGCACTCATGGACCGCATCCACTGCTACCTGCCTGGGTGGGACGTTCCGAAGATCAGCGAGGCCATCAAGACGAACCACTTCGGCCTCGTCAGCGACTTCCTGAGCGAGTGCTGGAGCCGCCTCCGCAGCCAGAGCCGGGTATCGACAATTCAAGGACGTGTGACGTTCGGCGGCGCGCTCTCCGGCCGGGACCAGAACGCGGTGAACAAGACGGTGAGCGGGTTGCTGAAGCTGCTCCATCCGTCGCCGGACGAGCGTGTCCCCGACGAGGATCTGGAGTGGGCGGTTCGCCTGGCGCTGGAATGCCGCCGCCGAGTGAAGGAACAGCAGAAGAAGATCGGGTCGGCCGAGTTCCGCAACACGCAGTTCAGCTACACCATCGGCAACGACGGCGTGGAGAAATTCGTCGTCACCCCGGAACTCCAGAGCGAAGACCATGTGGGCCGCGACCCGTTACCGCCGGGTCAGGTGTGGGGCATCAGCCCAAGCGGTCAGGACGAAGGGGCCGGTTTGTTCCGCATTGAGGTAACCGAGAGCGTCGGAAGTGGCGTCCGCATCCTGAACCGACCCGCCCCTCACCCGTTCGCCGAGTCGGTGAAGTACGCGGAGGCGAACCTGTACGCGCGCGGCTCGGAACTGGTCGGCGACCGCAACCCCCGCGAGCATGAGTTCTCGATCCAACTGCGCGCGTTCGACGCGAGCAAGGGTGGTCGCTCCCTCGGTGTCGCCGCTCTCCTCGCCTTGTCCAGTGCGCTCATCGGGAAGAGTTTGCGCGGCGGGTTGGTGGTGGTCGGCGGGTTGAACCTCGGCGGCTCCATCGACATGCTGCCCAACGCCATCGACGTGGTAGAACTGGCGGTCGAGAAGGGCGCGTCCGTGGTTCTGATGCCGGTTTCGGCGCGGAAGCAACTGTTCGACCTGTCCGACGACATGGCGACGAAAGTGAACGTCTTGTTCTACAGCGACGTGCGAGAGGCTCTTATCAAGGCGATTGCGGACTGAACGACAATCACGGCCGAGGACATTGTACATCACGCCTCGCATCTCCTCGCGCCCGCCGGGCGTAGGCCATGAACTCGTTGCGCCGAAGCGTCGCCACCCCGTCGAGGTTCAGCCGACCCGCCGCGCGGTCGAACAACTCGGCCACTTGCTTGATCGGCGCGTCGTCCCGCCGCCATCCCCCTCCGGGTCCGGCGAGGAGTCCAAACCACTGCCCAAAATCTCCCTCCGACAGGCCGGGGCTGACCCGACCGGGGTGCGCCTTGTTCAGTTCCTTGAGCCACTTGTCGCGTTCGGTTTCGGGTGCCTTGAGTGCCTTCTCAGTGGTCTTGTAGATCGCTTTGTCTTCAGGGCCGAACCCGTCCCACTTCTCCCCCTTCGGTCCCTTCTCCTTCTTCGCCTTGCCCCCGCCGGGTCCGTCCTGACCGCTGGCGAACTCCACCAGCACAAGGCCGCAGCCCACAACCAGGGCGACCAGACACGTCGCGAGCCGCGAGAGACGGGACATGGAAAGCCCTCAGCGATGTCGTGCGGTTCCGATCAGCCCGGTTCGATCACCCGTCAAGGCCGTGGGCGCGGATCTTGTCGAACAGTTGGCGGCGGCTGATCCCCAAGAGCGCGGCGGCGCGGGTGCGGTTCCCTCCGGCCTGTTCCAGTGCCTGCCGGATCACGCGGCGCTCGGTTTCGGCGACGGCGGTCCGCAGATCGAGTGGGTTGCCGCTTGGCGCGTGTGCAGGATGGACTGGTACGGCCGCGTGGCCGTCGCCGGCGAGGTGTTCCGCCCGCACGACCCGGCCCCGCGCGAGGATCGCGGCGCGTGCCAGCGCGTTGCGAAGTTCCCGCACGTTTCCCGGCCAGTCGCGTCGGCTCAGTGCGGTCGCCGCTTCCGGCGACAGTGCCAGCCCCGGCCACCCGTGCTTCCTCGACAGTTGCTTCACGATGTACTCTGCCAACAGCGGGACGTCGTCCCGCCGCTCGCGGAGGGGCGGCAGTGTGACCGCGACCACGTCCAGCCGGTAATAGAGGTCTTCGCGAAACTCGCCGGCCGCGACCCGCGTCTTAAGGTCGCGATTGGTCGCCGCCACGACCCGCACGTCGGCCGAGAGCGTCTCTTCGCCGCCCACCCGCTCGAAAGTGCCGCTCTGGAGGACGCGGAGCAACTTCGCCTGGAGGTCGATGCCCAGTTCGCCCACCTCGTCGAGGAATAGCGTGCCGCCCTGGGCCTGCTCGAACCGCCCGCGCCGGCGCGCCACGGCGCCGGTGAACGCGCCCTTCTCGTGACCGAACAGTTCACTTTCGAGCAGCGTGGGACTGAGGGCGGCGCAGTTGACTTTCACGAACGGCCCGGCCGCCCGGTGGGAGTTGCGGTGGATCGCGTTGGCGACCAGTTCCTTGCCCGTGCCGGATTCGCCCAAAACCAGCACCGGCTCGTCGGCCGGCGCGACCAGCCCGACTGCCTTGAACACCGCGACCATCGCGGGCGAGCGGCCGACCAGTTCGTCCTCGTCCGGGGCGGGGTCGTCGCGCAGCGGCTCGACGGATAGAGCCTGTACCTGGGCCACGAGCGACCGCTGCGTGAGCGCGCGCCGGAGGGTGAACAGCACCTCGTCCAAGTCGAACGGCTTCGTCAAATAATCGTAGGCTCCGAGCTTCATAGCCTCGATTGCGGCCGTGCTGCCGCCGTAGGCCGTGACGACCACCACCGGCACCTCCTCCAGTCGGTCCGCGTGCGCGCGGAGGACCGCGAGGCCGTCACGCCTGGGCATCTTGAGGTCGAGCAGCGCCGCCGCGACCACCGTGTCGGCCAGCGCCTCGGCAGCCGCGTCGCCGTCGGCCGCCTCAACCACCCGATAGCCCTCCGAGCGGAGCAGGAGCGCGAGGTTCGAGCGGGTCGCGGGGTCGTCATCGGCGACCAGAATCGTCGGTGCGTTTGCGAGCTTGGCGGTCATGCGGATTCTCCTCCGGCGGTCGCGGGGAGCGTGAGTCGGAAGCTCGCGCCGGGGCCGGGGGACGTGGCGAGGGTCACGTCGCCGCCGTGCTGCCGCGCGACCTCGCGACACAGTGCCAGCCCCAGACCGGTCCCGTCCGTGCGGGTCGTGAAGAACGGCTCGAAGATGCGGTCGCGCGCGTCGGTCGGAACACCCGGCCCGGTGTCGCTCACGAGGAGTTCCACACGACCGCCGGGCAGTAACTGGGTGCGGCAGGTCAATCGCCCGCCGCCCGGCATCGCCTGGAGCGCGTTGGTCACGATATTCAGCACGACCTGACCGACGGCCTGCGCCGCGCCCGATACCGGCGGCAGGCCGGGAGTGAGATCGGACTCGACCGCCACACCCTGCGCGTCGGCGCGGGCGCGGACCAGTTCGAGCGTTTCGGCGACGACCGCGTTCAAGTCAACGGGCCGGCGCACCTCGTGACCGGCGCGGGCGAACAGGAGGAGTCGGCCGACCAGTTCGTTCAACCGGTCAACCGAGCCGACCACCGCCGCGAGCGATTCGGGCGTGCGGGCCTCGGCGGGCAAGCGCTCCCACAGCTGCACCGTCGAGCGGATCGCGGTCAACGGGTTGCGGACCTCGTGGGCCACTCCCGCGAGCAACCGGCCCAGGGTCGCGAGGTGTTCGGCCTTGCGGAGTTCGTCGCCGAGTGCCTCGCGCCGGCGGGCCTCGCGCCGCAGCGACACGATCAAGCCACCGGCCAACCCCAGAGCCAACAGTACGCCGCCGAGGGAGAGGCCGGTCGCCAGTTGGAGCCGTGCGAGTCGGGCCTTCTGCTGCTCCGGGCCGGTGAGCCGAACCATGACCCACACGGTGACGCGGGCGGGACGGTCCTCGCCGACGGCCATCGTCGCGACCGCGACCCGGCTCGGACCGACGTCGCGCAGGTCGACCACCGGCGGCCACCCCGCCTCGGCGAGCGCCGCCTCGCGGCACTGCTGTCGGATGGACGGTGTTTCCAACGGGGGCGGATCGCGGCGGCCGGTGACGGCCACGTTGAGCGAACCATCGCTCCGTTCCATTTCCTTCTTCGGCGGGGCCTTCTTCTCGATGTCCTTCTTCTTGTCCCCCTTTTTGTCCTTCTTGTCGTCCTTCCACTCCACGTCTTTCTTCTCGGCGACCCCTTTCCTGTCGTCGGCACCCGGTTCGGGCGTCGGCTCTGAGCCGCTCAACACGGCCCCGGCGAACTGGTCCGAGCGGGTGAAGTAGAACCCGCCTTCCGCACCGGGGTAGTTCGCCAGCACGCGCCGAGCGACCTCGGCCAGCCGGCGGTTGTCGATTTCCGACAGGACGCCGTTCGCGTGGGCCGGTGGCAACCCGCCGGCGGGTTCGCGGGCGCTCGCGGCCAGTTCCGCAGCGGCGGCGCGAAGTTGGTCGCGGGCGGCCAGTTCGTCCGTATCGCCCCACAGGGCCAGCGCGCTGCTGGCCGCGAGTGCCGCGAGCGACACCACGAACACCAGCACCACAACGACCACCCGCGTCCAACCCATTGCGCCCCCGACGTCAGTACCGGGCGAAGGCGAGCCACGCCGCGCCGACCACGAGCGTCACCAGCGTGACCGGGATGCCGACGCGACAGTAGTCCCAGAATCCGATGGTAACACCTTCCTTCTTAGCCTGCTCGACCACGATCAGGTTCGCCACCGAGCCGAGGACCGTCAGGTTCCCGGCGAACGTGCTGGAGAGCGCCAGTGCCAGCCACGCCGTTTCGCGTACCGCCTCCGGCATCGCGCCGACGACCGGCTTGAACAACAGCACTGCCGGGACGTTCGATACGACGTTCGACAGGACTGCCGAGAGGCCGGAGAGCGCCCACACCGGGTCGGCCCGCGCCGCCCACCCGTCCACCCCGCTGACCGCGAGGACGTGAAACTCGAACGCCCGCACGACGACGAACAGCCCCGCGAACATGAGTAGGAGGCTCCAGTCGATGTGGGCGTACACCTTCGCCGGGTTCACGCGGTCGAGCAGCAGCACCGCCGCCGCGCCGAGCGCGACGACGGCCATCGGCAGCCCGGCGAAGAACAGGGCGACCGCCGCGACCGTTACCACGAGACTCTTCACCAACAAGGCCGTGTGCCGTCGCCCGTCGGGGACGCAATCCGTCGTCCCGTTCGGCTTCGGGGCCGGGTGAGTGCTGTTATTCGGCTTCAGAGCCGTCCGGTAGGCGACCAACGTGATGACGTAACCGATCACGAGGCCGATGAGGGCCGGCGGCGCGAGTTTCGCGGCGAACCGCAGGTACGAAATGCCCGACAGCCCGCCGATGATCATGTTCTGCGGGTTGCCGGTGAGCGTCGCGGCCGAGCCGAGGTTGCTCGCGACCGCCAGGCCCACGAGGTGCGGGCGCGGGTCCAGACCGAGCCTCCGCGTGAGGTGCAGTACCAACGGCGTGAGGGCTAGACACACCACGTCGTTCACCAGAATCGCGGACAGCACACCCGACAGCAGCATCGTGACCGCGAGCAAAGCCTTAGGTGACTTCACCCGGCCGAGTGCGAACCCCGCGAGCCGAGCGAAGAACCCGGCCCGGCGCAGAAACGCGACCACGATCATCATGCCCAGGAGCAGCGCGAGCGTCGCGAAATCGATGGCCTTCACCGCATCCTCGAACGACAGCAACCCACACGCGAGGACGCCGGCGGCCCCGACCAGGGCGACCCCGGCCCGGTCGGTGCGCAGGAACGGCACCCGGCCGAGGGCCAACCCCAAATAGGTCAGTCCGAACCAGAATAGCGTCAGCCAAAGAGCAATACTTCCCGACACGGCGTCTCCATTTCCCATTCAGCAGAATGCGGTTGAGGTCACAACGGGCCGAACCATCGGAACTGCCGTGTACCGCCCGGTCGGGTCCACCGCGAACTCGATTTCGCGTTCGCCGACTCCCTCGGCCACGTCCTCGGCGCGCACCGCGAGCCGATGAAAGCCCTTCGTCAGCCGGTCACCGAACAGGGCCGCTCGCCAGAACCCGTTTCCGCACGGATCCATCGACGACCGCACTCCGTCGTCCAGGCACAGACTGACTGCCCTGAGTGGCGCGACCGACCACACCCGCGCCCGCACCTCGTCGGCTCCCTTGACGACATGGGCCGGGCCGGTCGCGAGGATCGCGTCGCGGGGGTGCGTGACGAGAACCAGTGGCCCGCGTTCCTCGACCGCGCGATACGCGACCGCGAAGTCGTCCCCGTGGAACGCGGCGACGGCGTACCCCGACGGGCCGCCCTCCGGGTCACCGACCGACCGCACCGCGACCACCGCGTTGCGCCCGTCGTTCGCCAACTGCCAATAGTGCGTGTGGCCGGAGAGGATCGCGTGAATCCGTCGCGTCTGCACCACCTCGCGCCAGGCGTCGATGCCGGGGCCGGCGAAGTTCTCCCAGATTTGGTAGGGGTAGTTGTGCTGGAACACCACGACCCGCTCGCCCACCGCCAGAGCCGCATCGACCTCCGCACGGAACCACTCGACCTGTGCCACCGACAGTCCCACCGGGTGTCCCTCTTGTGTGTTCAGCCGGAGAAAGCGGAACCCACGCGCGGCGACCGAGCCGCCCGGATCGCCGACGTGTTCGCGAAACTGACGCGCCTGTGGGTCGCCCTGTGCGTCGTGATCCCCGACAAGAGCGAACCACGGCACGCACAGTCGGTCGGTTAAGTCGCGGAACAAGTCGAACTGCTCGTTGGTGCCGTCTTGCACGTTGTCGCCGATGAATTGAACGAAGTCGGGGCGGATCAACTCGTTCGCGTCGGCAACGGCGCGCAGTGCGGCAGCGTGGTTCGGCAACCCTGCTCCCGTCAGGTGGAGATCGCCAGGAACCATCACGGTAATCAGATCCTCGGCGGTACTCATGGGGCCTCCTTTTTCTGGCGAACGGGCCGGGCCGCTTCCGGCACGATGAAGGCCACCACGAGCGTCGCCACGACTCCCACACCGGCCAGAAGGCCAAACGTGCCTCGGTAACCGAGGTCGGTGACGACGAGGCCCGCCAGTGCCGGCCCGACCGCCGACCCGAACACGAGCGCGCAACCGACCAGCACCTGGGCCTCGCCCGCACGCCGCGCGTCGCCGAGTCGGTCCGTCACCCACGCGGCGGCGGCCACCGCGAACAGGCCCTGCGCCAGCCCGTCGAGCAACTGGATCAGTAGCACCTGCCACCCCTCGCGGGCCAGCGCGAGCAGTCCGAGCCGGACCGTCATCGAGATCCAACCGGCGACGAGAAGCGGCTTCCGGCCGAGCCGATCTGCGAGCCATCCGACCGGGCGCACGCACGCCATCCACGCGACCATGCTGACGACGAAGGCAAAGGACAGGTCGCGGGCCGGCGCGCCGAGGTCGTTCTTGAGGAACAGGCCGAGGTACGCGCCGGGCGGGGCGTTGGCGACGTGGAATAGCACCATCGCCGCCACGAACGCCCACAATACGGGGTCTTTCAAATGAAGCCCGGCTACACGTTGAACCGCCTCGGAAGAGATGACGGGTTCCGACTTCCGGTTGCGTTCGCGGATCAGGAGCGCCGCACCGACGGCCAACCCTTGTACCACCGCGAGCGGGCCGAGGAGCCACCCGATCCCGCGTTCTTCGGCCACGACACCACCCGCCAGCGCGGTCAGTACGACGGCGACCGGCCGCCAGAACCGCAGCGCGCCCAGTGCCGCGCCGACCCCGCCCGGTGACGCGAGTCGGGTTGCTTCCGCGCCAGCCATGCTCTCAACCGTTGCACGGCACGGCCCGTTCTCCGCGAACAGGATCACGAGTAACCCGACCAGCAGTATTCCGCCGACGCCGGCAGGGTCGGCAAACGGGAGGAGCGCGGTCGCGGTCGCCAGCACCGCGAGGGCGACGACCAAGAATGGCTTCCGCGCCCCGGTCCGGTCGGACCACAGCCCGACGGGGAACTGCACCAGCCCCGCGATTGCGGCCAGCACCCACACCAGCGCGATACCCCGATCCGAGAAACCCTTTTCTTCCTTCAGGTAGAGCGGCAGGTACGGCAGGCAGAAACCGATGCCGGCCATTCCCAGGAAATACGCCCCGTGCAGTGCGACCCGGTTCCGCAACGCAGAGTGAGTTCTCGCGTCGGTCGGTGCGAATGCGGTTGTGTTCATCACCCGTTCTCCCGTGTGGCGGACTGAGTTTCGGGCATGAGCGAGAGGAAAGTGACGGCACCGACGGTGGCGACCAGTGCGAACGCCTGGAACGCGGCGGCGAAGCCCAGGTGCTGCACGAGCGGGCCGGCGATAAGCGGGCCGAGAACCCCGCCGACCGCCAGCGCGGTCGCGAGCAAACCCTGAAGAGCGTTGAACCCGCCCCTCTCGCGTGTGAGGTCCGCGCACACTACAGTCACAACGACGCCGTAGATGCCCGCTCCGATCCCGTCTAGCATCTGGAGCGCGACCAGCACCCACGGGTCCGAAGTGAACGAGTACAACAGGACGCGCACCGGCAGCGCGACGAACGCGACCGCGAACACCGGCTTGCGGCCCCAACGGTGGCACATGCGCCCGGCGAGGATCGCGACCGGCACCATCACCGCCTGTGCGACCAACACCACGGCCGCGACCTGCGTGTCGGTGCCTCCGAGCCGGGTGATGTACTGACCCACGAGCGGCATGACCGGGGCGTTCGCGAGGTGGAATAGCGCGACCGCCGCGAACAGCACGACCACCCGCTGGTCGCGGAACAGAGTGCGGAGGCCCGGCCCGGCTTGGGCTTTGGAGCCGGGTTCTTCCTTGAGGTCGGTGGGGCGGATAATGAAGACGCTCGCGGCGGCCAGCGCGGACACGACTGCGACGGTGTAGAACACGGCCAGCAGGCCGAGCCAGCCCGCGACCACCACCGCGGTCAGCGCGGCGGCGATGTTGCCCGCGTGGTTGTAGCCCTGGTTCTCGCCCATCACACGGTGCAGCGCCGAGTGGCCCGCAAGGCCCAGCGCCAGCGCGCCCAGAAGCGGCACGAAGAACGCCTGGGCCGCACCACCGACGAAGACCAGCGGCCCGACCACCCACCCGGTCGCGGGAGCCAGGGGCAAGAGGCCGAAGCACACGCCGACCACAAGCGACGACACCGCGAGCAGCAACCGGCGGTAGCGCACGCGGTCGGTGAGGACACCGGCCGGCGTCTGCATCAGGAACACGCCCAACCCGCACGCTGCGGCGGCGAACTGGATCGAATCGTCGCGCCACCCGCGCTCCGCGAGGAGTTTTGCGAGGAACGGCATCACGACGCCGGTGAGTTCGGCCAGGAAGAAGTTGGCCGCGTTCAGCCCGATCCGGTCGCGGGTCGGGGCCGATTCGGTTGGTGCGACCGCCGGTTCCTCGACCGTCGCCAGAGCGGTACTCACGGGTGAATTCTCCGTATCGAGAAAGCCGACCGGCGGGCGGGGCCGGTCGAACTGTTGTTGGGGATGGCAGGAGTGGAGTCACTTGATGACCGGCGGCGGTGGCGGCGCGCCCTTGCCCTTCGGTTCGGGTGCGAGCGGCGGCGCAGCGGGGCCGTCCCACTCGGCGCGGTCGAGGTGTTCATTGACCCGGAGCCAGGCGTCGGCGGCCCGCGCCAGTTCGGCCGCCTTCCGGTAGTCGCCGGCCTCGTAAGCGGTGCGGGCCTGGCGGTACACGTTCTTCGCGGCGTCGAGGAAATCCCGGCCCGCGCCCCTCGCCGGCACTTCGGTCGTCGCGAGTTGGTTGTGGACGTTCGTCAGGACGTCGAGTGCCGGGGACCACGGGCCGCGCTCGGCCGGGTCGTCCCGCAGGTCGCGCCCCTTCGGCCCGTCCTTCGGAGGAGGCGGCGCGCCCTTGCCCTTCGGCCCGTCTTTGGGCGGGGGCGGTCCGTCGAAGTCCGTTGGCGGTTCGGGCAGGTTCGCGACCGGCTGGAACGAGGCCCGCCGCAGGTGATCCAGACCACGCACCGCGTCGTTGGCAGCAATCGCCAACTCGCGGAAGCGGCGAGGCTCGTCCGGGTACGCCTTCAGAGCCGCGCGGTAGAAGTTCTTCGCGTGGTCGAAGAGGCGTGTCGCCTCCTTGCCGGCCGGCGCGCCCTGCGCGATGTCCGTGATGCCGTCGAACGCCTTGTGCAGTTCCTTCGCGCCCTTTTCGGGACCGCCCTTCGGCCCCTTGTCCTTGTCCTTCTTTTCTTTGCCGGGTTCCTTGTCCTTGCCGGGTTGCCCGATGGCCCCACCTGCGGCGACCACCAGCAAGCCGGCGGTCAGGAACAGGGCCGGCGCGATGAGCCGGCCGGATGTGAATCGCATGATCGTCTCCTCTGTTCGCGACCCCTCGCATTGTGTCGGCCCCGGCGGAGTGGCGAGCAAGGTCGCGGATTCGGTTCGGCCCGCCGGGGCTGCTCGACCCAAAGGCAAATCGAAGTCCGAAGTCACCGGACGGGTGCAACGTGCGCGTGCGAATTGAGGGAACGGCTGGAATTGTTGGGCGTTGAGGAGATGGAATTTGCGGGCGCGACACGCGACGCAGGTTCGCGTGCGCTCGCGTGGTTGGGCGGTATTCCCCCGGTGGCGGGGGATTCGCGCCCACAATGGGGGCGTGACCGTTGCCGGGACAGGACTCGGCCCACGCCGATTCGGAGGTGTCAGTCTGTGCCTGTGTTGACGATGTGGTTCGGGGCCGGCTCGCCTTCCGGTGCGGGCAACAGCCGCACGACGTTCGCGATCTCGTCGTCCAAGACCGCCAACGAGTCGGCGCGGCCGTCGCGCACCACGACCATCTCCGCTTGCAGGTGCCGCATCGCCGCGTGGAACTCGGCGAGGTTCCTGTCGAGCGGCACCGACCCGACCTCGCCGAGACTTACCGTGCGCATCGCGGCCACGGCCGGGAACGCGGCACGTAGCGCCCGCGCGTCGGCCAGGAGCCGCAGCCCCGCCGCGCGTAACTCATTGCGACTCACGACGACCCTCCGTCGATTTGTCGCAGACGGTATCTCACACGGCGCTGTTACGACAGATCGAACCGCACCACGGGGAGTGGATTGCTTGATTTCCCTACGGGTGTGAGATACTCCGATGGTAGTCGCGCGGGCGGGTCTGTCGGAAGGGAGGTCCGCACCGTGTCGGGAACGCCTACGGTTACTTGGGTATCAGTTTCACTGAGTGACTGGCCCGCTGTTCATCAGCCCGGACGCCGACTGCCTATACGTCGAGATGGACCGCCGACGTTGCGTACAACGCGAGCGACGACACCATCACCGGGACCATGCGCTACCATCAGGGCGACGACCTCGCGTTCGTCTGGCGGCGCGTCCAGGCGGTAACCTAACCGACAGCGACTCGAACCTCTGCTCGCGGTGGCAAGAAGAAGACCAAAGGCCGGTAACGAGCGAGCGAACGCGGTCGCCGGCTACTGGCGAAAAAGTTCGCGACGTGGTTTACTAACTCGGCAAATCGGCTGATACTGATCCTGTCGAACTGATCGGCCTGCTTTCGGATGACGAGCGGGATTGCACCGCTCACCTTTTTCCGAACAAGCCCCCAACTCCTGCGCGAGTACGGGGCTTGTCCACGCGCCAATCACACTACCTCAACTGGTCTTGCAATGATCCCGCGCCGAACGGCGGCGACTGGGCATCACTGCGCGAACGGAGCTTCCAAAATGAAGGGTTACTCACGAAACCGTCCCGCCGCGACCTTACGAATCGAGGGCGACACGGACGACGACGTGTATGTGGTCTACATCGATGAGCGGGTCGAGATCACCCTCTCCTGCGCGGAGCGGGTACGGGATCTCCTCGCGGTGCTGCGTGAACCGTCCACGCCATGCGACATCTTCGGGCGAGACGGCAACTGGTTGGTGTATGAACTCGTCTGCGTCCGATTGGACGAGGACGAACGCCGGCACCTCATCCAGCGGTTGGAGAGCATTCTGTCGTGACTCGGCAACGTCTGAGGTGGCACGGCCTTCGATGAGCAGTTTCCGAGATGGAGAGTGCTTCCAGTCTCGGAAACGGCATCGTCGGCCCTGAGCCAAACTTGTCCATGTCGGTCATCTGAGTCCGACCTGACCACCGCACTGATCCCGCCACTGAAAGGCGGCAAGGGCATCGCTGCGCATCTGGAGACTGGCAATGAGTGATCCGCATCCGAGCCAGATCAAGATCCGCGTTCCCGAAACGATGACCCGCCGCACCCGCGAGGGCCACGAGATCGTGTTCCGCCAGACGGACTCGCCGATTGCGTCGTTGGGCTACCCAGGCGAGATATGGTCCATCGAGTACCGGCGATCGGGGGTGGCGTTTCCTGTCGCTGAGGCATGGGTGTTTGTTTCTCCGCAGTGGACGTACCTCGGCTTCCTGTTCGTCGTAGAGGGCTGTCGGCGTCAAGGAATCGGAACGGCGGTGTTCGAGGCTATCAAGCAGCGCTGGCCGAATGCGGAGTTCGATGCGGTAACCGAAGCTGGCAAAGCGTTCGTTAATCGCTTGGCCGAGTCAGCTTGAGTGATTCATTCGCCTGCAATTGTGAGTTGACCACGATCACTGGGCGATTGTGCCTTCAACTTCACTGACCCCACCTGTCGCGTTGGTAGGTGGTCCGAGTTCACAACGCTGAGGGTTCGATCATGAGACACAGAAACGTTCGACGCACCGCCACGCGGGAGGCCATCATCCGAGAGATGACGGCACAGGCGCAGGCCGCCCAAGATCTCCGAGACTCGGCCGGGGGGCTGGAGAAATGGGTCAGCCGGATCGTGAAGATCGGCTTCGAGCAGTTCACCGACCCCTCGATCAACGAGGAGTGGATGTGGGTCGAGGTCAAGGGAGTCAGAGGCGGAA
>JAFKJJ010000539.1 GCA_017306025.1 Planctomycetota bacterium
GCGCGCTCGACCCGGTCGTGCAGGGTCGGCACGTCCGCGACGTAGGCCGACTTCACGACGCCCAGGTCGAGCGCCCCGTTGTTCTTCTTTTCTTCCTGCTTCAGCCAGCCGGAGACCACCAGGAACGCGGCCATGATGATCCACGGCGACCACGCGAGGGTCACGCGGCCCGCGGTCAGCGGCTTGTCGGCGTCCGGGTCGCGCACGGCGAGCCCGAGCGACTCGACCTCTTCCTTCGCGTGTTCCGCCTGCGGGTCGTGCGGGACCTCGGCCGGCGCGACCGGCTTGGCGGGGGCGAGCGGGCCGAGTTCGGAACTCTTCACCTCAACCCGCGGCTTCCAGACGAACTTCAGGAACAGCGCCAGCGTGACCATCGAGAAGATCGCGCCGCAGATGTCGGTGAGCGGCCAGATCGGCGGCAGCCCGTACGCGTGGGCGGTGGCGAAGAAGAACTGGAAGATCGCGAACGACCCGCCCCCGACCAGGAGCGCCGGCCACACCTGGAGCGTCTGGCGCCACGAGCACATCGTCTTGACCATGTACAGCGGCACGAGGCACGACAGGAACGGGAGCTGGTGTCCGCACATGATGCTGATCTTGTCCGCGGAGACGCCGCTGGAGCTTTCGAGCGTCAGCACCGGCACGCCGAGGCCGCCGTAGCACACCGGGGAGGTGTTCGCGATCAGGCAGATCACCGCGGCGCGGAACGGCGGCATCCCCAGGCCCACGAGCATCGCCCCGCAGATCGCCACCGGCGAGCCGGCCCCCGCGGCGCCTTCCATGAACGCGCCGAAGCAGAAGCCGATGAGGATCGCCTGCACGCGGCCGTCGCCGGAGAGCGCGCCGATCGACCGGCGGATCACCGCGAACTGGCCCGTCTCGACCGTGACGTTGTAGAGCAGCATCGCGGCGAACACGGTCCAGCCGATCGGCAACAGGCCGAACACCGCCCCGTGGACGAACGACCAGCCCGCCATGTCGACCGGCATCTTGTAGACGAGGGACGCCAGCAGGACCGCGACGCCCGCGCCCGCGGCGCCGGCCCAGCTCGCCAGCCACCGCCGGCCCACGAGGAGGTAGAAGAGTACGACCACCGGCAGCGCCGCCACGGCCGTCGAGAGGACGCGGTGGCCCAGCGGGTTGAGGTCCTGAACGTAGGCGAACAACATGGGAGAGACCTGTGGCAGCGTGAAAAATCAGCCCGCGATGCTACCCGCTGCCGCGCGGGGTGCCAAGTCGCAACTTCCCGCCGCCGAAGCCCTTGCTCCGGCCGGGGCGGCGATGTTTCGGTTATATCAATTGCGAAATCTGTGAGCGCGGCACGGGGCGCCCGGCGCCGCACCAGCCGCTAGTACCGCGCCAGTTTCGCCGGCGGTAACAACCGGCACAACCGCCCGCGGTTCGCCAGCCGGCAGATCGCCACGCAGATTAGCGATTTTCCGTGGGTTGCCCGTCCTGGTTCGCTTTCCCAATTTGCGCGGGGGTGTCATATCTATCGCAAGCACACCGGGACCGATTGCCGGAGTCTGCGACGAACGGATGGTCGCGACGGCGGCGGACGGGTGCTGGAACCCCGGAGCAGTGAGGGTCACCATGAGCGTTCGACGGATGCAGACGTTGATCATGACGGCGGTGTGTACCGGCCTGTTGGGCCTGGTCGCCGGGGACGCGCACGCGTTCGGCGGCGCGTTCAAGAAGAAGAGTTGCGACCCCTGCGGCGACCCGTGCGCGACGGCCGCCCCGTGCGGCCCCGCGGGCGCGGCTCCCGCCCCGGCGCCGGCCCCCGGGCCGGCCCCGACCACGCAGAAGGTGTTGGTGAAGGAGTGGGTGCCGACGGTCGTCGAGGAGACCGTCACGGTGATGAAGCCGACCACGAAGACCGAGACCTACACCGCGCACAAGTGGGAGTGCGTGCCCGAGACGGTCACCTGCCAGGTGACGGTCAACAAGATGGTCACCGAGACGGTCACCGAGAACCGGTGCGTGACCGAGCGGGTCCCGGTGACCAAGACGGTCACCGTCACCGAGCGGGTGCCGGTGCAGAAGACCGTGACGGTGATGGAGAAGCGCCCGGTGCAGAAGACGATCACCGTCAACGAGACCCACTGGAAGACGGTGATGGTCACGGAGATGGTGCAGAAGACGGTCACCCACAAGGTGCAGGTGCCGTACTGCAAGGAGCTGGGGCCGACCCTGATGGACCGGCTGCACAAGTGCTGCGACCCGTGCTACACCCCGTGCCCGCGGGTCGTCAGCGGGTGCAAGACCGAGAAGTGCAAGGAGACCGTGTGCGAGCCGGTCACCAAGTGCAAGAAGGTCTGTGAGACGGTGCCGGTGTGCAAGACCGTCTGCACCTACGAGTGCGTGCCGGTCACCAAGACGGTGTGCTGCTACGAGTGCGTGCCGGTTCAGAAGCAGGTCACCTGCTACGAGTGCGTGACCAAGGTGGTCCCGACGCCGGTCACCCGCACCCGCTGCGTGCCGACCGTCGAGACGGTGACCAAGACGGTCCACGTCAACAAGTGCGTGCCCTACCAGGCGACCCGCCAGGTGACCGTGTGCGTGCCGGTGCAGGAGAAGGTCAAGTGCACCAAGATGGTGTGCAAGGAAGTGTGGAAGGACGTCCCCTGCGCCCCGGCCTGCGGCGCCCCGTGCGGCAACGCCTGCGGCGCCCCGTGCGCCCCGGCCTGCTGCCCCACGACCTGCTGCGACACCGGCTGCGGCAAGGCCGGCCTGTTCGACAAGCTGAAGGGCCGGATGGGCAGCTTCGGCGGGAAGAAGAAGTGCAAGAGCGACTGCTGCGCCCCCGTCACCTGCGGTGCGGCGGCCGGCTGCTGCCACTGATTCGCGCCGGCCTCGCGAGCACGACCGGCCGGGCAACCCGTTCGCCCGGTCGAGTCTCCCCGCCCGGGCCCCCTCACCCGGGCGGGGTTTTTCGTTTCCGGCGTGTGGGTCGGCCGGCCGGTCTGACACGCGAAGCGGCCAGAGCCCGCGCTCCGGCCGCCTGAAACGCGAAGCGGCCGGAGCACGCGCTCCGGCCGCTTCGCGTTTCGGTGCCGTGCGCGGGCTACTTCTTGTCCGAGCCCAGTCTTCCCGTGGTGCCGGCGACGCTGGCCCGTGTCGCGCGGATGCGGTCGAGGAGGTTCTGCTTGGCGATCGACGCCGGGTCCTGCGGCAGCGCCGGCACCGGGAGCGGGGCCTTCGTGTCGACCGTCAGGGCCTCCGGCTCCCTCGGCTCGCCGGCCGAGAGCCGGTCCTCGGCGTCAACAAAGCCCGTCTCGCCGTACATCTGCTTCATCTCGCCGAGCCGCACGACGCGCTCCAGCCGGAAGTAGGCGATCTCCTCGTAGGGCACGAAGAACCCGCGGCCCTCGTCGGTGGTGCCGCCCTCGCGGCCGCGGAACACGATGTAGGCCGGCTCGAACCGGATGACCACGTCCACCGACAGCACGAACTGGTTGCGCAGGACCAGGTTCACCTGCGGGTGGTACGCTTCGGGGATTCGCTTGAACAGCTCCACACACTCTTCGCGACGCACCGTGTCCTCCTCACGTCGGGAAACCCGAGATTCGAAGTACGAGGCCCGAAGGACGCGCGCGACCGCCGTTGTCCCGGGCCGCGCTTCGGACCCTCGCCCTCACGCCCCGCGGACGAGTTCGAGCAGAACCGGCGGGCGCGTCAGCCGGCGGTACAGCCACACCTGGGCGACCGCACACACCGCGCCGCCGACGGCGCACACGGCGCGCCAGTTCAGCCGGCCGAGCACCGCTTCCAGCGGCGCCCGCGGCGGCACCGCGGCGCCGTCCGGCCCGCCGAGGTCGGGGGCGCCCATCCGCGCCGCGGCGCGGGCCGAGGCCATGTCCTCGAACACGCTCAGTTCGAGCACAAGTATCGCGGTGACCAGCAGCGCGCCGACGAGCAGAACGAGCGGGGCGCGGGCCAGCGCCCACGTGTCGCGCTTGTACGGCCGGAGCGTGTGGCCGTCGCCGAGCCGCCGCCACAGTTTCGTAAAGCACGAGTCGGCGGATTCCGGATTCGCGAACACGACGGTCAGCCGGCCGGTCCCGAGCCCGCCCTTGGCGTACTCGACGGCGAGCGAGTTGCTCAGGAGGTCGAGCTTCACGTCGCGAACCGCAGCGAGGTCGACGACGACCGCGAGCGGGCCGAGCAGTTCGTCGAGGTCGCCGCCGCCCTCGGCGGCCGCGACCACTTCCGGCCTCGGCGCCCCCGCGAGCGGCGCCGCCAGCAACCGATCGAACGTGAGGACGACGAGCGAGTGCGATTTCGCTTCCGGGTGCGCCCACACGCGCCGGCGGTTCGCACCGGGCAGGGTAGTTTCGAGCAGGTTGGCGTTCGCGACGGGCATGGGGGGGGGCGTGAGTCCGGTAAACTCGAACGAGGGCGAGGGGCCCACACTACAAGGGGTAGAACGCGGACAGTGGTGGGTCAAATTTGAGGGGCGGGCAGAGGCAGAAGGACTCACCCCGACACAGAAGGACAGAAGAGCCCGTTCCCGTTCTGTGCCGGCCTTCCCCTGCGTCGCGGTGACTCATCTTCTGTGTTCTCGTTTACTCGGTCGAGAGTTCCGGGAAGACGGAGGGCGACAGTTTCGCGGCGGTGAGGTGGTCGTGGAGCCGCTTCTTCGCCTGGAACTTGAGGTTCGCGATGTCCTGCTCGCTCCGCCTGAGCCGGGCGGCGACCTCGGCGTTGCCCCAGCCCTTCACGTACAGCAGTTCGAGCGCCATCACCTTTCCCCACTCGCCCTTCGTCTGGAGGTCGCGGACCAGATCGCGGAGGGCCTGGCCGAGCGCGTCCTCCTCGCGCTCGCGGCGCTCGGCGCTGCGCGCCAGCGTCGACGCGCCCCGCTGCCGCTCGTCCGGCGACTCGATCATCACCTCGTCGTCGGACTCGCTGCCGGTCTTGTAGCGCAGGCGGCCCATCTTCCGGAGCTGGTCCGTCACCTTGTGGGCGGCGATGGTGAACAGCCACGTTTGGAGGTCGCGCTTGTCGTCGTAGTTGACGAGGCTGTTGCTGAACCCGATGAACGTTTCCTGCACGACGTCCTCGACGGACGCGTGGTCCTTGAGTCGGCGGCGGACGTACGCGGTGAGCCGGCCGCGGTACCGGCGGTCCAGCTCCGCCCACGCGGACTGGTCGTTCTTCCGCACGCGGGCGATCAGCAGCCGGTCGGATTCGGTGGTCATGAGCGGTTGGTGTTTGGCGTTTTATATTTAGTGTTTCGGGCAGAGCATTTCAACGCAACGCGCGAACGGGCCGGGGCACCACACACCGAACACAAAACACGAAATACTAACTAAATGAAGAGGAACGCGGCGGCGGCCCCGCCGGCCAGCGCGACCGCGGCCAGCGCCAGCCAGCTCGTCAGGTACCCCCGGGTCCACTCGTCGGCGCGGAGGAACAGGAACCCGGCCAGCGCGACCGCGAAGAGGATGCCGAGCACCCGCACCGCGGCCGCCGACCGCTCCTGCGAGCGCAGCTCCCGCACCTGCTCGGCGGTCACCTCCACGTCGTACTCGACGTACACCCGGTTGCCGGTCACCCCGTAGCGATCGAAGGTCTCGCGCTCGTCCGCGTTCGGCGGGCGGACGGCGCGGCTGTCCTTGCGGATGAACTCGGCCCTCACCTCGTCGATCGACGGCTTGTACCGTACGGGCGGATCGAGATCGGCCAG
>JAFKJJ010000433.1 GCA_017306025.1 Planctomycetota bacterium
TGCCCCACGACAAAGGCCGCTACTCGCGACCGATACTCTTCACCCGGACTTGGTATGACCGTGTAGAAACGGGCGTGCCGGAACGGTTTGTGACCCCGAAGGGGTCGGACACTCTAGCCCGGGCGTTGCCCCGGGTGGGCGGTGGTGTTTGTCTTTCGGGCTGAAGCCCCGGGATCGCCGATCGCGGCCCTTCAGCCCGCCTGAACGTGCGGCACCGGTGCCCGGGGCGTACTCGTTTGGCGCGCCGTTCTCTGTCGCGTCCCGATTACGGGGCTGGTAAATCTGCTCGGCGCCGAGCACTCTTGGTTGAGCGCCGCGGCCCGCGCGGGCTCGCGGCCGTTCCGGTCACTTACCGTCTTTGGCTTGCTTCATCTTCTCCTGCTCCAGGGCGATCTCCGTTTCCAGGCGCTTCGCCTTGACCTTGTGCAGTGCCAGTTCGGTCCCGCGCGCGGCCTCGAACCGGGCCTTGGCCACCGCCTCGTACACCTTCAGATCGTCCAGTGCCTTCTTGTAGAGCGTGACGCGATCCGCCTCCGTCGCGGCGACTTCCAGTTCCGCTTTGAGCAGGGTCACCCGGTCCTCCACCGCTTCCCACACCTCGAGGCGGTCGCGCTGGGCCAGTTTCAGGCCGACTTCCGCCGCCGCCTTCAGCACGGCGATCCGCTGCTTCTGAAGTTCCTTCACCTTCTCGGCCGAATCCGTCCGCTCCTTGGGCGGCGGGTCCTTCTTGTCCTGCGCCGCGCCGACCCGCGATTCCTTGGGGGCGTTCGACGGTTCCCGCGCGTCCCCGTTTTGCCCGCCGGGTTGCGCCCGCAGCGCCATCCCGCCCGCGACCGCGATCCCGGCACAGGCCATCAGCACCGCCGCCAACTTGAGCTTCTGGGTCACCATGGCTCGAATCACTCCGTGGGTAAGGGTGAGGGCGGCCGCGGAGGGCGGATCGGCGCGGACCGGGACCGGACCGGCCACCGCCGCGGCCAAGAGCGCTCCGCCGAGTTCGACGCCCCGCCGGGCGAGTCGGGTCCGGAGCATGTCGCGGGCGCGTTGGAGCCGGCCCTTGACCTGCGCCTCCGACCACCCCAATTGCACCGCCGCCTCGTCCCGGGAGCGACCTTCGAGACAGCAGACGATCAGCACCGCCCGGTACCGCTCGGGCAGGCGCGAAAGCTCCTCGTCGAGCACGGCCACACTTTCGCGGAGGCCGAGGTCGTCGGGCGGGGCTTCTGCGGGCCGTGCGGCGGCGGCCTCGACCGTGCCCCGCCGCCGGGCGTTCCGCCGGAGGTCGGACGCGACCCGCCGGGTGACGGCGTGCAGCCACGCCGGGAGCGAGCCGGTCACGGTCCCGGCCTTGCGGGAGAGCGTCAGGAACACGGCCTGGAACGCGTCCTCCGCGTCGGAACCCGCGAGCCGCACGCACGCGGCCCAGACGCCGGTACCGTACCGCCGGACCAGTTCGGTGAATGCTTCCTCGTCGCGGTCGCGGACGTACCGGTCGAGCAGGTTCCGGTCGGACCCGGTCGCGGCACGCAGGAGTCGCAGGATCGGGATCATCGCCATCCTACATGGCCGCCGGAACGAATTCGGAACGGTGGAAATGGAAAGGGGCGGGAAACGAACGGCTACTACCCGCGGGCGGTTTGCCGGCGCGGCCGGGAGTTCCCCGGGTCGACCTCGGACGTGAACCCGGCGGCCGGTCGCGACTCGCCCAGAAACCGGACACCCTCACCGGGTACGTGTATCAGGGTGGCCCCGGTGCTCGATCGTTGTGCCCGCCGCGTCTGCGCGGCAGTCGCGCCCCGACCCGCCCCTTCGGGGTCAAAAACGCGCCCGCCCCGCACACCGGCCACAGCGATTCTACAGCCCCTCGCGGGAGAGGGGCGCGACGACGCTATCTTTCACCGTGATCCGATATCACACCGTTCGTCCCGCGTGCCGCGTCTCACCGCGCCCGGATGCGCGGTCGAGACGGCTCCCGCGCGTGGCGACCGACGACGGGCCGGCGGACGGCCCCGCGACAAATTACCTCAATCCGCACGCGCCGCGGCCACGACGCGCTTCCCGGCCAACAGCCGCGTGCCCACGTTCAACAGGAGCACCACGACCACCAGCACGAACGCCCCGGCCCACGCCAGGTTCTTCCGCGCCTCGTCCGGCTTCGTCGCGAAGTCGAACACGTAGTACGGCAGCGACGGCGTCGGGTCCGACAGCGACCGCGCCAGGTACTGCGACCCGCGGGCGGTCAGGATCAGCGGGGCCGTTTCGCCCGCGATCCGACCGACCGCCAGCAGCACGCCCGTGACGATCGCCGGCAGCGCCGCGGGGATCACGACCTTCAGCACGGTCTGCCGCCGCGACGCGCCCAGCGCGTAACTCGCCTCGCGCAGATTGTTCGGCACCAGCCGCATCGCCTCTTCCGCCGAGCGGATCACCACCGGGAGCATCATCACCCCCAGCGCGAACGCCCCGGCCCACGCGGAGTACCCCCACCCGCGCTCGCCCGGCGACAGCCAGAACGGGTACACGAGCAGCGCGAACCCGAACACCCCGACCACGATCGACGGCACCCCGCCCAGGAGTTCCGCCACGAACCGCACCGGCGCGACGAGCGGGTTCTTCCGGTACTCGCTCAGAAGGACCGCGGCCAACAGCCCGACCGGGATCGCGAACGCGGACGCCAGCCCCACCAGCGTCACGCTGCCCACGAGCGCGTGGTACAGCCCGGGGGGCTCGTCGTTGGGCAGGTTGGTGAAGAACGCGCCGGTCACCTGTCCCGCGCCCTTGAACGCGATGTACCCGAGGATCAGGAACAGCGGCACGACGGTGAGCACCTGACACGCCCACAGCACGCCCGTCATCGCGCGGTCGGTGCGGGCCGCGCGCCGGCGTGCCCGGAGCGCCTGCGCCGCATCGGCGGCCGGGTCCGGGCCGTGGTCCTCGCTCACCGAGATCGGCCGGGACCGCCTCGCGTGCGGCTTCGACGCCCACCGC
>JAFKJJ010000041.1 GCA_017306025.1 Planctomycetota bacterium
CGATCGTGGGCATCCTCGGCCTGCTGCTGTTCGGGATCGCCCATGTGGCGCAGGCTTATGGTGTCATGGCGATGGACCAGACGCAGACAGGGTACCAGAGCGTGCTGTCGCAACTGGTCGGTGCGGTGTATGGCCGCGGCTGGTTCTATTACGTGACGATCGGCAGCGTGCTTGCGGTGCTCTGCCTTTCGGCAAACACCTCCTTCGTCGGTTTCCCGCGGCTTTGCCATCTGGTCGCCGAGGACGGTTTCTTGCCGCGGCCCTTCGCGGTGCCGGGGCGGCGGCTGGTCTACTCGGTCGGCATCCTGTTCCTCGGCGGCCTGAGCGGCGGGGCGTACGTGACGGCGCGGCTCGCGGAGCGGTTCGGCGGGCCGCGGTTCCGGCCGGCGGCGCGCGTCGGGACGTGTGTGGCGGCGGCCGCCGCGCTGCCGTGCGCGCCGCTGCTGATCGCGGACCTCGGCGACCCGAAGCGGTTCCACCACATGCTCAGGGTGTTCAAGCCCGAGTCGCCGATGAACCTCGGCGCGTGGGTGCTGACCGCCTACCACGGAGCCGGCGCCGCGGCGCTGGCCCGCGAGTGGCTCCGGTGGGGTGAAACCGAGGAACCGAAGGACCGAGGGCTTCTGCGGAATGCGGCCGACGGGTTGCTCGTGGCGGTGGCGGATTTCGGCGGCGTTCCGCTGGCCTTGTTGCTCGCGTCCTACACCGGCGTCCTCCTTACGGGCGGCTCCGCGCCCGTTTGGTGCAAGAACGTGTGGCTCCCGGCGCTCTTCAGCGCCAGCGCGATCAGTTCCGGCTCGGCCGCGGTCAGCCTGGCACTTGAGGCGCTGAACGGGGCGGGCGTGGAGGTCGGGGCGGACGTCGCGCGCGAGCCGCTGCACGCGCTGCACACGGTCGCGCACCTCGCGGAAGTCGTGACGCTCGTCGGTTACCTGTCGAGCATCAGGCGGGCGGTGCCGGGGGCGTGGGGGACCCTGGCCGCGATCGCCGGGTCGGAACTGCTCAAACGGCTCCCGGCCGGCAAGGGGCTCCGGTCGTGGCTCGACATCGGCTCGGCCGCACTCGGCCTCTTCGGCGCCTACCACCTCCGCGCGGCGATCATCAGGGCCGGGTACGACTCGGCCCGCGACCCCCGATCGCGCCACTGAGCCGGGGTCCGCGTTGTTCAGAAACGCATTTTGCAACCTTTCTTTCCCGCCATTCGGACCACCCGGAACGCGCCGTCGAGCGAGTGGCTAATTGGCGCCCAGAGGTGGACACCGAATGCGCTCGCTTTCACTTCGGGGCTCCTTATATACCTGCTAAACTTGGCTGAAATGCCGCCGGCGCTGCGGTGCGGTATTTGCTGACGTGCCCGTAACACGACACGAGACCGCTCCGCCGGCCCCGGCGAACCGGCCGGATCGCGACGCACCTCACACGACAACATTTGAGTAGGAACCTTCATGCGCACGCGCCGCGGTTTCACGCTGATCGAGTTGCTGGTGGTGATCGCAATTATTGCGATCCTGATCGGCCTGCTTCTCCCCGCCGTCCAGAAGGTGCGTGAGGCCGCGGCCCGGATGAGCTGCCAGAACAACCTCAAGCAGATCGGGCTGGCGTTCCACAACTACGAATCGGCCAACGGCGGGTTCCCGCCCCGGCGCAACCTCACCGCCGGCCAGCGCCGCGGGTGGGGGCCGGCCATCCTGCCCTACGTCGAGCAGGCCGCCCTGGGCGGCAACTACCGCCTCGACAAGGACTTCTACGCCCCCGAGAACGCCACCAACATCATCGTGCCGCTGAAGATCTTCACCTGCCCCTCCACCCCGAACAACCCGCGCACGGTCGCGGTCGATTACTCCGGGGTCACCTCGGTCGGGGCGGCCGGCGACTACTTCGGCCCCAACAGCTTCCAGTCGACCCTCTACGGCAACCAGTCGCTGAGCGGGAACAACACCTGCACCGCGATGATCGACGGCGGTCAGCGCAAGATCCTCGAAATCACCGACGGCACCTCGACCACTCTGCTGATTACCGAGCAGGCCGGGCGCCCGGACTTCTATATCCTCGGCAAGAAGCAGGCGAGCAACACGGCCATGTCCGCGTACAACCAGTGGGGGCCGTGGGCCGCGTACCAGGTGTCGCGGTTCCAGCAGTTCGGGTCCGACGGGATCACGGCCGACGGCACCGGCGGCCCCTGCACGATCAACTGCAACAACAGCCAGGGTGTGTACGCGTTCCACAGCGGCGGGGCGCCCGCGGTGTTCTGCGACGGCAGCGTGCGGTTCCTGCGCCAGTCGCTGAACCCGAACACGCTGTTCGGAATCGTTACCGTCAACGGCGGCGAGATCCTGACCGAAGACATCTAACGGGGCCACGAGGGTACCATGCGATACGGTCTGACCCGCATCGAGTTCGCGGTCGCCGCGGGCGCGTGCCTGCTGGCGGTCGGGGTGCTCCTGCCGCGCGTGCAGGCGGCCCGCGCCGACGCGGCACGCGCGCAGTGCCAGAACAACCTCCGCAAGCTCGGTCAGGGGTTCGCGGAGTTCGAAAAGGTCAACGGCGGCCTGCCGCCGCGGCGCGCCGGGTTCAACAACGGCGCCCCGTACAGCGGGTGGGGCGCGTACGTGCTCCCGTACATCGGCGAGGAGTCCGTCGCCAAGAAGTACGACCTCAAACGCGACTTCTTCGACCCCGCCAACCGGGACGCGGTCGGGACGCAGGTGCCGGTGTTCCTGTGCCCCGCAGCGCCCGCCGACCGCGCGCTCGCGATCCAGTCGCAGGCGTCCACGAAGTCCGAGAACGCCGACAAGGACACGGTCTTCGCGACGAAGGCGGGGGCGTGCGACTACATTTCTTCCAACGGCGTGCTGATCGCCCGCGGCGGCTACGGGCTGAACGCCAGTGCCACCGACCAGATGATCGGCAACCAGCGCCAGCCGATGGCCGACAACGAGTTCCTGCCGGTCGCCAAGATCACCGACGGCACCTCCTGCACGCTGCTCCTGATCGAGCAGGCCGGGCGGCCGAACGTGTGGCGCAACGGCAAGAAGAAGGACGGCAACGACATGTTCGGCATGAGTCCCAACGCCCGCGGCTCGTGGGCCGGGTGGGGGTCGATCGCCTTCGGCGCGGCGTCCGCGGAGACCGGCGAGACGCCGGGGAAGGGCGACGCGACCGACTGCAGCGTCAACTGCAACAACTCGTTCGGGGTCTACGGGTTTCACGCCGGCGGCGCGAACGTGCTCATGTGCGACGGCGCCGTGCGGTTCATGGGAACCAGGCTCGACCCGCTCACGTTCGCCTACCTCACCATCCGCGACGACGGGCACCTGATCTCGCCGACCGACTACTAGCGGTGGCTAAGCGGTGGCCGTGTCTGAGAGTTTTCGGGCCACCCGACCGACGACGATGTCTCTAAATGCCTGGATTTTAACCGTTACACCGTTTGGTATGGAAAACGCTCATTGGGTCGAACCTCACCGTTCCACCCGGAGGTACCCACCCGATGAGATCGCATCAGGGGTCGCAACGTGCCGCATTCACGTTGATCGAGTTGCTCGTCGTCATTGCCATCATCGCCGTCCTCATTGGCCTGCTCCTGCCGGCGGTCCAGAAGGTCCGCGAAGCGGCCGCCCGGCTGCAGTGCCAAAGCAACCTGAAACAACTCGGTATCGGCTTCCACGGCTTCCACGACAACAACAACGGTTTTCCGGCTCGTCGCTTCGGGGGAAGTTTTGCGAACGGTCAAACCTACGGATACGGAGGGTGGGGGTGGCACATTCTCCCCTACATCGAACAAGGCAACGTCTTCAACGCGATGAACATTAAGTACGACTTCTACGATTCGATCAACGCGCCCGCCGTCGGCACCAAAATCAAGATTTTCCTCTGCCCTTCGGTCCCGGAGCGACCGAGCATGACCTTCTCCGCACAGGCGTCGAAGTATTCGCCCAACTACGGCAACGGCGTGACCTACACGACGCAGTGCGGGGTTAACGACTACATGACCAGCAACGGCCTCTCGATTCCGTCCGACGGCTACGGTGCGGGCTGGCCGGCGCCGACCCCCACGAATAAGCACGACGCGCTCGACGACAGTCGATTTGTGCGCATCGCCGAACATACCGACGGACTCTCCAACAACTTGCTCGTCTTCGAACAGGGAGGACGGCCCGGCGTTTGGGAGCTCGGCAAGCATCGCGGCGACGACGTCCCGCCGGCTGGGACGAACGACCGGGGGTCGTGGGCGGGTTATGGTTCTCTGGTAATGAACACTTACAATCCCAACCACTTCGATTCCAGCGGGAGGTTGGATCAAAAGGGAAGTAGCTACAGTGCTTCGGTCGTGACCTGTGTCATCAACTGTAGTAATCAGGCGGGGCTCTATGGTTTCCATACCAACGGTTGCAACATTTTATTGGGCGACGGATCGGTGAGGTTTGTCACAACGGGTTTGAATGGGCGGGTCTTTGCGCAATTGATGGTTCGCGACGACGGCGAAGCTCCGTTGAGTTACTAATTGGTGGCGGTCCCTTACGCATTCTTTCACCGAACGTGGAGAGCCGATCCAATGCGACGGGGTTTCTCGCGAATCGAACTGGCGGTCGTCCTGGCCGTCCTCGCGGTGGGGGTCGGATCGACCCTCCCGGCCGTGCAGGCGGCCCGAAGGCTTTCCGACCGCGAAGTCTGCGCGGACAATCTCCGCCGGATCGGAATGGCCTGTTTGGAGTTCGAAAAGGCCAACGGCGGTCTTCCGCCGCGCCGTTCCAGCTTGAACAGCGGCCAACCCTACGGTGGCTGGGGGGCTTACATCCTCCCCTACATCGGCGAGGACTCGTTGGCCGGGAAGTACGACCCGAAGCGGGACTTCTACGATCCCGCCAACAAAGCGGTTGTCGAAACTCCCGTGAGCGTGTTCGTCTGCCCCTCGTCGCCGACCGGCCGCTCCGTCGGCATTCAATCGCAGGCCTCCGCAAAATCGTCGAACCCCGACAAGGACACCGTCTTCTCCGTGAGCGCCGCCCCCTGTGATTACATCTCCTCCAACGGCATGAATGCCGGGAACACCGGCTACGGCATCAACGCCAACGCCATCAATCCGACCGATACGATGGGGGGGAATCAGCGCCAGGCCATGACCGACGGCGTTTACCTGCCGCTCACGAAAATCACCGACGGCACCTCGTGTACGTTGCTGCTGATCGAACAGGCCGGGCGCCCTCAACTTTGGCGCAACGGCAAACTGATCGATAATAATCCGCGAGCTAATATGAATCCGTCCGCGCGCGGCGCGTGGGCCGGATACGGCTCCATCGGCTTCGGCGTCGTCAACGGCGAGACCGGCGAACGCCCCGCGAAGGGCGACGCCACCGATTGCGTCGTGAATTGCACCAATCAGACCAGCGTCTACGGGTTCCACGCCGGCGGCGCGAACGTGCTCATGTGCGACGGCGCCGTGCGGTTCGTGGGCACCAGGCTCGACCCGCTCACGTTCGCCTACCTCACGCTCCGCGACGACGGGCACCTGATCTCTCCCACCGACTACTAAACACCCACCGACCGCGAACCGGAGAGTGATACACCGATGCGAAACCGATTGTTGCTCCTGTTGGCCGCCGTCGCGTGGCCGGGGGCGGTTCGCGCCGCGGAGCCGCCCGACCCCGCGAAGCTCGCCGCGCGGATCGACGACCGGCTCGGCGCCGAGTGGAAGAGGGCCGGGGCGAAGCCCGCGCCGCTCGTCGACGACGCCACGTTCCTGCGCCGCGCCTCGCTCGACCTCGTCGGGCGCGTCCCGACGGCCGCGGAGGTGCGGGCGTTCCTCGCGGACACCGCGGCCGACAAGCGGGCGCGGCTCGTCGCACAACTGATCGACTCCGGCGGGCACACGCGGCACATGGCGACGTTCTGGCGCCGCACCTGGGTGCCGCAGGCCGACACGCCCGAGTTCGCCCGGCTGGCCGACGACTTCGAGGCGTGGGTCGCGGCGCGGGTGCAGGAGAACGTCCCCTACGACCGCGTCGTGCGCGAGCTGCTCACGCAGCCGGGGGCCGCGGGGCGGCGCGGGGCGGTCAGCCCCGTCGGGTTCTTCGCGGCCAGCGAGAGCAAGCCGGAGAACCTCGCGGCCAACGCCACGCGCTCGTTCCTCGGCGTGAACCTCGACTGCGCGCAGTGCCACAACCACCCGTTCGCGCGCTGGACCCGCGACCAGTTCTGGCAGACGGCCGCGTTCTTCGCCGCGCCCAAGACGGGCGACGGCGGAAAGGCGATGCCGCCCGAACTCACCATCCCCAACACCAAGAGGGCGCTTAGTCCCGAGTTGCTCGACGGCACCGCGGTGAAGTGGCCGGAGGTGCTCGCCTCCGACACGGGCCGCAAATTGCTGACCGACTGGCTGACCGCGAAGGACAACCCGTACTTCGCCCGCAACGCCGTGAACCGGCTCTGGGCGCACGTCTACGGCACGGCGCTGGTCGAACCGCTCGACGACCTGAGCGGCGACGGCGGGAACACCGGTTACCACGCGGAGTTGCTCAAGGAACTGGCCGACGCGTTCGCGGCCAGCGGCTTCGACCTGAAGTACATCACCCGGGCGCTGGTGCTCACGAAGGCGTACCAGCTCTCCGCGGTCACCCCCGACGCGACCGACCCGCGCCTGTTCGCGCGGATGCCGATCCGCGGGCTGACCGGCGAACAGCTCTACGACAGCCTGCGGACGGCCGCGGGGCTGCCGCCGGAGCGCGCCGACACCGGCCGCGGTTTGGGGCTCGAAGGGCGCCGGCGGTTCGCCGCGCAGTTCCACGTCGAGCGCCCGGTGATGGCCGAGCGGTCGATCACACAGGCGCTCTCGATGATGAACGGCCGGCTGATTACCGACCTCACCGATCCCGCCAAGAACCCGACCCTCGGCGGCGTGGCGAGCGCGCCGTTCCTCGACACGAAGGGGAAGGTCGAAACGCTGTTCCTCGCGGCCCTCGGCCGCAAGCCGACCGCGAAGGAAGCGAAGACGATGGTCGAGTACGTCGAGGGCGTTACGGAATCGGACCGCGACCGTGCCCTCGGCGACGTGTTCTGGGCGCTCGTCAACAGCAGCGAGTTCAACACCAACCACTGACCGAAACGCGGAGCGCGGAGCGGGAAACGCGGAACCGAAAGCCGCCGAACCGCCCCGCGATTCGAACACCACCCGAACCGACAGGAGCCCCGCATGTTCTCACTCCGCGTTCCCCGCTCCGCGCTCCGCGCCGGCATGTCGCGCCGCGACGTGTTGCGCCTCTCGGCCGTCGGCGCCGCGGGCGTTTCGCAGTCCGGCTGGCTCGGCGCGCTCGCGGCCGGCGCCAAGGACGATCCGAAGCGGCACAAGTCCGTCATCCTGCTGTGGATGAACGGCGGTCCGGCCACCATCGACCTGTGGGACCTGAAGCCCGGTCACGAGAACGGCGGGCCGTTCAAGGAGATCGAGGCCGCGCCCGGCGTGAAGATCAGCGAGCACCTGCCGAACCTCGCCAAGCACGGTAAGGAACTGGGCATCGTCCGCTCGATGGCGACCCGCGAGGGCGACCACCAGCGCGCCCGCGTCGTGAGCCTGACCGGGTACACGCCACAGGGCGCGATCCAGTTCCCGGCGCTCGGGGCGCTCGTCGCCCACGAGTTCGACGACCCGCGGGCCGACCTGCCGGGGTTCGTCAGCGTCGGCGGGCGGGCGAACGACATCGGCGGCGGGTTCCTCGGGCCGCGGTTCGCGCCCCTGGTCGTGGGCGGCGACCGCGACCGCCTCGGCTTCGGCGCGCCGGCGGCCGACCTGAAGGTTCCCGACCTGGAACGGCCCGCGGGCGTGAGCACCGAGTCCCACGCGAAGCGCCTCGACCTGCTCTCGGGGCTGGAGGCGGACTTCGCGCCGGGCAAGGGGCACCCGGTCGCCGAGACGATGAAGGCCGCCACCGACCGCGCCGTGCGGCTCATGCGCCCGGAGGCGGCCGCCGCGTTCCGGCTCGAAGACGAGAAGCCCGCCGCGCGCGAGGCCTACGGCCGCGGCACCTTCGCGCAGGGCTGCTTACTCGCGCGGCGGCTGGTCGAGCGCGGCGTCGCGTTCGTGGAGGTGAGCCTCGACGGCTGGGACACGCACAACAACAACTTCGAGCGCGTGAAGGGGCTCTCCGGCACGCTCGACACCGCGTTCGCGGCGCTCCTCGCCGACCTGAAGGACCGCGGGCTGCTCGACAGCACGCTGGTCGTGTGCCAGGGGGAGTTCGGCCGTACCCCGAAGATCAACGGGCAGACCGGCCGCGACCACTGGCCCGCGTCGTGGTCGGCGGTGCTCGCCGGCGCCGGCATCAAGGGCGGCCAGGCGGTCGGCAAGACCAGCGCCGACGGCACGCAGGTCGAGAGCGACCCGACCCGCACGGCGGACCTCGTCGCGACCGTGATGAAGGCCATCGGCCTCGACCCGATGAAGCAGAACATGTCGAACGTGAGCCGGCCCATCCGGCTCGCCGACCCGGCCGGCAAACCGATCAAGGAGCTGCTGTGACCCGCACCACCCTCGGCGCGCTGGCCCTGGCGCTCGCGGCGTTCGGGCTGTGCCCGGCGGCGGAGCCCGCGCCCGCCAAGCGCGTCGCCGTTCCGGCGGAACTCGTTCTGATCGGTGGGGACAAGCTCGCGCGCGTCGAGCTACTGGCCGAGGTGGACGGCGTGCCCGTCTCCGCGATCTGGAACGAGACGTTCACGCTGCTGTTCGCGTTTTTCGACCGCAACGGCGACGGCGCGCTCGACGCGAAGGAGGCCGCGCTCCTGCCCGCGCCGCGCGCGCTGCGGCAGGCGATGGGCAACGGGTTCGCGCCGCCGACCGGCGCGGCCCCGGCGCTCGCGGAACTGGACCGCAACTCCGACGGCAAGGTGACGCTCGACGAACTGGCCGCGTTCTATCGCGCGAACGGCGTGGGGAACGTGCAGATCGGGGTGGGCCGACTGCCGGCGAGCGCGGAACTGGCCGCCGCGCTCGTGAAGAACCTCGACGCCGACGGCGACGGCAAGGTGAGCGAAAAGGAGTGGCACGCCGCGGCCGACGCGCTGAAGAAGCTCGACAAGAACGACGACGAGCTGATCGGCGCGGGCGAGCTCGTGCCGAAGGCCGTGTACCCCGGCGCCGCCGGGACGGTTCTGCTCACCCCGCCGACCGCGGACCCCGCGCCGGACGTGCTGGCGAAGCTCCCGCTCGTGCTGCTGCCGGCCGACCCGAAAGACGCGCACTGGGCCGCGGAGATCGCGCGCCGGAATTCGCGCTTCAAGGCGAACGACCTGCCCGCGTGGCGGAAGCAGGAGGCGGACGCGAAGTGGACCGTGAAGCTCTCGGATAAGTCGGGCGCGGGGGGGCGGTTCGCCTTCAGCGCCAGCGGGCTGCGCGTGGACGGCTGGACCGCGGGCGGCACGGTGAACGAGGCGCTCGCGTCCGCGCGCAAGCAACTCGTCGCGCAACTCGACGCGCCCGAACCGGGCGAGGGGAAGGGGCCGCGGCGCCCGCAAGGAACTCGACGCCTGGCTCGATCTCCAGGCGCAGATCGTCCGCGGTCAGGTGCTGCTCACCGTGCTCGACGGGGCGGGGCTGTTCGAGCTGATCGACACCAACCACGACGGCGCGCTGTCGGTCCGCGAGTTGCGCGGCGCGTGGGACCGGCTGAAGGAGGCCGGGTGCGTGACGGCCGGCGCGTTCGACGCGAAGAAGTTGCCGCGCGTGCTGCTCGTCGCGGCGAGCCGCGGCTACCCGCAGACGCTGGCCCTCGACGCGCGCCGCGGGCCGGCGTGGTTCCGGGCGATGGACCGCAACGGCGACGGCGACGTGTCGCGGCGCGAGTTCACCGGCCCGGCCGACGTGTTCGACAAGCTCGACCTCGACAAGGACGGCCTCATCAGCGCCGCGGAGGCTGAGAAGGCCGCGGCGAAGTGAGTCGCGACCACTATTCGGTCCGAACGTCTCCCGAAGGCGCCCCGTGAGCACGATCGCGGGGCACCGGCTTCTCGGAATATTCGTTAATTTTCACCTCCCCGCGACCGATTCCCCAGATGAGAGGGACGACGCCCTTTGTCCCACGTGGGGGTACGGCGTTGTTCGAGGTCTGGGTCTGCTTTCTGCTACTCGGCTTTTCGGACGGCGCGACCCTTCGCGGCGTCCCGGCCGGTGTTAGCGCGAACGCGGGTTTGCCCGATCTCCCGCCCGTTTCGCTGCCGCCGGACGAACTTCCACCGCCCGCGCCGGCGCCCCCTCCACTTCCACCGCTCCCCGCACCCGCGACGGTCCGGACCACGGAGACGCCCGCGCCTCCCGTGGAGTTGCCCAACTTGCCCCCGACCACGGAGGCGACGGAGCCCCGGGCGCGGAGCGAAGTCGCGGACGCCTTGCAGCGGCTCGTCGCGGTGAGCGATTCGCCGCCGGGGTTCGCGGGGCGGAGCCGGGTGCCGGTGCGATCGGGGAACAACAACGAGTACGACACGGTCGAGGACCGGTGGCGGCTCGGGTTCCCGACGTGGGACCGGTACGACCAGGGGCACCCGCGCGTTTTCGATTACCCGTACACCATCGGCGCGCTGTTCGATCCGTTCCGGCAGAACGTGCTCAAGGGCGATTACCCGATCTACGGGCAGCACACGTTCCTGAACGTCAGCGGTTCCGCGACCTACCTGTTCGAGGGGCGGAGCGTCCCGACCGCGGTCTCGCCGCCCCTGGCCGGTTCGCCCAGGCCGCTCGTGCGGAACTTCTTCTCGCGCGACGGGCAGTTCGCGCACTCCGAGTTGTACCTGCTGTCGTTCGACCTGTTCCACGGCGACACCGCGTTCAAGCCCGCGGACTGGCGCGTCCGGCTCACGCCCGCGTTCGGGCTCAACAGCGTCAGCGCGCAGACGCTCCGCGTGGTCAGCCCGGACCCGGGCGCGGGGAACGTGTTGGTGCTCGGCCGGCCGACGCTGCAGGAGTGGTTCGCGGAGTACAAGATCGCGGAGACCAGTTCGGCGTACGACTTCGTGTCGGTCCGGGCCGGGGCGCAGCCGTTCACGTCGGACTTCCGCGGGTTCGTCTACAGCGACGTGAACCGCGGCGTGCGGCTCTTCGGCAACGCGGACGCCAACCGGACGCAGTACAACCTCGCGTACTTCCGCCAACTGGATAAGGATTCCGCCACGCAGCTCAACACGTTCCGCGACCGCGACCAGAACATCGTCATCGCCAACCTGTACCGTCAGGACTTCGTCTTCCCGGGCTACAACGTCGAGGGGAGCTTCCATTACAACAACGACGGCCCCGACATCCAGTTCGCGCGCAACGGCTCACTGGTGCGGCCCGACCCGGTCGGCGCGCGGCAGCCGCACCGCGTCGAGGCGTACTACCTGGGCCTCGCGGGCGACGGACACATCGGCCGGCTGAGCCTGTCGCACGCGGCGTACTGGGTGCTCGGCCGCGACGGCATGAACCCGATCGCGGGGCGGCCGCAGTCGATCTCCGCGGGGATGGCGGCGCTCGAATTGTCGTACACCGCGGACTGGATTCGGTTCCGCACGTCCGGGTTCTGGGCGTCGGGCGACGGGAACGCCCGCGACGGCCGCGCGCACGGGTTCGACTCGATCCTGGACAACACCAACTTCGCGGGGGCGTTCAGCTACTTCCGGCGGCAGCGCGTCGCGCTGTTCGGCGTCGGGCTCCCGAACGACCAGAGCCTCTATCCGGACATGCGCGCGAGCCGCGTGCAGGGGCAGAGCAACTTCGTGAACCCGGGCCTGTGGCTCGTCAACGCCGGCGTCGACTTCGAGGTGACCCCCGCGTTCCGGCTGGTGAACAACGCGAACTTCTTGTGGTTCGACCGGACGAACGCGATCGAGACGTTCACGCAGCTCGGCCACATCAACCGGCAGATCGGCCTCGACCTGAGCAGCGGGTGGGAGTACCGGCCGCGGCTGAACAACAACTGCATCATCACGAGCGGGCTCGCGACGCTCATTCCCGGGGCCGGGTACCGACGCATCTACAACCCGACGGGGAGCGGGAGCAACCTGCTGCTGGCGGGCTTCGTCGAGATGAGCTTCGCGTTCTGACGAACCGTGGGGGTTGGCTGTTTGGCGACCTTACCGGAGATCGTGGTGATTCGTTTCCGCAACGGGGTGTCGGCCTTTGGACCCCGAAGGGGTCGGATAGTTTAGCCCCGGGCAACGCCCGGGGTTGGCGATGGCGGTGTTGGGCAGCCTGAAGGGCTGCGATACCCCAGCGATCCCAGGCCTTCAGCCTGGAAGACCAATCCGCCCGCCACCCGGGCGTTGCCCGGGGCTAAACTATCCGACCCCTTCGGGGTCCAGACGATCGTTCCCGTTATGGTCGCGAATCGACGCGATCGCACGTTCCGTTAGGCCCGCACGCCGCGCCTCCACCGTTGTCGCAGTTTCGATCGTGCGGGTTCGGCCGGGCGGCCCGTCCCACGAAGGATCACACGCACTCCGCGCGCTGCTTGCGCGCGAGCACCTCGTCGAGCAGCGCCGGGCCGTCGATGCGGAACGCGGCGAAGTGCGGGCAGGCGCTCACGCACGCGGGCGTTTCCCCTTCGCACAGGTCGCAGTTCACCGCGCGCCGCGGGCCGACCGACGCGACCAGCGGCGGAACCTCGCCCAAGAGCGGCAGCGAACGCGCCGGGTCGCGCGGCACCATTTGGATCGACCCGTACGGGCAGTTCTTCTCGCACAGCCCGCAGCCGATGCAGTGGTCCTCGATCACCACCCCGAGCTTCCCCTCGCGGCGGTGGATCGCGTCGACCGGGCAGCCGTCCATGCAGTACGGCTTGTGGCACGACCGGCACGACGTCGCCACCAGGAAGTCGCCGAACCGCAGCCCCTCGCGCAGCAGCCGGCTGTGCCCGTCGTGCGAGTCGGCGCACGCCTTCGTACACTCGTCGCACCGCGTGCAACTGTTGAGGTCGAGGGCGAGCAGCTTTTGCCCCTGAAACAACCCTTGCCGGGCGTACTCGCTCAGCACCCCGGCCGGGCCGCCGGCCGCGGTCTCGGAGAGCCGCCGCGCCGCGTCTTCGAGCAGGGCCTGATGCACGGCGGGGAAGCGGCGGCACATCTCGTGGAACACGTCGCCCGGCACGCGCACCACCTCGACCGGGTCGAGCGCCGCGACCGTGGCGACGCGCTCGTTGCGGCTCGTGCGCGGGAGCGCGCCCCAGCGCCGGAGGTCGTCGGCCAGGAGCCCGATCGCGCCGAACGACTGCCCCCGCGAGCGCATCGAGAGCACGCGCTCGCGGCCGGAGACGGTGCGAAACAGCCGGACGGTTCCGAGCCGGATGATGTAGTAGTCGCGCGCGGGCTCGCCCTCGGCGACGATCGTTTGCCCGGCCGGGACGCGGCGGAACTCCAGCCGGCCGCCCGCGAGTAGGAACGCGGCCAGTTCCTCGCGGGTCTCGGCCGGGAGGTCCGCGCACAGCTCGCCGTAGCGCACCGAGCTTTCCACCGCGCGCTTGGTGTACACTTCGTCCAGGTGTTCGCGGAACGACGCGGTCCGCTGCATCATGTCGAGCATGTTGCGGGTCACTTCGTAAACGACCGCGCGGGGCGGGCCGCCCGCCGCGACCCGCGCCACCGGCCAGCCGGACCCTGCCGAGACCAACTCCAGAGCCGGGACCCTCGGGTCGGCCTCGAAAACGACGGTCGACTCGCGCCGCTGGTGCGTCAGGCAGCCCATTTCGCCCATCACGAGCTGGTTGCCCGGCCGCGTCGCGACGTGCCGGCCGAATTCCCCTTCGCCCCCGCTCGGCTTGCGCCCGAACAGCCGGCCGAAGAAGCTGGGGCGGTCCCCCGAACGCGAACCGCCCACGTAGAAGTGGAACAGGCCGGTGCCCTGGAGCAGAAACGCCGTGGAGCCGTACTCGCCCTCGCGGTAGAGGACGAGTTTCTCCCCCGCGACGACCTCGCGCTTACGAACGGCCCCCTCGTTCCACTTCAGGTACGCGTAAGGGATCGAGCGGAACGGGAACACGACCCGCGGGCCGTGCTTGGGGCTGTGGTACGCGAGCCACACGTCGCGCATCTCGTCGGCGGTCAGGAACCCGGACTCCGTGGGGAAGGGCGTGTTCGGGTTCTGCGGGATCGCGGTCGGCGAGTCGGGCCAGGCGCGCGGCTGCACGCGCCGGCGGAGCGAGAGCGCCCCCGTGGGGCACGACACCATGCACTCGGCGCACTGCACGCAGCTCGAATCGCCCATCACCGAGTCGAGGTCGAAGCTGATCCGCGTCTCGTAGCCCTTTCCGGTGTGGCCGAGCACCTGGAACGGCTTCACCTCGTTGCACGACCGGACGCAGCGGTCGCACAGGATGCACTTGTCGTGATCGACCACGACCGACCGCGACGAGTACGGGAACCGCTCGTCCACGGTGCGGTTCCAGTCCTCCCAGGCGCGGCACGCGCCGCGGTCCTCCAGCTCCTCCGGCGCCGCCGGGGTCGGGGCGAGCGGGAGGGGGATGCGCCGGGAGCGCGGGTCCGCTTCGTGGAGCCGGTTGCGGCTCTCCGCTTCTGCGGGCCGGGCGAACCACGCGCGCGGCGCGGTGACCCCCGCCACGCGCGCCACGCGGGTGAGCTCGCTCTCGTACCGCTTCACCGTTCCCGAATCGGGGAGCAGGTGATCGGCGGCGAGCAGCTCGGCCACCACGCGGATCGACGAGTTCACCTCGGCCGCGAACCGCTCGACCGCCTCGACGTCGGCCGCCTTCCACGTCGCCGGGTTGTAGCCGTCGAGGCCGGCCCGCGTCGTCACCACCATCCCGCGCTCGACCCGGTGCTGACAGGACGGCACGAGCCGCCGGCCGGGCGTCAGCTTCCCGCGCTTCACGCTGCTGATGTGGACCGAGCACATCCGGCACATCCCGACCGGCGACAGGTGCGCCTGGTGGCACAGGACCGGGATGCGGTGCTTGAGGTCGGACTCGGACCAGACGTGCGCGTTCACCAGCGCGACCGCGGCGTCGTAGATCGTGGTGGTGCGCGGTACCAGCTCGCCGCCGGTGTCGCGCACGGGGTTGCCCTGCGCGTCCGTCTTCGGCACGGCGCGGGGCACCTCGATCGGGAACCCGTCGATCACGACGGTCACCATCTCGCGGAACCGCGCCCGCGTCTCGCGCTCGCGGCGGACCAGGTGGTCGTCGTCGTCGCGCGCGAACAGCGACTCGACCTCGCGGCCGGTCGCGGACCCGGTGAGCGCGTCCGTTCGTTCCGACATGCACAGACCTCCGAGGCCGTTGGAGCGAAATCACCCTTGCGAGCCGGGATCGGCGGGCGGGGCGGTCGTCACGTCATTAGGGAAGTAGGCGAGTGCCGAAGAGAGCGGGATCGGCGCGACGTACCCCAGCCCGCAGATCGACGTCTGCTGAATGGCCCGCGCCACTTCGAGCACGTCCGTCTTGAGCGCCTTCACGACGCCCGGGGTGATTTCGCCCGCGTCGCGGCGTCTCAGCAGATCGGTCCCGAGTTGAGCGAGTTTCTCGGAGCCGAGCCGGCACGGGACGCACTTCCCGCACGATTCGTTGCGGTAGAACTCGGTGAAGTTCACCGCCTGGTCGAGCGCGTCGGCGTCGTCGCCGTACACGACCAGCGCCGCCCCCAGCATCGGCTCGACCGGCAGCCGCAACACGCCCGCGAGGTGCCGGAAGAAGTTCAGGTCGAGTGGGACCGACAGCAGGTCGAGGTGGGTGGCGCCGGTCGAAATGTGCCGGCCGACGAACCACTCCATGAGGTCGGCGTCGGCCGGCGAGCGCTCGCGAATCCGCTTCAGCGCGTCCGGCAACTTCGCGTGAAACCCCGCGGGCAGCGGCAGTTTCGCCGGCAACAAGCCCCCCGACGGCCCCGACGTCGCGACCGCCTTCAGCCGCCGCTTGCCGCTCATGCCGCCGCAGTATTTGGGGTCGAGCACCAGTTCCCCGAGCGGCAGCCCGACGGGCACCTCGTACACGCCGGGCCGCTGCACGTGCCCGCTGACCGAGAACAGCCGCCGCCCGCTGAAGCCGAGTTGTTTCCCGTTGTCCGAAACGCGCCAGCCGGCCTCGGCGTACCCGCGGCCGCCGCGTAGGACGATCGACGGGACCCACGCGAGCGTCTCGACGTTGTTCACGACGGTCGGCTTGTCGCGGAGGCCGTTGGTGCCGAGTTCGGGCGGGCGGTTCCGCGGCTGGGCGCGGCGGTCTTCCATCGCTTCGAGCAGGGCGGACTGTTCGCCGCAGATGTACCCGCCGGGGCTCTCAAACACCTCCACCGGGAACGAGAGGCCCGAGTCGAAGATGTTCGTGCCGCACGCGCGGAGCCGGTGCGCGCGCTCGATCTCGGCGCGCAGCGCGTGGATTTGCTCGTGGTACTCGTGGCGAATGAAGATGTACCCCGCCGACGCGCCCGTCATGAGGCCCGCGAGGAGCACGCCCTCCACCACGAGGTGCGGGAAGCGCAGGAGGATCTCGCGGTCCTTGAAGGTGCCGGGCTCGCTCTCGTCGCCGTTGCAAACGATGTACTTTTCCGGCCCCGGCTGCTGCCACACGTCGAGCCACTTGCCGTATGCGGGCGCGCCGGCCCCACCCATCCCCAGGAGCCCCGACACGCGCAGTTCGTGGAGGAACGGGTGCCGGTCGTCGGCGAACCGGTCGAGGTCCTTGCCCGAGAGCCCGCGCGGCGCGAGCGGCGTGCCGCCGGCGGCCATCGTGAACTGGGCGTAGCGCCAGACGGCCGCGTACTCCGGGCGCAGCCCGTCCTGACCGGCCGGCCAGACCACGGCGCTTTCCGAGCGCCGGCCGCTCGGCCCGTAAGGGTTGATGTCCCAGTCGGGGGCGGGGATCTCGGCGTGCGAACTCGCGGCCGCTTCCGGGTGCGGCACGTGGCCGCCGAACGCGCGGTCCCGGTTGGTGAAGACGAGGTAGTCGGCGTCGGCGTCGGGGGTCGGACGCGTCCCGGCGGCCAGCGCGCGCAGGGCGCGTTCGAGGCCGGACCGCCCGCGCCCGCAGTACACCCAGGCGTGCTCGTCGCGCGGCATGGGGTGGCACTCCACCCACATCGCGGGGGCGCGGTCGCACCGCCCCAGGCACGACACCCCTTCGACGCGGATCGTGCGGCCGGTCTCGCGGGCCAGTTCGTCGGCCAGGGCGTGCAGGCCGTCCTCGCGCAGAAGCTGTGACGCGCCGCGCAGGTGGCAGGTCATGTCGCGGCACACGCGCACCTCGACGTCGGCCGGGCGGTCGCGGTCGCGGCGGAACGCGGGGAAGAAGCTCACCACTTCCTCGACGCGCGGCAGCGGCACGCCGAGCTTCTTCGACAATTCGACCAGCTCGGCGTCGGGCAGGTACCCGTGCCGGTTCTGGATCGCGCGCAGTCGTTGAACGAGCATCGTGCTTCTCTGCCTCGGACGGTCGGGTGGATCACGGGCCGCGGAAGAACTCGCTCGCGTCGAACCGCCGGCCCGGGTTCCGGTCGCGGGCGCCGCGGCCCTGCTGCGGGTGGTCGCCGTTGTGGTACTTGTGGCAGTCGGTACACGCGTGCTTCGCGCCGCCGATTTCGCGCCGGGTGCCGTCGGCGCCCGTCACGGTTCGCAGCGGGCCGTGGCACTGCTGACACGACCCGACGCCCGCGATCCGGACCGGCTCCTTCTCGGCCGTCCACCCGGTGCCGAAGAACGCCGCGCCGGTGCCGGGGTGGCAGCTCGCGCACGACACGCCGCGGTGCGTCGAGTGGTTGAACCGCGCGCCCGACAGCCAGACGGCCGGGGTGGCGACCGGCGCGATCGTGGGGAGCGCCGCGTTCGCCGCCGATGGGGCGAGGTCGTGGCACTTCGCGCAGGCGGCCCCGCGCGCGGGCACCGGCGGCTCGTTCGCGGCCGGGGACGGAGCCGGCGCCATCAGCACGGACGTGGCGGTGGCAGCCAGGCGCTGGATCTCGCTCTTGTAGGTCGCGAGCGCCGGGTTGCTCCGCGCGTCGAACCGCCCGACCGGGCCGAGCGGCGTGGACGCGAAGCGGTTCCGATCGTCGAGCAGGTGCCGCGAGTACTCCCCCGCGATCCGCTCGACGAGTTCGGACGGCTGGACCCCGTGCGGCAGGTCGAAGGCCGGAACTGCGACGGTGCCCGACACCCCCGCCGGCGCGCGAACCGGGTGACACGTCTTGCAGTGCGCCTCAAAGCTGACGGGCTGGTAGTACGCGCCGTCGGTGCGCGGCGCGGATCGGCTGCCCGGTCCGGCCGCGTCCAGGGAGTGGCAGGACGCACAGTCGAGCGTCACGGGCGAACCCGGCGACTGCCACGGCATCTGGTACCGCTTCGCGACCGCCTCTCCGGACAACTCGGCAAGCCGCTCCAGCGTCCAGGTACCTTTCGCGCCCTCGCGGTAGGTGAGGCCGGGCGTCATGTGCAGCGCGTGGCTGAACTTCAGCGTCCGCTTGTCGTAGCTCGGCGAGCCGGCGTGCGCCGCGAGGAGCCGGAATTCGGGGTGGTCGCGTGAAAACGCGGTGACGGTAGCGCCGACCGGCCCGCCGCCGTTCGCGTGGTGTGCGGAGAGGTTCTCGTGACAGCGCACGCACTGCGCGTCCGCGACCCGCGCGAGCGCGTTCTGACGGCCGTCGTGGTCGTGGTGGCAGTTGGCACACCGCGCGTGGAACGCCGCGCCCTCGGCGTCCACCGTGGAGTGGTGGGCCGGGCCGGCGTGGCACTTCTCGCACGTGACCGCGTGCCACCGCTCGCCGGCGCGGAACACCGACACCGGCCCGAAGTCCGTCACGGAGAACCCGACGTGGCATGCGGCACAGTTGGCGTCCCACGCCGCGTGCGGCGAGGCCAGCGGGCCGGGGCTGTGGGCGGTCGCGGCCCTGCTCGGGTAGCCGGCGTCGACGGCCGCCCAGCCGAAGACCAGCGCCAGGCCGACCGCGGCGAGCGCGAGCTTCGCGCGCGTGATCCCGCCCGGGCGGTGAAAGTACCCGCGGCCCCCGTCGTGCGGGTCCGACAGGTCGCGACTCGGCGAACGTGGCATGGGGGCGTCACCAGTACTTCAGGGCACGGACCGCGTGCAGCATCATCAGGCCGGTCATGGTCACGGAGAGGGGAAGGTGGATCACGAGCCAGTTGTGCAGCCAGTAGTTGAGCCGGACGAGCGAGTCCCACTGCCGTCGGAGCTCGCAGAGCGTTTCGAGTCGCCGCAGCGCGGGGTGGGCGGCCTCCGGCGCGAGTTCGCGGAACTCCGCGAACCGGCGCTCGACCTCCACGCGCGCCGTCAGCGGCGAGCGCGAGCGCCGGCCCGACCGCAGGTACGGGAGCAACAACTTCTCCGCGAACCAACACAACTCGCTCGCGGTGTGCCCGGTGACGACGCCCGGGTTCGTCGGCACTGGGCACTCGGGGTGATCCGACTCGATCTCGTCGCAGTGGCCCTCGTCCGCGCCGGTCAGCTCGACGATGATCCGGGCGGCCTCGCCGGCGTGGTAGCTGCCGGTGAAATCCACGCGCGCCGCGATGGTCTCGTTGGGCACCTCGGCCAGCATGCGCCGCGGGAGCCACTGCTGCATGATGTGGCCCCACAGCCCGCTGGCGATGACCGCGAGGAACAGCGCGAGCGTGATCGCGGTGAGCGGGTTGCCGAACCCGAACCCGCTGTGAATCAGCACGATCGGGAGAGAAACGATACCGAGCCAGATGTGGAACTGCATCCAAAGAACGGTGGCCCCGAGCCGTCGGCCGCGGAGCCACTTGCGGGGCAGGATCGCCATTTCGAAGAAGACGATCGCCCCGACGACGGCCCCGCACGCGACGCCGAACGGGCTCCACGGCCGGGGCGGCCACTCCCACAGCCCGAACAGCGCGCCGGCCCCGGCCAGCGCGACCACGCCGAACGTGATCCCCGCCGTGGCGAACACGATCGTCAGCACGCGGTTTGTGACGGAACTCGAATTGCCGATCAGCACCGGCGCTCCTTCGGCGAAGTACGTCGTGTACTCCGCAGCAACGGTCGGTTCACGGACCGAGTGCTTCCGCGTGGCACGGTCGGAAGCGGGCGAGTTTGCCACCGACGCGCGGGCCGCACGTCGCGAATAACGGCCAAATAGTGGGGCGAGATCGGCGCGGGCGAAGGTGTTCGAGCGGTCCGAGAATGCGAGTCTCAGGTGCCGGCGGAAATCGCCCGGTGAGGGGAAGAAAAAGCGATTTGCGACGGCTTCACGAGCGTTCTAGAACACAGTCACCCGTCATGTCGTCCGGTTCACGAATTTTTCTCGCCCCTCGACAGACCTCGAATGACTGCACCGCGTCGCACGACGATCGCGATTGGCACCGGCGTGTTCGTACTCGCGATCGGGTACGGGCTGTGCGCGCGGCCGCACGCGCCCGCGTCGGGCACCGCGCCCCGCGATCAACCGGCGCACGCCCCGCAGCGGCCGCCGGCCGTCGGGCGTCCGGTCCTCCGTTCGGGGTGCGAGGCGTCCGCGTGCCACGGGAGCGCGGCGACGCGCGCCTTGGCAGACGAGCCCGGGCCAACGACGTGGATGAGTTCCGCGTCGCTGTGGCACGCCCGCGACCCGCACACCCGCGCGACCGAGGCCCTCGCGAGCCCGCTCGCGCGGCAGATAATGGAACAACTCCGCGTCGAGCAGCCGGAGCGGTGGGCGGCCGACGCGCTCGACGAGGCGCGGTGCCTCGCGTGTCACACGAACCCGGCGCTCGCGCTCCACGCGAATCGGCCCGGGCGCGAACGGCTGCGGACCGAGGGCGTGAGCTGCGAATCGTGCCACGGGAACGCGAGCGACTGGCTCTTCGAACACACCAACTGGACCGCCGCGGACCGCCCGGCGCGCTACGACGAGTTCGGAATGGCCCGGCTCTTCGACGTGGGCGAGCGCGCCGCGGTGTGCGCGGGGTGTCACGTCGGCGCGCCGGCCGACCCGGCGCGCGGGTACCCGCTCCGCGACATGAACCACGACCTGATCGCCGCGGGACACCCGCGGCTGAACTTCGAGTTCGCCGATTACCAGCGCCGGCTCCCGCCCCACTGGTTCGAGAAGGACCGCACCCGCGACCCGTGCGTTCCGCGCGAACCGGAATTCGAGGCGAAGGCGTGGATCGTCGGGCGGGTGGCATCGGCCGAGGCCGCGTGTCGCCTGCTCGCGGACCGCGCCGCCCGCGCGGAGCGCGACGGCGCCGACTGGCCGGAGCTGAGCGAGTCGAAGTGCTTCGCGTGTCACCGCGAACTGCTCCCGCGCGAATGGCGGCCGAGTTCCCGCACGCGGACGTCGACGTGGCAAACGGTCTGGCCGCTGACCCGGCCCGAACACCGCGCCGCACTTCCGGCGGCGCGCGCGGGGGAGGTCGCGGCGGAACTCGCGGCACTGGAGACGGTTCTCGCGCGCCGCGAACCGCGCCCGACCGAAACGGCCCGGCACGCCGCCCGCGCGGCCGCCGCTCTCCGCGGCCTCCGCTCCGAGTTGGCCGGCGCCCCGGACCGCACCGCGGCGGAGACCGCCTTCGGATTGCTTGCGCGTGTCAACGCGGATTCACTCGACTGGGACGAATCCTGCCAGGTGATGCAGGGGCTGGCCTCGCTCGAATGGATGAGGCTCCGCCGCGCCCCGTCGGATCAGCGCACAGCGAATCCGCTCTTCGCGGGGATGTACTCCGGACTCGCCCTTCCCAGGCCGGAGGGACGCGACCACTTCGACAGCCCCCGCCGGTTCGACTCGAAGGTCACCCGGGCGAACCTGAACCGGTTGCTCGCTTCCATCCGCCAAACGTGCGTCGTGCCGGAATGACCACCGCGCCCGGATTGTTCGTTGCGAGGTGCCTTGTGCGGGTCGCCGTCTGGATTCTCGTTGCGGGTGCCGTGGCCGGTCCGGCCGCGCTCGTCCGGCCCGCCGCGTCGGCCGCGCCCGGGGCCGAATCGCCCCTCTACGGGACAGAGCTGCCCGCGGACGGGTACGTTTCGAGCACGTCGTGCGCCGCGGCCGCGTGCCACGGCCGCGGGCACGCGGGCGGCATGCGGAGCGAGTACCTCGCGTGGTCGCCCGATCTCAGGCCGGGCAAACCGAACGACCCGCACGCCCGCGCGTATCAGGTGCTGTTCAACTCCGTCTCGAAGCGGATCGCGAGCCTCATGGAGTTACCGAAGCCCGCACACGAGACGTCGCTCTGCCTGAAGTGCCACGCGGTCGAGGCGGTTCAACCCGCGGAGGCACTGAGCGAGGGCGTCGGCTGTTGCGGGTGCCACGGCCCCGCGAAGAAGTGGCTGACGGTTCACTATCAGCCGGCGTGGAAGGCACTTTCTCACCGCGAGAAGTGGGAGCAGTACGGGTTTCTCCCGGTGCAGAACCTCACGACCCGCGCCGTCAACTGCGCCGGCTGTCACGTGGGAGACGCGACGCGCGAAGTCAATCACGAGCTGATCGCCGCCGGCCACCCGCGGCTGACGTTCGAGTTCGCCGGGCTGCACGTCACCCCCGGTTATCGCAAGCACTGGGAGGAACCGCTCGCGCCGGCCGAGTTCGAGTCGCGCGCGTGGGTGATCGGGCAGGCCACGTCGTTAAGAAACGCGACGAAGCTGCTCGGCGAGCGCGCGAAGCGCGCGGAATCCGATTCGGAAGCCGACTGGCCGGAGTTCGCGGGATACAGTTGCGTTTCGTGTCACCGGGCGATCCGCAAGGACACGCCGCGCCCCGTCCCGCGCGCGCAGCAGACGCGCGGCAAGAGTGGGTGGGAGATGCTTTCGGTGGCCGCGGTCGACGTCGCGGCCGAGTTCACGCCGCGGGTATTTGTCGGGGCTGCCGTGCCGCGACTGGTTGCGCTGGGGGAGCTTCGCGAGGTGATGGCGAAGGGGAGCCCGAACCTCCAACTCGTGCGGCAGAAGAGCGCAGCCGCTGTCGCGGAGTTAGACGACTGGCTCACCGCACTTCAAGCCGCCGAGGATCGGCCGCGAGCGCACGCGCTCGCACCGGAAGTCTCGCAACAACTGCTCAACGCGCTCGCGGCGAGTGCTCTTACGCCCGATCGGGGGGCGCTGCGGGATCACGACCCGGACTTTCTCGCGGCGCACGCGGCCGGGTGCCGCGCGGTCCTGCGCGGATCGCCCGACGTCCGGCTGTCCGGGCACATGAGAGAGTTGGTCGAGGTGTTGCCGGTGCCGCACACGCCCAACGGCCGGCTCACGGACTGGGGTTCCGGGCTCACCAACGCGCGGATGCTCCGCGTGCGCGATCAGTTTCGAGACATTTTTGACCGCACGCGGCCGGGAGGGAAGCGATGAGCGCTGGGACTTGGCGTCGGGGGTGGCCGCTCGCGGGGGCGGTCGCACTGGCCGCGGTGGTCGGGCTCGTCGCTCCGTCGAACCCCGCATCGGCGCAGAAGCCCGAACTGCTCGTCGGGAAGGCCGGCCCGCTTCCCAAGGACATCAGCCCCGGTATCAGCGCGTGTGCGACGTGCCACTCGGGGGCCGACCAGCGCAGCGTGAACCTGTTCGTGACGCTGCACAAGTCACACGAGTTCATCAAGTTCGACGAGAGCCACACGTGGCGCGGGCAGGACGTCCACGCGATCGCACACCTCGCCCTGAGCGGCCCGCTCGGCAAGCAAATGGGGGAGGACCTCGGTTACGACGTCGCGAAGGCGCCGCAGTGCCTCACCTGCCACGCGCTCGACCTCACGCCGACCGCGCCGCTCGCTGAGAAGCAGTTCTTCGCGACTCAAGGGGTGAACTGCACCGGCTGCCACGGCACGAAGGAGACGTGGCAGGTGCGGCACTACAAGGAGGCCGCGGACGGGTCGGGGATCGCGTGGCGCGCGATGACCCCAGCCGAGAAGGCCGAGGCGGGTCTCGCGGACCTGCGGAACCCCGCGGTCCGCGCGAAGAAGTGCGTGTCGTGCCACATCGGCAACCCGGACGAGGGGAAGGTCGTCACGCACGAGATGTTCTCCGCCGGTCACCCGCCGCTGCCGCCGTTCGAACTCGTCACGTTCCAGGAGAGCGAACCGCGACACTGGGGCTACCCGTCCGAACTGCCGTACTTCAAGAACGTGCCCGCGAACAAGACGTGGCCGCTCTATCGTTTCCACCCGGCCGACCGGGAGAGCTACCACGCGCGACAGATGGCCGCTGGCGCGGTGGCGGCGCTGCGGGCCGAGGCTCAGAAGTTGCTCGCGGAGGCGCGGGAGGCGCAGAAACCGGACGCCGACGGCATGGATTACGCCGCCTTCGACTGCTACGCGTGTCACCACGAGTTGCGGTCGAAGAGCGACCGCCAATCGCGGACGACGCGCGACGGGAGGGGCGGCCGCCCGACCGTGCGGAAGGCCGCGGGCGCGCTCGCGGGCGTGTTCGCGGGGAACGCGGCCGGTATCGAGGTCGGCGGGCTGAAGGCGCGGGCCGCCGGCTTTGACGAGAAGTGGGCCGAGCTGCGCGCCGCGGTCGTGTCGAAGACGTTCGGCCGCCCGCAGCGGATCGCGACCGCCGCGGCCGACGTGATCCGGTGGTGTGACGGCTTCCTCAACGTGTTGGAGGAGTGCCCGCAGCCGATCTACACGAAGGAGCAGACCGACCGGCTCCTGCCGGCACTCGCCGCGGCCACGGAACGCACGACCGCCGACCCGGACGGCGCGCTGTGCCTGTCGTGGGCGTACCTCTCGCTCCGCAAGAGCGCGCGCGGGTCGCACGACCAGGAGCGGTTGCGCGAGTTCGCGCGGGCCGTGCCGCCGAGCGTCCGCGTCGCCCCGTTCGCCGTGATGGAAAAAGAGAAGTGGGTTCCGATCGCCCCGCGGTACGGCGACCGGATGGACTGGGTCGCGGATTTCGAGACGCACCGCTTCCGCGCCGCGTTCAAGAGTGCGGTCGGGTCGCGGTGAGCGGTTTCGGTCTCTTCTTGTGGGGCAGGCCGCCTGGCCTGCCAACGCTCCGGCAGGCCAGGCGGCCTGCCCCACAGAGAAGGCACCGCCTCAATTCAGCCCCGCGGCGCGCTGGCGCCAGCGGAGGAGCGTCTCCGGCGACACCTTCGCGTCCAGCACCTGCCACGCGGCCTCGATCTGCTTCAACCGGTCGACCGCGGGCGTCTTGTCGGTTCCCAGCGCGCGGAGCGGCGGGTCCGCGGCCCGGATCAGTTCGGCCCGGTCCGGTCCGCGCAACCCGAACGTTGGATTCTTCACCGCCTGCTCGGCGTAGTGCCGCATCGTGTCCTGGAGCATTTTCGATCGCTCCTCGTCGAAGCCGTAGCCGAGCCAGAGCAACAGCCGCTCGCGGTCGACGTGCGCGACCCGCGTCGGGCCGGCGCCGAGGCCGGGGGTGGCGATCAGCTCCGCGCCGCGGGCCGGGCTGCCGAGGTCGGCCAGGAGGTCGAACGCGGCCTCCTGGTGCGGGCACCGTGTGCGGACCACCCCGAGCCGCCCGCCGGAGAAGTACGGCACGAAGTTCGGGGGGCCGTCGGCGGGACTCGGCCCCGCGCCGCGAACCTGGCGGGTGCCGGGCACGCCGGCCAGCGCGAACCGCGCCGGCACCGCCCCGCCCTCCCGCGGCAACCGGGCGAGCTGGTCGAGCGACACCAGGGCCATCACGGCGCGCCCTTCACTCAGGGCCGCGGCCGGATCATCGGCCCCCCCGGGCGCGGGCAGCACGTTCGTGGCCCGCAGCCGGGCCAGCCAGTCCGCCGCGTTCACGTAACCGGAGCTCTGCAACCGCGGCTTGCCGGTCGTGACCGCGAACTGGAACGCGAGCGCCTCGCGGTCCTTGGCGGTCTGGGCCGCGAGCTGGAAGTCGTTGAGCGCCGACCGGTCGAAGGACGCCGCGACCCGCGACAGGAGGTCGAACAGCCGCTCCGGGTCGGACGGCAGGGGCGGCAGACTCGGCCTCTTGTCGAGCCCCGCGAACAGCGCCGCAACGTCGGCAAACTCTTCCCACGTCGAAGGCGCGGCTAACGGGCGCGTGTGGCGCGCGAAGAACGCGTCGGCGGCGCTCTTCTCGGCGAACCGGTCCGCCCGATAGACGAGAACGTACCCGTCGCCGGTGAGCGGGACGGCCAACGTCTGTCCACCCCACTCGACGAGGCGCTCGCCGTAGGCCGGCAGGAGCCCGGTCCACTGGAACGCGGCGTCCGAGCGCAACTTCGCAGGAACCGCGGACAGGTGCCCCGGTTCCGCCCACGCGCCCAGTTCGCCGGACGGGATGATCCCGACGTCCGCCGCGTCGGACGGGTTCATCGGGCCGCGGTGAACGGTAACGGTCGCGCCGGTGCGTGCCTCCCACGCGCGCACCATCGGGGTGACCGCGTCGGCCATCGCCGCGTCCGGACACGAGAGCGTAAGGGCTCGGCCGTCGAACGGCTTGTCCGGTTGTCCGGCGGTGCGGTGGTCGTCGCACCCGAGTGGCGCGAAGAGCGCGGCGATGAGCAAAAGATGCGCACCGGTCGCGGTTTGTGAAGATCTGCGGCGGTTGCGCAGATTCGAACGAACAGCCTGTTGCATCGCAAATGGCCCGCGCCGTAGAATACCAAGCATTAGAACGGGAGAGTGTCGATAAAGTCCCGTTCGAGACTCGCGTCTATTGAGCTATTCCCCAACCGGGGGACACGGCAAGTCGGCAGTACCCGGTAGAGTTTCTACGGGAACGGTGTGCTCGGGGTTCGGGTTGAAACGCCCGCGCCAAATCGCCCCCGGACACGCGTCCCGTCGGGACCGCCCGCCCCCGGCGGGCTACTGCCCGCTCCGTGACTCCTCTTCCGCCCACAACTTCGGGCGGTTACCGGCGAAGGCGGACATCCATGAAGGTGAGTTTGGTCGTCACGTCGGGCTCGCACGAAGGGCGAAGCATCCCGCTTACCGGCCCTCAGTTCCTCATCGGTCGCGACCCGCAGTGCCAGCTCCGCCCGGCCAGCCAGGCGATCAGCAAGCTCCACTGCGCCGTGCTGATCCGCGACGGCAAGGTGTACATCAAGGACTACGGCAGCACGAACGGAACGCTCGTCAACGACGCGCTCGTGCAAGACGCGGAGGTCGCCGTCGCGGACGGCGACGTGATCCGCGTCGGCCCGCTGGACTTCCGCCTGAAGATCGAGGCCCCTGCGGCCAAGCCGGACGGCACCCCGCTGCCGGGCGGTTCCGGTGAGGCCGCCGCGCTGGCGGCCGTGAAGGCCGCGGCCGCCACGGCCGCGACCGGCACCGCCCCGAAGGTGCCACGCGACACCACCCCCGCGCCGCAACCGGCCGCAAAGCCCGCCAAGGCCCCCGCGCCGCAACCGGCCAAGCCGGTCGCGCCGACGAAACCCGGCGGGTCGGCCGAAGCTCCGGCGCTGAAATCCGGGAGCCAGGAAACCCCGGCGCTTACCTCCTCCGAGTCCGTGACCGACGAGGACCACGACCGCATCGCGTCCATGCTCCTGGGCATGGACGAGGAGGGCAACGCACCCGTTCCCGACGGCAGCACGGTGATGGACATTCCCTCGCCGCTCGCCGGCGGGACCACCGAGGCGGCGAAGGTCGACGACAAGAAGAAGGACGACAAGAAGAAGGCCCAGACCCGCGAGGAGATGAGCGACGCCGCCAGCGACCTCCTCCGCAAGTACATGCGCCGGCCGAAGTAGACGGGTCTCGACCGTACCCGATCCGCAGCGCGAGTTTGAAGACCGGGGGTGTCGCCCCGCGACTTCAAACTCGCGACCCTTTTCACCCCAGCCCCGATTCAACGTGGAACTTCCCGACGGC
>JAFKJJ010000434.1 GCA_017306025.1 Planctomycetota bacterium
TCCGACATGCCAATTCGTTCGCTCCCCGTGGCGGCGCTGCTGGCGCTGGCCGTCGCGGTCTTGCCGTCCGCGCCCGGCGCCCCGGCAGAAAAGACCGACCTGCCCGAGCCGTTCCCGCACCCGAAGGGCTACGTGTGCTACCGCGCGGCCCCCCCGGTCGTCATCGACGGCGACCTGAAAGACAAGGCGTGGGAGGTGGCTCCGTGGACCGACGCGTTCGTGGACATCGAGGGCGACAAGAAGCCCGAGCCGCGGTTCCGCACCCGCGCGAAGATGCTCTGGGACGACGAGGCGCTCTACATCGCCGCGGAACTGGAGGAACCGCACCTCTGGGGCACGCTGAGGGAGCACGACTCCGTCATCTTCCGCGACAACGACTTTGAAGTGTTCCTCGACCCGGACGGCGACAACCACCTCTACGGCGAGTTGGAGCTCAACGCGCTCAACACGACCTGGGACCTGCTGTTGACGAAGCCGTACAAGGACGGCGGGCACGCGGTCAACGCGTGGGAGATCACCGGGCTGAAGACCGCGGTGAAGCTCAACGGGACCCTCAACGACCCGCGCGACACGGACAAGGGTTGGACGATCGAGATCCGGTGGCCGTGGAAGGGGCTAACGGAACTGGTGAGCGACAAGGCGGTGCCGCTCCCGCCGAAGGACGGCGACCGGTGGCGGATCAACTTCTCGCGGGTCGAGTGGGACACGGAGGTGGCGGACGGCAAGTACAAGAAGACAGGCCCGACCGAACACAACTGGGTGTGGTCGCCCCAGGGCGTGATCGACATGCACCGCCCCGAACGATGGGGCTACTTGCAGTTCAGCACCGCGAAGCCCGGCACGGCCGCCCTCAAACCCGACGCGGACTGGGACGTTCGCGACACGCTCCACCGCGCGTACTACGCGCAGAAATCGCACTTCAAGACACACGGCAAGTACGCGACGGCCGCGGGCGACCTGGGACTGAAGCTGCCACCGGGCCGCCTGTCGATCGGGGCGACGCGCAACACCTTCGAGATGACGTGGACGGAAGACGGGAAGCCGCTGTACACGATCACGCAGGACGCGCGGGTTCGGAAAGAGTAAACCGCGCCCGTACAAGTTCGAGTGGCGCTTTGGGCGGCAGTGGTTCGGGTTGTGCGTCCGCTCGTATTCGGCGGGGCGACGTACCTCAGCGCCGGGCGCCGCCGGGCGCGGTTGTGGAGCGCCTCGATATACGCGAAGATGCTCGCCCGCGCCTGGCCGCGGGTGGCGTAGTCCTCGTGGTGAACCAGCTCCTTCTTCACGCTCGCGAAGAAGCTCTCCATCGGCGCGTTGTCCCGGCGGCCCCCGCCGGCTCATGCTGTACGCGATCCACTCCTCCGCCGACCACCTTTGGCGGTGCGTGCCGGCGTACGGTTCTCCCGATCCGCGTGCGCCAGCAGATCCGAAGACGAAGCCCCTCGGGAGTGGGACGGCGAGCCAACGCCATCTCCAGCGCGTCCACCACCGGCCGACGGGTCGTCGTCTCGGCCGTCGACCGGCCACCATTCGATCCCGCACCCGACCGGCCGGGGCGACGGGAAGTACAGCAACCGGACCCTGGATCGGTACTTGGAGCGGGCGGGCCACACGGTCACGGTGGTCGAGCGGCCGGCGGGTGCGACAGGCCCGATTTATATGCCGTGCCAATGAGATAATTATCTGATAAGCATATTGAAAATAAATAGCGGCACACAAGAAAGAGTTACGAGCGAACAACCGTGTAATCGAAGGCGATGATACAGGTGACCACGATTCAGCTCGTGCTTCACCGCCTCGCGCCCCAATACAGAGCGATCAAGCGAACTTCAAATACATGCGAAAAATCATGCAAAAGACCGCCGGACTTCCCGGATAGGCTCCTACTCGCGCAAGGCTCAAGCGAACGACCGGTGTGCGCTCAACAAACTAAAAAAAATAAAAAATGCGCTGTGTAACTCGGCCGAGATTGTTACCCTCTCGCTTAATTCGTCACATTCGTTATCGCCCGTCCTCATGTTCGGTCGGTTTTCCGACCGGACGCTGCTCCTCATAGGACGCCCCCATGAGCCGCCAGTTTCGGGTCCGCATCCTTCCCCACACATACACCCGGTTCGGCCGCCTCCTCGGCCTCTGGGACCTCATCCACGATCTGTTCGCGCGCAAATCCGTTGGCGGCCCCCGGCCGGCGCGCCTCGCCTTGGAGGGGATGGAAGACCGGCTCGTTCCCTCGCTCTGGGTGTCGACCGGGCTCTCGTCGTCGTCCGCGACCATCGGGTCGGACGTGACCGTCACCGGGACCGTATCATCCGACCGGCCCATGACCGACGCCCTGGTAACGTTCGCCTGGGGGGACGGGGCGACCGCGACCGTGGATTACAACCTGTCCGGTGCGCCGACCACGTTCGTCCCGATATCGTCCCCCGCGCACGCCTATGCCGCGAACGGGGCCTACACGGTGATGACATCCGTCACCGCCACCTACGACGCGGCGTCCGGCGGGAGCGGGGGATCGGGCGGGACCGAGTTCGCGTCGGTGATGGCGGTCGAGTTGGTGGGTTCGGGCGGGAGCGGGGGCTGGGACGGGTCCGGGGGCAGCGGCGGTAGTGGAGGTAGTGGGGGCAGCGGGGGCGGGCCGCCGGCGGTCTGGATCTCGCCGGGCGAGGAGACGCTGATCGAAGGGGTGAGCGGGGGCGGGATCTACGTCCAGCGCTCGGGCGACACGTCCGGCTCGTTGACGGTGAACCTGACGATCGGGGCCGACGGCGCGGGCGACCCGCTGGCCGCCTGGGGTACCGATTATACCCTGGCCGCCGAGTGGGGCGGGAGCGGGTCCCTCGGGGCCGGCGGCGGGTCGGTCACGTTCGACCCCGGGTCGAGCGAGGTCTACCTGTGGGTCCAGGCCCTGCCGGACGGACAGGCGGACGGGACCGAGGGGTTCCGCGTGAGTGTCGAGGACCCGGGCGACGGGTCGTA
>JAFKJJ010000435.1 GCA_017306025.1 Planctomycetota bacterium
CGCCCGCAGCGCAAGCTCCCCGCGAACCGGCGTTCGTGCAGTGAACCCGGCCGGACGACCGGGAGAGTGAGGACGCGAATCATGACCCGGCCGACCGCCAGCACCACGACCGCTCAACCGACCATCGACGCCCTGATGGTCCGCTTCTTGGCCGCACGCTCAGACGCCGCCGCGGCGGCAGTCGAGACCGGCGAGAGCGAGGTGGAGCCGTACGAAGTCGCCGCCGGTTTCCGGGTGGACCCGCGGGCGGCCTGGCTCGACGCAACCGCCACACTCGCTACGGGGGGGAACGCCCCTCCGCCCGCCGTCCAACTGCCCGCCGAATGGGCCGCGCTGGTCGCGCAGCCGGCCGCCGCGTTCGCGGTCCCGATGGCCGCGGGGCACTTCCCGCAGCGCGTAAAGGACCTTCAGCCGCTCCTGACGAAGTTCTCGCCCGCCGAACTGCGTCCGAGCGGTGAGCGGGCCGCGCTACCGGGCTTCTCCGGGCTGCGAAACTGGCTCGCGAAGAACGGTGCGACGAACCCACTGGTCGCGAGCGGCATCGCCCGAACGCTCGGCGACTGCGACGCCGCCGCGAGACTGCTCGACGGCGTGAAGGGCGCCGACAACGACCGCGCCGCGCTCCTGTGGCAGAAGGGCGAGTGTGCCGCGGCCCTGTCCGCGTGGGAGGCGCTGCCGGAGTCGCCCGCGGTGCTGTTCAACCGCGGGATGGCGCGGCTGTTCATGGGCCGGGCCGCGGACGCCCGTGAGCCGCTCCAGATGGCCGTCGAAGCGATCCCCGAGGCGAGCGGCTGGCACGCGCTGGCCCGACTGTACCTCGCGGTGGCCGAAATCCACGGCTGAACGGCGAAGGAGCCGCTCAACGGGGCCGGGACGACCTCCCGGTCGCGTTCGCGTTTCTGCCCCTTGCTCCGGCGGTCCGACGCGCGTAGCCTGATGCCGCCCACCTTCCTTCTTCCGCGCATCAGGAGCCCCGTTCGATGCCCCGCCTCACTCGCCTCGCAACACTTTCCGCCGCGGTGGCCGCCGTCGCGATCGCCGCACCCGGCGCCCGGTCCGAAGACAACAAGGTGCCGGCCGGGTTCGTCGCCCTGTTCAACGGCAAGGACCTCACCGGCTGGAAGGGCCACACCACGATGGCCGAGCGGGCCAAGCTCAAGCCGGAGGAGCTGTCGAAGCTCCAGACCGAGCGGACGAAGGCCGCGCTGGAACAGTGGTCGGTGCAGGACGGCGCGATCCACCTGACCCCGCCCAAGAAGGGCGGCGTGAGCCTCGTCACCGAAAAGGACTACGGCGACTTCGAGCTGATGGTGGACTGGAAGATCGAGAAGAACGGGGACAGCGGGCTGTACCTGCGGGGTCAGCCGCAGGTGCAGATCTGGGACTCGGACAACTCGCCGGGCGCGCGGAACGAGGACAAGGGCACGGGCTCCGGCGGGTTGTGGAACAACCCGCTCCCGCCCGACGTGGCCAAATCGACGGACAACGCGTTAAAGCTTAAAGAGGGGCAAAAGATCGGCAAGATCCCGCTGAAGAAGGCGGACAAGCCGGTGGGTCAGTGGAACACGTTCCACATCACCGTGAAGGGCGATAACGTGACGGTGAAGCTCAACGGCGAACTGGTGATCGAAAAGGCGAAGCTCTTGAACTACTGGGACCGGAGCAAGCCGGTGCCCGAAAAGGGTCCGATCGAGCTCCAGTTCCACGGCGACCCGCTGTGGTTCAAGAACATCTACGTCAAGGAAATCTCAAAGTAGCCGTTTTTCCCACGCTCGACTGACGCCGATTCTCGTCGTTCCGGCGGCTGGAGCGAGCGCGGTCGGCGGCAGTTCTCGAATGGGCCTGGGGAGTTTCTGAAGGACGGTGCCGGCGGTCACCCTGGAGCGGGTGGACTTCTACCGCCGGTAGGTCACGGGCCGACCACCGCCGGTGCTCAAGGGAACTCCTTTTTCGTCCTCGGACCACGGCGTTCCGCTTCCGGAGCGGCTCAGGGCTTGATGTCGATCCGGAGGTCGTTCGCGCCCGGGTTGACGGTGACCTTCAGCCCGCTCGTCCCGACCTCCTGGAACTTCGCGGGGACCGCCGAGGCGGCCGGGGTGATAGCCGTCCGCTTCGGCGCCGCGCCGGGGGTCGGGTCCGGCGTCGGCGGGGTCACGAACACCGCGTACTCGCCCGGCTCGAGCGTCCCGGGGAACGAAAACCGCCCCGCGGGGTCGGTGCTCGTCATCGTCGCCTGCCCGCGACTGGCCATCTCGAAGTTCACGTTCCACCCTGTCATCGGCTGGCCGCCGAAGAGGACGGTGCCCGTCACGGTCGCCGTCGGCTTCTCGCCGCACCCGGCCAGCCCCAGGGTCAGGATGGCCGCGGCGCAAAGCATGAGGGACCCGCGCGCCGTGAGGGCGCGCGGGCGGGTCTGTCCGTTCATGGTCTCCCCGTCGAGGTGAGGTCGGATGGTTACGGGCGCGGTCACTCGGTCAGCACGAGGCCGTCGTTCCGCATGCACATCTTCTTGAAGTTCACGAAGTCCGCGGTGTCGGGAACGAACCGCACGCTCCCGTCCGCCAGCAGGACGTTGATCCCGCCGGTGTGGTAGGAGTTGAGCAGGGTGTTGGCGTCGTACACCTGGTCCGAGCCGGCCGCCGCGGTACGGCTGTTGTTCTGGTACCGGACGCACGTCAGCCCGTTGCCGTACAGGTCGACGGACGCGGCGGTCATGGCCGCTACCGTCTTCCCGGTCGAGTTCGCGTCCCAGTTGGCCGCCGCACCCCACGGGGTGTAGTACCGGTTGCGGATGTCCGCCCCGCCGACCGAGCCGGACTGCTCCCCGACCATGATCGTGTTCGACGACCCGTCGGTGATGTCCGTCACCCGGACCGTCTCGTTCAGCAGGAGCGTGCCGGTCGAGCAGTAGTAGCTGTCGTAGTTCGTCTTCTGGGCGCGGGCGGTGCTGAGGGTCGTGTCGTAC
>JAFKJJ010000042.1 GCA_017306025.1 Planctomycetota bacterium
CTGCACACTCCGCTACGGTCGGCGGATCGACTGGAGCAACCGCTCGGCCGCGGGGCGGTAGTCTTCGGGCACTTTCTTCAGGTCGTCGGCTTCGACCTTCTTGTCGCCGTCGGTGATGACGATTTTCGGCGCCTCGGTCCCGTTGAGCTGTCCGGTGATCTCGAAGGTGACGTCCCCCTGACGCGCCTTGATCGTGAAGTTGCCGTTGGTGATCGTGACCGACCGGGCGTTGAACCCGTTCACCGGCCCGACGACGATGCCGTTCCCGCGGCCGAAACCCGGGCGCGGGCGGAACGGCACCATCGGCTCCGGTTTCGGTTCGGGCTTCGGTTCCGGCGGCTTGGGCCGCTCGTACTCGCGCCCGGTCAGCGCCTTCTCGATCGCGCCCAGTTCCTTCGCGATCGCCTCGACGCGCTCGCCCTTGCGGGCCGCCATCTCGACCGCTTCCCGCAACGCGACCAGTTCCGGCGGAGCCTCGCCCGGCTTGATCGCGCCCTTCGTCAGCGCCTTCTCGAAGGCGGTCAGCGCCTCGCGGACGGCATTGACGTTCTCGCCGCGCTTGTCCGCGGCCGCGACGGCTTCGCGCAGGCCGGACAGATCAGGGGCCTTCGAATCGGAGGCGAAAGTCGGGCCGGTGAGAAGGATCGCGCTGACCAGCCTCAGCAGGCGAGAACGAAACATCGCGTGAACCTCTCGGTGTGACCGGTTCGTGATCCGGGTCAGGGCACGGGTAAAAACGGATTCGGAACCGGGTTCGCGGGTGCCTTATCCGGCTCGACCCGCTTCGGCAAGCCGGGAAGCGGTTGCGGGACGCGGCCCCCGCGCACCTCCGGCAGCTCGACGCCCTTCATTTCCACCTTCTTTCCCTTGCGGAGCACCACGATGTCGATCTTCCCGCCGGCCTTCACCGCGTTCACCCGGCGGATGAACTCGTCGGTGTCGTCGGTCACCGCCTTCCCGGCGAACTCCAGAATGATGTCATGAACTTTCAGTCCGGCCTTCTCCGCAACCGACCCCGCGGCCACCAGCGCGACCGCGATACCGGTATTCGGTTCCAGCCCGAGTTGCTCGGTCGCGATCGGCGGCACCCGCTCCAGACGGATGCCGAGACGGGCGCGTTCCGGCAGGCGCCCGTCCGGAATGCGGCCGATGTCCGGGAACAGCGGCATCGCGCCGAACCCGCCCCCGCCGGCACCGCCGCGGGCCGCCTTCATGAGCAGTTCGAGCGCCTCCGCCTGGAGCTTCTCCGCTTCCTTGATCGCCGCGGGGTCGTTCGGGTCCTTCAGCATCATTTCGATGGCCTTCTTGCGAAGCTCCATCGCCTTGTTGAACCGCTCCACGTCGATCCCGCCGCCGGCGCCGCCGAACCCAGGGTTCGGGAGGATCGGGAACGGCAGGCCCGGGGGCACCACCGGCCGCGGCAACCGCCCCGGGTTCGGCCGCGGTTCCGGCTGGGGTTCGGGTTTGGGCTTCGTCAGCGCCCGGCCCGCAACCGTCATTTCCACCGCGACGAGTTCCTTGGTGATCGCCTCGACGTTCTCGCCCTTCTTGGCCGCGGCGTCCACCGCGTCGCGCAGCGCCTGGAGTTCGGGCGGAACGCGCCCCGCGGCGGCCTGTGGCGACGTCTTCTCGAACGCCTCGAGCGCGGCGCGGATGTCCTCGACGTTCTCGCCCTTCTTGGCCGCGGCGTTCACCGCGTCGCGCAGCGCGGTCAGATCGACGCCCTTGGCGTCGGCCCGAACGGGCGCGGGCGGCGCGTCGGCGGGAAGAGCGGCCTCCACGGACGGGAAGTGAGCGGACGCGATCCACGCAACGACGACCGCGAGCACCCCCGCGGCGACGCACAACCCGGCACGCACCATGACTGGAACTCCTCGGCGGAGGCGATGAGCACTCTGTAGTTCACCACACCCGAACGGCGGGAGCAAGAGCGCGACGATACGAGTTACATTCGTCGTAGCGGGAGCGGCGAGATTCAAACTCGGTTCAGCACGAGGTCAAGCACCCAGCACCCACGAGCGTGCGTCAACGACGTGTCGTGGCAGTGAGAGAGGATGTCGGCGTTGTCGCAGCCCGCGTCCTGAAGCGCGTCCGCCAGAATCGGCATCGCGCCAAAGTCGCGCGACTCGTACATCTGCCGGGCGAGCGACACGGCAGTGTCGGTTCGCCATTCGGGGGAGAAGGCAACGGGGCGGAACGGATTGCCGAAGACGTCGCGAAGCAGGGCGGTTTCTTCTGGGCGATCAACGACACCTTGGGGAGGCTTGACGAAGTAGCCGGACAGGCTGCGAGAGAAACCGGTCATCCGCCGTGCGGCCTCGAACGGCTCCGGTGCGATCAGGTCTTGAATTGCACCCTTCCAGTCGGAGTTGGAATACATTTCGAACCACTCGGTCGGTGTAGCCTCACCGTCGAGGTAGCGCTGGTAAACCGCCACAAGGGCGGTTCCCTCAGAGTGGGGGCGTGCGCGGTACCAGCATTCGCACGCGAACTGCCGCAATTTTCGCGGACCCGCCGTTGCCAAGTGGTCGAGCATCGCGCGACTGTCGGTCGTCGCCAGCCACTCCGCTTCGGTCATTTCGCGCCCTCTCACGCTTTGTCGCACATTGTAACCACTGAGAGGCTTGAGGTTTGGGCCGCGTACCGGATAATGTCTCTTCCTCGCCCGCCCGCGTCGCATCAATGGTTCTCACCTGTCCCCGCTGTCGCCGCTCGCTCTCGTCCGTCTCCGCGGACGGACAGCCGATGTTTTGCATGTTCTGCGGGCAGAAACTCAAGGAGGGCAGCTCCTCCCCGCACATCGACACTCGAACGTACACGTTCACCCCACAAGAAGCCCCCGAACTGTCCGGCCAGCCCGACGCGACCGGTACACACGACACCTCCGTCGACCCCGCCATCGAACCCGCACCGGCCGAGGTCGGCGGGTACCGGCTCGTCCGGAAGATCGGCGCCGGCGGAATGGGTACCGTCTACGAGGCCGAGGCCCCCGGCGGAACACACGTTGCGGTCAAGCTGCTGTCTTCGCGGCTCGCGGCCAACCCGGCGTCCGTTGAGAGGTTTCGTCAGGAGGGGCGACTCGCCAGTCAGCTCGCCCACCCGCGGTGTGTGTTCGTGCTCGCGGCCGACACGGAGAACGGCCGGCCGTACATCGTCATGGAGCTGATGCCCGGCCGCACCCTGAAGGACCTCGTCGACGAGCGCGGGCCGCTCGCGCCGCACGACGCCATCGTCCGCACGCTCGACGTGATCGACGGCCTCGCCGAAGCCCACCGCGTCGGCATGATCCACCGCGACGTGAAGCCGTCCAACTGCTTTCTCACGGCCGACGACCGCGTCAAGGTCGGCGACTTCGGGCTGTCGAAGTCGCTCGCCGGCGGGCGCGCCACCAGCCTCACTCAGACGGGTGCGTTCCTCGGTACGGTGCTGTTCGCCTCGCCCGAGCAGATCCGCGGCGAGCCGGTCGATTATTCTTCCGACGTTTACTCCGTCGCGGCCACCCTATACTTCCTCTTGTGCGGCGGGGCCCCGTTCCAACACGAGAACGCCGCGGCGGTGCTGGCGCGGGTCGTGTCCGAGGCGCCCCCGCGGGTGTGCGCGCGGCGGAAGGACGTGCCCGAACGTCTCGACCGTATCGTCGCGAGGGGCCTCGAACGCGACCGGTCGCGCCGGTGGCAGTCGCTCGACGACCTCCGCGAAGCCCTCTGCGACCTGCTCCCCGAGCGCCAGCGCCCGGCCCGCCCGCGGGCGCTCGTCGGCGCGTACCTGATCGACCGGGTCGCCTGCGGGATGCTCGCGGGTCCGCTCGAAGTGCTCCGCCTGTGGGCCGCCGGCCGGGAGCACGTTCACGTCGAGCCGTTCCAGATCCACTGGACGTCGGTCTTCGTGATGTTCACCTACTTCGCGGTCTGCGAGGGGCGGTTCGGCGCGACGCCGGGCAAGTGGCTCCTCGGGCTGCGCGTCTCGCGCGCCGGTGGAACCGGTCCGCCGGGGGTCGGCCGTGCGCTCGTCCGGACCGTCGCCTTCCACGCGATGATCGCGGGAATGTTCTTCGTCCCGGAAGAGCTGGTTCAACTGCTCGGGCCGAAGGTCGGCGGCCTCTTCGGCGCGCTCGCGTTCATCTGTTGTGCCGCCGCGATGCTGGTCCAGGTCCGGAAGAAGTACGGCTACCGCGGGCTCCACGATTTCGCCAGCGGCTGCCACGTCACCCAGAAGCCGTTCCCGGTGCGCAAGCTGCGCCTGAACGTCGCCAAACCGACTCCACTCGACGCCGTGCTGCCGCCCACGACCGACCCGTTGCCAGATGTCGGCGGGTTCGTGGTTCACGGTCGGCTCACGGCCGAGCCCACCGGCGAGCAGGTGTGGATCGCGGAGGACCGCGAGCTGGGTCGGAAGGTGCTCCTGTGGCTCCGACCGTGGGGCGGGCCGGCCCACAACGCCGACCCGGCGCGCCCGACGCGGCTCCGGCGACTCGGGGCCGGCTCGGTCGAGTGGGCCGGGGCCGCCTACGACTGGACCGCGTTCGCCGCGCCGCTCGGCGGGCCGCTGGCGGAAACCGTACGGCCGGGCCGGCCGCTCCCGTGGGCCGACGCGCGGTACGTCCTCGAACAGTTGGCCGAGGAGTTCCGGGCCGCGGAGGCCGACGGGTCGGTCCCGCGGCGGCTGGCGCTCGATCACATCTGGGTCGAGCCCAACGGCCGCGTTCAGGTGCTCGACTTCCCGCTGTGCGCCGCCCGGTACCGTTCGAACACGCCGCTCGCGGTGCTGCGCGAGGCCGCGTCGCTGACGATCGAGGGCCGCCCGCGCTCGACCGGCGGCGCGGTCGTGGCCCCGATTCCCGCCCACGCCCTGGCGGTGCTCGACCACCTGTTCGCGTTCGAGGTTACGATCGCGGAATTCCAAAAGGAGTTGGCCGAGACGCACGCCCACCGCTCGGAGGTGACCCCGGCGGTGCGGGCCGGGCACCTGAGCCTCCAGGCGGTGGGGCTGGCGGTCCCGCTCGGGCTGCTGTTCGCGGCCACGTTCACGATGTCGGTGTGGCTCGCCTACGGGGCCGACTGGGAGGCGGAACAGGCGAAGCAGACCGCCGCGGTGCTCGCCGATCCGGCCCGGCGGGCGAAACTGTCCGAGAACTCGACCCGCGCCCTCGACGCCGCGCTGAACAGTCCGCGGCTGTCGGTGCGGGTGAACGAACTGGTGGTCCGGACGCAGACCGAGGCCGACACGCGGCACGCGGCGCTGCTCGTCCCGCAGCGGCGGCTGCTCGAAGCGGTCGAGCAGGCGGCCCCGAAGCGGCCCAGGGAGGTCGGCTCGCCCGAGGCGGTGCGCGCGGTGGTCGAGTGGGCCGGCGCGCCGGCCGGTTCGCCCGCCGGGCGCGCGCCGGCGCCGTGGCGCGAGGACGCGACCCCGCTGATCGTCCTGTACGGCACGATCCTCCTGGGCATGGTGCTCCTCGCGGTGGTGCTCCGCGGCGGGATATCGCTGATGTTGGCCGGGATCGCGGTGGTGCGGGCGGACGGGCGCCCGGCGTACCGCCGTCAGTGCGCGGCCCGCGCGGTGCTGGTGTGGTTCCCGGTCCTGGGGCTCCTGTTCGGTTCGGCGACGGTTCAGGCCTTCGCGCCGCAGGACGTCTATCTCGCCCTGGGGTTGTGGCTCGTGGCGGTCGTGCTGTTGCCGGTGTACGTGTTCCTGGCGCTGCGGTACCCGACCCGGCCGCCGCACGACCGAATCACGGGGACGTTTCTGGTGCCGATGTGACGCGCCGAAGGCGGGGCGTTCGAAGGGCGAAATAGGTTCGCCCTTCGGTCACCCCGAAAGGATCATTCCTCCCAATCGCGGCGCCGGCGCCGCGGGTTCGGCCGCCGGCGCGGTTCCAACCCGAACACGGCGCGCACCGCGGGGCGGTCGAGCGTCACCAGCGCCCACACCCCGACCCCGGCGTGAACGATGCCGAACAGCCCGAACACCGAGAACGCCGCCACGCCCAAAATGCCCGCGGTCAACGCCCACCCGCGGCTGCTCAGGTCGCGCATCTTCCGTGCGCCGATCGCCAGCACCACCGAATACGGCACCCCCAGCACGCCCGAGCAGCACCCGAAGAAGATCAAGACCGCCTCGTCGTCGCCGTTGGCGTTCCGGTTGCCGTTGTTCATTTCGAGCCCCAGCGCGACGCACAGCGCGCAGACGGCGCCCGCCCCCAGCGCGCCCAGCCAGCCGAGGATCTCCAGCCACAGCGCCGGGGCCGCGACCACCCGTAGCGCCTCCTCCCGCGCCGCGTCCCCCGCGTAACCGTCGTCACGGTCGTCCCGATCCCGGTCGGGCGGTTCCTCGCGCCGGCGCCGCGGCCGACGGGCCGGTCGCTCGACCTCGTCCGGCACGAACTCGCCGTCGCAGTGCGGGCACCGCACCGTCCAGTCGAGGTAGGTGTCCTCCACCTCCAGCGCCCGGTCGCACGACGGGCACCGCACCGTTGCCATCGTGTCGCCCCATTCGGTACGGATCAGTACGAGTCGGGAGAGGTTCCCAGCCGCCGCTTGGCCGCGAACCCGGCCTTCACGTCCGGGTTCGCCAGCGCCACCAGCGCCCAGATGCCGAACACCAAACCGAGGACGCAGCACGGACTAAATGGCACCATCGCCAGCAGAGACGAGACGATCGACAGCCCCGGGCTGCCGAGCACCCTCATGCGCAGACCGCCGGCGATGATAATCACCCCGACCAGAATCCCGGTGGCGTAAAACGGCGGTCCGAACGTCTTGATCGAATCGCGGATGTCGTTCATGACCTGGACCTGGTCTTGCTTCTGTCCGGCCGGGATGTTTGGATCTGCTTGGACCTTCTGAATCGCATCATCGAAACCGCGGTCGATCATTCCCAGCCCCAGTTGGACCAATCCGCTGACGGCCGAGAAGATGGTGAGCGCACCGACAACAATCAGCCCGACGGCCGGGACCGACACGCGCTGCCGCGCGGCGCGAACGTCGTCCTCGTCGCGCCGGTCTCGTTCGCCGCCGCGCCGGTCGGGGTCGTCGAAGTCGCGCGGTTCGTCGGAGTAGCCTGACATTCTGGGACCTCGGAAGGCGGGCGCGTCAGTAGGTGAGGAGGCTGAACACGTCGCGACCGGCCAGTGGGGCGCGGCCGTTAAGGAACAACAGCTCGATCAGGAACACGCACCCGACGACCGACCCGCCGGCCTCTTCGACAAGTTTGCACGCGGCGGCCATCGTGCCGCCGGTCGCGAGCACGTCGTCGACCAGCAGCACCCGCGCGCCGGTCGCGATCGCGTCGTAGTGGACGTGCAACTCGGCCGAGCCGTATTCGAGCTCGTACTTGAAGCTCCGCGTCGCGCCCGGCAACTTGCCCGGCTTGCGCAGCGGGACGAGCGGCTTCTTCATCTGAAGGGCCATCGGGGCGGCGAACAGGAACCCGCGGGCCTCCGCGGCGGCGATCGCGTCCACCCCGGAGGCGGGGTAATGGCTACAGAGCGCGTCGATCGCGAACTCGAACGCCGCCGGGTTCGCCAGGAGCGGCATGATGTCCTTGAACAGCACGCCGGGCTTGGGAAAATCCGGCACGTCGCGAATGAACGCCTTCAAGTCCATATCGGGAACCCCTGGTGTCGTGCTTGTCTTAGCGTACCATGCCGAAACCGGGAAGCGACACGAAACGACGCGAGGACCGTTCGCATGACCCTCACCGTGAGACGGGCGACACCGGCCGACGAGCCGGTGCTCGTCGCGTTCAACACCGCGATCGCCTGGGAGACCGAACACAAGAAGCTCGACCCGGCCGTGCTCGCCGCGGGCGTGCGCGCCGTGCTCGCCGACCCGTCCCGCGGGTTCTACACCGTCGCCGAGCGCGACGGCGAGGTGGTCGGCCAGATGATGGTCACGTTCGAGTGGAGCGACTGGCGGAACGGCTGGTTCTGGTGGGTGCAGAGCGTGTACGTGCGCGAGGACGCGCGCCGCGGGGGCGTGTTCCGCGCTCTCTACCGCGCGACCGCGGACCGGGCCGCGGCCGACCCCACCGTCATCGGGCTGCGATTGTACTTCGAAACCGACAACGCCCGCGCCCGGGAGACGTACCGCTCGCTGGGCATGGTCGACACGACATACGGCATGATGGAGGTGTACCCGCTGCCCGGCCGCGACTCGCACATCGGGTGACCGTGACCGAACTGTTCCCGCAATCGTGGTTCGCGGCCGGCGTGGTCACCGCGGAGAGCGCCGCGGACTTCGTTCGGCTCGCGGCCTCACGGCCCGAGCGATCGGTTCGGCACTGGCGGTGGGCCGCCTTCCGCGACTGGTCCGAGGAGCGCGAGCGGCTCACCGCGGACGAGTGCCGCGCCGCGTACACGCTGGGCGAAGCCGAGCCGGATACGAACCTCGGCACGGCGATGATGTGCCACGCGCTGCTTCAGCGCGCGTGCCCCGCAGACGTGCGCGAAGGCGCAAAGCGAAGCGGCCGCGCGCCGGTGCGGCGCGCGGCCGGATGAACTGTGGTCCGGTCACTCCGTGACCGGTCTCCCCGCGTGCAGCCGAGATTGCGAACGCAAGTGAGGCGCGGCGCGCGGGACCAACAGAAGACCGGTCACGGAGTGACCGGACCACATCAAACACTCCAAGCACTCACCGCCGGAACTTGTACGTCCCGAACGAACCGAGCACCGGGTTGTAAACCGTGCTGGTGTATTTCGTCTTTCCCGTCAGCGGGTTGACGTGCCCGCGCGGCTGCACCGAGCCGACGACCGGGTGCAACCGCGTCACGACCGGCACCGCCGTCCCGCTGTGGGGATTGACCACCGCGCCCCGACCCACCAGCGACCGCGTGCCCCCGCCACCCATCGGCTCGACCGTGACCGGCCCGGCGAACGGCTCCGATCCGCCCGCCGGCACCACGTCCGCCCGCCCCACACCCGCGACCACTGCCAACACCGCCACCGCGATGACCGTTCGCATTTCGAGCCCTCCGTGCGTTAACTCTTCCCCATCTTCACCATTTTTCGGCGCCAGCCGATGTCGGAGGCGATGTGTTCTGCCGTCGGACCCCCAGACGGTGCGCCGGACGTATCGCTTACAACGGCTGTGGTGAATTCAACTCGCCCCTCATTCCCGATCCGGCTACCATCACGCAACGACCGCCGAGCCACTTCAGGGGGCTTTGATGGAAGAGATCGCCGCTCTTCTGATCCAGTTCGTTCTTGAAGTCGGGCTGCAAATCTTCGGCAGCATCGGGTTCGACTATGCCACCGAGTCGCGCCGGGGTCGCGGCCGGAACGGGGAGACGCGGGATCACGACGGGTACGGTTGGTTGTTCGTGTTCGCGGTGCTCGGTGGGGTCTGTGGCGGACTGAGCCTCATCTTCGCCCCGAAGCTGCTTCTGCCGAACGCCGGGCTGCGGGTGACGAACCTGATCGTCGCGCCGCTCGTCGCGGGCGGGCTGTCGTACCTCGTCGCGGCGTTCGTATGGGCCGCGCGGGGACAGAGTCCGTGGCACCACTTCTGGCGCGGGTTCTGGTTCGCGCTGGCGTTCGGCCTCGTTCGCTTCGCCTACGCCGGCCGGTAAGCGCCCGGCCGATTTTTCCGAACCTCATACGTCCGGGCTATGATCTAACACCGGTGGCGATCCCTTCCGAACCGAGGTGCCCGATGTCTCACCTCAAGACGCCGACGGTGCTCGCCCTGGTGCTCGTGTGCGCGCCGGCCGCGGCCGCGGGACCGTTCGACGACCTGCTCAAGCTGGCCCCCGCCAACACCAACGCCCTGGTGCTCATCGACGTGAAGCGGGCCACCACAAGCCCGCTAGCCAAAAGAGAAAAGTGGCCCGAGAAGCTCCAGCAGAGCGGCCGCGGCGGGCTCGGGTTCTTCCCCGCGGACGCGGAACTCGTCGCGGTCGCCGGCGAGATCAACCTCACCTCGATGGTCCGCGACTTTCAGATCGGGCTGGTCAAGGTGAAGAACATGCCGAACTTCAAGGAACTGGCCGGGCACGAGGGCGGGGCGCTCGACGACATCGCCGGACAACTGACCGTCGTTTCGCCGCGGAACGTCTACTTCACCAGCTTCGCCGGCGGCACGCTCGCGGCCGCGTACCCGGCCGACCGGCAGTACGTCGCCCGGTGGCTGAAGGCGAACAGGGCCGGCAAGCTGCCCGGTCTGGCCCCGCACCTGCGCGCCTCCGCGGACGCGTCCGCCGACAACACCGTTACGATCGCGCTGGACCTCGAAGACGTGGTCGACCCCAGCGCCCTGCGGCTCGGCCTGAGCTTCAGCCCGGTGATCGTGAAGAACCCCAACGTCAACCTGTCCGGGCTGTCGGTGTTCATCGCCCGCGCCAGGGGGCTGACGTTCGAGGCCAAAGTTTCCGACCGCGTGAACGCGACCCTTACCGTCGTGTTTTCCGACGAGTCGGCGCGGTACAAGGCGGTGCTCAAGGACCTGTTCCTGGAACTGATCGACGGGTACGGGATCTACGTCCCCGGTCTGGACCGGTGGAGCGCCGCGTTCGTCGACAACTCGATGATCCTCTCCGGCTCGATGTCGTCCGACGACCTGAAGCGCGTGGTGTCGCTGTTCGCGTTCCCGCGGCCCGACCAGGAGGAACCGGGCGCGGCCCCGGCGGACGGGCCGAACGCTCCGGCTACCAGGCGGTACATGGCCGCGGTTGGCACGATCCTCGAAGACATCAAGCACGTGAAGGACAGCAACAACTACGGCAAGACCGCAACCTGGCACGAGAAGGCCGCGGCGCAACTGGAACAACTCGCCCGGCGGAACGTCGACCCGCTGGCCGTGGACACGGCTTACCGGGCGGCGCGCCACCTGCGAGCGATCGCCGCGAGTTTTCGCGGGGTGCCCATCGACACCAACGCGATCAGCCAGAAGGCGTACGTCCTCGTCCAGCAGCAGCCGTACTACGGATGGGGTCCTTACGGCGGCGGGTGGTGGGGCGGCTACCGCTATCTGGCTTTCGCGCCCCGCGAAATGAGGACCAACGTGCCCGAGGTGCAGGGCGAAATCGCAAAGGTCATCGCCGGCGATCAGAAACGACGGATCGCGACCTGGACCTCGATCGACCAGCTCATGTCGGACGCGCGGCGCACGCTCGCCGATAAGTACAAAACGAACTTCTGATCGCCCGATCGTGCGCAACCGGTCGCGCAGCGGTGCGCGTCCGGTTGCGTCTTTTTTGCGCCCCCTCACAGAACCGCGAAACGGACGGCCTTCGGCACCGTGTGTGCATCATTACCGGGTGTCGGAAAATCGGGAAGGGGCCGACCGTTCACGTCAAACCGGCCCGCACAACACCTGGGAGGACCAGCCATGAAGAGGGGCAATCAAGACGTCGTCGTCGGCGTGTTTTACACCCGCTCCGAGGCCGAACAGGCGATCCGCGAGCTGCGCACCGCGGGGTTCGCGGACGACCGGATCGGGATGATCGCCCGCGACGCCGAGGGGCGCATGGTGGCCGAGAAGGGCGGCGAGACGCTGGCCGAAGAGGGCGCCGCGGCCGGCGCGGTCGTGGGCGCGGGGGCCGGGGCGCTGGTGGGCCTGGGCGTGCTCACCGGTACGATCCCGATCCTCGGCCCGGTGTTGGCGATCGGCACCCTGGGCACGATCCTGCTGAACGCGGCCGGCGGGGCGGCGATCCTCGGTCTGGTCGGCGCGCTCGTGGGCCTGGGCATCCCGGAAGACGAGGCCCAGTACTACGAGAGCGAGGTCCACGGCGGCCGGTTCCTGGTGACCGTGGACGCGGGCAACCGGCAGTCCGAGGCGTGGTCGATCCTGCACCGCTCGGGCGGCTACAACCGTACCAACCCGCCGCTCAACGCCCCGGCCACGATGTAACACAAACGGAACTAACCACCGAGACACAGAGGCGCAGAGAAGAAGAGGTTAAATGAACTCCTTCTTCTCTGCGCCTCTGTGTCTCGGTGGTTAGTTCCGTTTGTGTTATTCCTCAGCCGTTGCCAGCGCCAGCGCGACGCGGCAGCCGCTCTCGAACTCGGTGAGATCCACGTACTCCTTCACCGTGTGGATCTCGTTCTGCCCGGCGCCGAAGGTCACCGTCGGGATGCCGTGCTTGACCATCCAGTTCGCGTCCAACCCGCCGTTGGTGATGCGCAGGTTCGGCTCGCGGCCGATCGCACGCACCGCGGCTTCCGCCCGGCCCACCACCGGCGCGTCTGACTTCAGCCGAAACGGCACGTAATCCAATCGGGAAGTAAACTTCACCTTCGCGGTCCGGCCCTGGTCGTCCTTCACCTTCGACGCAGCGTTCGTGAACGCGGTTTTGAACGCGGCGGTGATGTCGCGGACGAACTTCGCGTCGTGGCTACGGCTCTCGCCCTTTACGTGAACGAAGTCGGTCACGACGTTGGTCGCGTCGCCGGCGCTCTTGCCGTCCGCGGTACCGACGAACCCGACGTTGCTCGTCCCCTCGCGGCCGTCCTTCACGACCTTACCGAACCACCCGCCCTCGTACACCTCCGCGAGCGCCAGCGAGAGCACCATCGTCGCGGAGATGCCCTTTTCCGGCGCGACGCCGGCGTGCGCGGCCTTCCCGCGAATGTCCACCGTCCACCGGTCGGCGCCGATCGCCCCGACGATCACATCCGCGGCGCTCTTCCCGTCGAAGTTGAAGCCGACGGTCGGCCCGCCGAGGTCGGCCGGGTCGAGGTGCTTGGCGCCGAACAGTCCGCTCTCCTCGCGCACGGTGAAGAGCAGCGTGATGGGCGGGTACGGAAGGTTCTGCTTGATGAGTTCGGCCGCGAGCGTGACGAGGACCGCGCACCCCGATCGGTTGTCACCACCGAGAGCGGTGGTGCCTTCGAGTTCGTTGACGATCCGCTTGCCGGCGATCTTGGGCTTCGCCCCGGCGCACAGCGGAACGGTGTCCATGTGAGTCATGAAGAGGATCGGCTTGGCGTTTTTCTTGCCGGTCCCGGGCAACTTGACGATGAGGTTGCCGATGGGCGTGGGTTCGGGGATGCGGGTGTGTGCGTCGTCGAAGGTGATGCTCTTCGCGGGGACGCCGACCTCCTTGAGCGCGGCGGCGAGTTCCTTGCCGATGGCGGCCTCGTGTCCGGTGATGGAGTTGACCGCGAGGAACCGCAGGAGCCGCTGGACCGCGGCGGCGGTGTCGAGTTCGAACGCGGGCGTCGGGGCGGGTGCGGTCGGCATGGCAACTCCGGAAGAGCCACAGAGCGGCAGAGGACAGAGCTACAGAGGACAGAGTACAGAGAAAACAGCAGCAAGCCGTCTGCTTGCCCGTCCCCTGCCGCCCTGTGACTCTGCCCTTATCGCAACCGCAGAAGCTTCGCCATCCGCTTTTCGAGTCGCTCCCACACTTCGCCGGTCGGAACGTGGACCGCGGGCAACCGATCCGGGAAGTGCGCGAGTTTCCCGTCGGCGTCCACCTGCGCGAAGCCGAACAGCGCCTCCGTCCACGGTCCCTCGTCGTCCCACGGCATGCCGACCAGTCCGCACACCAGATACGCGGCCGTGCGCCGCAGCACCACGCCCTGAATCTCCACCACCACCCCGACCGGCACCGGGCGCAGGCACTCCATGTTCAGCACGCGGCGCAGCACCAGGTTCGCCTGCGGGCCGATGTGCTTCCACGCGGTCGCGTAGCCGGCCTCCAGCACGAGCCGGAGCATCGCGCCGGCGTACAGCGTGCCGTGGTGGTTCGCGTCCGACGGCAGGACCAGCTTATGACTGTGCGTGATGGACATGGGTTAGTTACGGGGAGAGCGCACGACCGACGGCCGACTGATGTGGCAATCGTACCGCTTCCGGCCGAACTGGTATACCTCCGTCACCGTCCGTTCCGGTTCCCAGTTCGCTACGGGCGTCCCGGGACCGCTGATGCGAAACAGTGGCGCCGCGGGCGGCGGGCCGAGTTCGACCCGTTCCAGTGGTTGTTCGTTCGCGCCGAACAGTCCGATTCGGACGTCCGCGCGCCCGCGGTGCGCGAGGTGCCATTGAACGTGAATCCCCTCCTCCGCGTTCAGCGCGCCGCGGGTGGCGTCGCCGCTCACCCACATCACCCCGGCGCCGGGCGGTGCGGTCGATTCGAGGTGGTGAACCACCCGCCACAACATCCGCGCCCGTGCCGCGATCTTTTCCTGGCGCAAAACGTTCGCCGACAGCACCGCGACCAACCCGGCGCACAGTGCGACGACCGCGACGGCCCGCATTCGCCCCGCGGGAGCCTTCAGGAGCACCGCGAGCAAGAGCGCGAGGAGGACGTCGAGCCCCCAGACGGCCGGCATCGTGTAGCGGCCGGACACGTCGTCCATCGGCAGGTACACGGCCGCGCCACACACCGCGAGCAAGCCGCCGGCCGCGGCCGCGGCCCGACACTCGCGTGTCGGAGGTAACCCTCGCGCCGCGACGACCGTTGCGAGTGCGACCCCCGCGCCGAGGAAATCGAGCCCCATTCCCCCCTTGAGGGCGGACAGGACGCGACCGAATTGCGCGAGCGACGGCCCCGGCGGGCGGTACTGTCCCGGATGCCAGTTCAACTTGAAGTACACAAAGTGCGCCGCCGGCAGCACGAGCGTACCGGCGAGGGCCAGCGCGCGGAAACCGTTCCTCTTCCACGCGTCCCGCCAACCGAGGTCGTCGGAGAGCAACCGCAGCGCGACCTGCGCCGGGACGATCGCGGCGAACGTGTTCTTGCAGCCGAGCGCGACGAGCGCCGCGGCCGTCCCGGCCAGGTCCCACCACAGCGGACGCGCCGCGCACGCCCCCTTCCGCGCCGCCACCAGCGCGAAGAGCGCGTACGGCATCGCGACCGCTTCCGAGAGCGTCAGGCTGGTCCAGATCTCGCTGCGGTACGGGTTCCACATCGCCGCGGCCGTCGTAAAGAGTGCGGCGGGTGCGGGGATTCGCAGTTCGCGGAGCAACCAGAGCAGCATCCCGGCCGCGAGCGCGCACCACAGCAGCCGGTACGCGCGCCACACGAGCGGATCGGCCCCGAACAGGTTCGCCTGAAGGTGCCAGTGCGCCCAGAGCGTCGGGCGGAACGGGCCGAGGTGCTCGACGTTGGCGACGACGTTGTCCCACCAGACGCGCGTGTGCCCCCCGAGGGTGGTACCGGGCGGGACGGGGTAGACGAGGTTGCCGTCGTCGACGAAGTCGAACGGACTCGTGAGGGTGGGCCAGTACGCGAGGGCGGTCGCCGCCGCACCGACCAGAATCCACCACGGAAAGCGGGACGGGGTCTCGGTCATCGCCGTGCGCTCGCGTTTCGCCGGTGCGTCCCGGCCTCGCACGATATCATCGGCGCTTGCGGCAAAGGGCCTTCAATCGCGATCGAAGATCGGAGGGCCGCGGCGAAATTGCTCACGCCGGGTTCGCCCGCGAAGTAAAGCTGCGGTAGCCAAACCCGCACCGGTTCCGCACCATGACCCAGAGACGAACTTTCCCACCAGAACGGACCTTCTCATGCAGCGGACACTCATCCTGTTAAAGCCGGACGCGGTGCAGCGGCGGCTGGTCGGCGAGATCACGGCGCGGTTCGAGCGGAAGGGACTTCGGCTGGTCGGGCTGAAGCTGGTGCAGGTGACGCGCGAGCTGGCCGAGAAGCACTACGCGGTCCACAAGGGCAAGCCGTTCTACGAGAGCTTGCTGACGTTCCTGACGAGCGGGCCGACGGTGGCGCTGGTGTGGGAGGGCCGCGAGGCGGTGGCCGTGGGCCGCAGCCTGATGGGCGTGACGGACGGGGCGAAGTCGGCGCCGGGCACGATCCGCGGCGACTTCGCGCTCTCCGTGCAGAACAATTTGGTCCACGGCAGCGACAGTCCGGAGAACGCGGCGACCGAGGTTGCGCTGTGGTTCAAGCCGGAGGAACTGGTGAGCTTCACCGCGACGGACGCGAACTGGGTGGGGTGAGGTTTTCAGAGCGGTCCGCTCGCTCCGCGAGCGGTGCGACACGCGCAGAAACGCGACCGAAGATAAGTTTCCGCGTCAACATCCGCAGAGCAACCGCTCGCGGAGCGAGCGGACCACTCTGGAGGCTTACCCCGGCCAGTTCGGCATCAGCTCGCGCTCGATGTAGGTGGTGTCCACCTTCCCCTCGATGAACGCGGGCGTGTCAAAAATTGTCCGGAGGATCGGAATCGTCGTGTGGATGCCCTCGACGATGAACTCGCGTAGCGCCCGGCGCATCACCGCAAACGCCTCCGCCCGCGTCGGCTGGTGAACGAGCAGCTTCGCCACCATGCTGTCGTAGTTCGACGGTACGCGGTACCCCGCACAGACGTGCGAGTCGAGCCGGACGCCCGGCCCCCCCGGCGGCCGCCACGTCTTCACCACACCGGCGCTCGGGCGGAAGTCACGCGCCGGGTCCTCCGCGTTGATCCGCACCTCGATCGCGCACCCGCGCTGGACGACGTCCTTCTGTGCGTAGCTCAGCTTCTCGCCGGCCGCGACGCGGATCTGCTCGCGGATGACGTCCACCCCGGTCACCAGTTCCGTCACCGGGTGCTCCACCTGCACGCGGGCGTTCACCTCGATGAAGTAGAAGTTGTTCTGCTGGTCCACCAGGAACTCGCACGTCCCCGCGTTGTAGTACTTCGCCTCCTTCGCCAGCCGCACGGCCGCGGCGCACATCTCCTTGCGGACCGCGTCGGGCAGGTTCGGCGACGGCGACTCCTCCACGAGCTTCTGGTGCCGGCGCTGGAGCGAGCAGTCGCGCTCGAACAGGTGGATCACGTTGCCGTGCTGGTCGCCGATGAGCTGCACCTCGACGTGCCGCGGGCGGTCGAGGTACTTCTCCAGGAACACGCTGCCGTCCTTGAACGCGGCCTCGGCCTCGACCCTGGCCTGCGCGAACCCCGTCACGAGCGACGCGTCGTCGCGGGCGACGCGCATCCCCTTCCCGCCGCCGCCGGCGGACGCCTTGATCAGCACCGGGTAGCCGACCTGGTGCGCGAACCGCTTCGCCTCGTCCTCGGTCTCGACCAGCCCGTCGCTGCCGGGCACGGTGGGCACGTTCGCCTTCCGGGCCACCGTTTTCGACTTGTCCTTGTTGCCCAGCGCGTCCATCGCGGCGACCGGCGGGCCGATGAACTCGATCCCGGACTCGCGGCACTGCTCGGCGAACTTGCTGTTCTCCGACAGGAACCCGTAGCCGGGGTGGATCGCCTGCGCGCCGCTCACCTCGGCCGCGGCGATGATCCGCGGGATGTTCAGGTAGCTCGCCGCGGACACGGCCGGACCGATGCAGATGGTCTGGTCGGCGACGTCCAGCCACGGCGCGCCGCGGTCGGCCGTCGAGTACACCGCGACCGCCTCGATGCCCAGGTCGTGACACGCCCGGATCACCCGCAGCGCGATCTCTCCGCGGTTGGCGACGAGAATCTTCTGGAACATAGTCGTAACGTCGTAAAGTCGAAGGTCGTAAAGTCGAAGACGTCAGCCGGAGTGGTCTTCGACTTTACGACCTTCGACTTTACGACTTTTGACGGGTTAGGAAGGATCGACCCGGAACAGAACGGTTTCGAACTCGACGGGGTCGCCGCTCTTCACGCAGACCTCGGCGATCGTGCCGGCGCACTCCGCGTGGACCTCGTTGTACAGCTTCATCGCCTCGATCGTGCAGACGACGGTCCGGGGCGTCACCTTGCTGCCGACGGTGACGAACTCCGGCTTCTTGGGGTCCGGTCGGCTGTAGAACGTGCCGACCATCGGCGACTTGATCTCGATGAGGTGCTTGGCCGGCGCCGCGGGTTGGGTCGGCGCGGCGGTGTGAGGGGCCGCGGGGGCCGCAGGGGCCGCGTGAGAAACGGCCGGCGCGACCGGTGCCGGAGCGGTGAGGAAGGCAGGGGCGGTGGTCGCGCCCTTGCGTAGCCGGATGCGCTGTTCGCCTTCTTGGAGGGCGATTTCGCTCAGGTCGTGTTCCGACATCAACTTCACGAGGAATTCGATCGTCCGGACATCGAACGGCCGGGGCGCATCCCGTTTGTCGTCGGCCACCGCGAGACCCCCAAAACGAAACACCCGGC
>JAFKJJ010000436.1 GCA_017306025.1 Planctomycetota bacterium
CTGCTGGCCGGTCCGCACGCTCCGGGTGAAGGCCGACGGGCGGTGGCAGAAGCGGACGGCGGCGATGGCTGCGGGGCTGACCGACCACGTCTGGTCACTCAACGAATGGTTGGCCTACCCCGTCGTACAACGCAAGTAGGTCACCACCCATAATCGATGAGAGCGACGAAACGCGGGCGGCCATCGAGTTAATCGCGACCTCGCCACGGTTCGCGTCGCTCAAGCACCTCGGCCTCACGTTTGACGGTCTCAACAACGACAGCATCCGGACGCTGCTCGCGTCGAAAACACTCCCGCACGACCTGAATCTTGAGCTGGAAGACAACGAATACGATGAGGAACGGTTCGCGGGGGCACTTGCGGAACGGTTCACCGGCGGTTCTGATGTGGGGTAAGGGACAGCCGCGGCCGCGGGGCACGTCATGTCAGCCGAACACAAACTCGACGCCGACGCGTTCATGCGGAAGTACCTGAAGCAGCCGTCGGACGCGACGGCGCGGCTGGTCTTCGCCGACTGGCTCGAAGAGACCGGCGAGCCGCACAACGCGGCTTGGGCGCACTTCATCCGGCTCAAGATCGAAGCCGACCGCCACCCCCTCCACGGCCCCACGCGCCACGAGATCGACCGCCACGCGGGGCAATACGCCGTGTACATCCGCGCCCGGCTCACGGTCCCGGCGAAGCTGTTCGTCGGCTACCCGAAATCGCTGCTGCAACTCCTTCCCGCAGAGAACGTCACGGTGCGGCTCGCGAACTTCGAGGTTCCGTGTGGCGTGCGGGACCTGATTCCCGAATCGGTGGCGCGCGAGAACCTGATTCTCCCGCTCGACACCCAGGAACATGCGTTGCTTATCGCGGCCGCGGACCCGCACAACCTGGACCTGTTGCAAAAGCTCCAATTCATCCTCGCCCGCGACGTCGTTTTCGTGTGCGGCGAGCCCGAGGACATTCGGGAGGCGGTCGACCGCACGTACCCGCACACCGAAGTCGAGTCGGCCGATGTCTCCTACGAGGCTCCGCTGATCGGCTTGGAAGATCATCCGGAGTCGAGCGAGCTTTCCGGCATCTTTTTCGCGGCGTTTAGCCAAGAAGGGTGTATCGGATTCGAGATGACGATGGCCCCGTCGGAAGGGCGGGTCACGTATTTTGATGCGAACAGCTCGATCAGAAGCGAACCTCTCACACGGGAGGCGTTTGCGCGTCTTCTCCATCACCTCCTCTCGTTGCCTCCGGAAGCGGAGTACACCGAAAACGGGCGCCGGTGCCTCGACCTCCAGATACCCCTCCTGAGCGGCCGACCGTTTCCAGCTACTCTCGAACGCCAGCCACGCGGAAAGGGGAGCGGTTGGTTCCGACTCCGCTTCCGTTGGTAGATCCCGAACCCCCGCCCGCCCCCGTGTGTCCGTGGAATCGCCGATGCACCAGCTGTTCGAACACACCGCCGACCTCGGGCTTCGGGCGACCGCCCCGGACCTGAACGCGCTGTTCGCGGAAATGGCAGCCTGCCTCGTCTCCGCAATGGTCGAAGACCCGGAGAGCGTGAAACCGGCGCGCGAAGTGCGGATCGAACTCGCGGGGGAGAACCGCGAGTTCCTCCTGTTCGACTGGCTCAAGGAACTGCTGCTCCGCTTCGAGACGGACCACGTGCTCTTCGCCGCGTTCGACGTTCGCGTGACCGACGCGGGGCTGACCGCGACCGCCCGGGGCGAGGAGTACGACCCGGCGCGGCACGTGTTGTCACACGAGGTAAAGGCGATCACCTACCACGAGCTGAAGGTGGAGAAGACCGCCGACGGCTGGCTCGCGGAAGTGATCGTGGACATTTGAAATCAGCCACGGATGAACGCGGAAGACGCGGATCAAGACGAGAAGAGGGTTCAACTCAATCTGTTCTTCTCTGATCCGCGTCTTCCGCGTTCATCCGTGGCTCTTCTGGACGGATTCCTATGAAGGGCGAGTTCACCGGGCCGCTGGAGCACATCGGCTGCTGCTGCCACCGCATCCCGAAGAGCTACAAGGCGGGGATGCGCGTGGACGGGCACATCTACGCCAGCGACAAGATGCTCGAAACGATCCGCAAGGATCAGGCGCCGGACCAAGTTGCCAACGTCGCGACATTGCCCGGCATCCAGGTCGCCAGCATCGCGATGCCGGACATCCACTGGGGCTACGGGTTCTGCATCGGCGGCGTCTGCGCCACCGACCCCGACGAGGGCGGTGTCATTTCGCCCGGCGGGGTCGGGTACGACATCAACTGCGGCGTCCGGCTGGTGAAGACGAACCTGTATCTCGACGACGTCAAGCACCACATCAAGGAGCTGGTGAAGGCGCTGTTCTACAGCATCCCGACGGGCGCCGGGCGCACCGGGCGCTACAAGTTCGACGCGACCGAGACCCGGCGCCTCATGGGCGAGGGGCCGAAGTTCGTCATCGCCCGCGGGCTAGGCGCCCAGCGCGACCTCACCCACACCGAGGCCAACGGGTTCATCGACGGCGCCGACCCGCAGCAGGTGTCCGACCACGCGGTGAAGCGCGGGGCCGAACAGTGCGGCACCCTCGGCAGCGGCAACCACTTCCTCGAAGTGCAGGTGGTGGACAGCGTCTTCGACGCGGACGTCGCGAGGGCGTTCGGCCTGGAACTGAACCAGGTGTGCGTGATGATCCACTCCGGCAGCCGCGGCCTGGGCTACCAGGTCTGTGACGATTCGCTCGCGGTGTTCCGCAACTGCCCGCAGAAGTACGGCTTCGAACTGCCCGACCGACAGCTCGCTTGCGCCCCGGTCGATTCGCCGGAGGGGCGGAAGTACATCGCCGCCATGCGCGCCGCGGCCAACTACGGGTTCTGCAACCGCCAGCTGCTCATGCAGCAGGCCCGCGAGGTGTTCGCGAGCGTGTTCGGCCGACCGTGGGAGGACCTCGGCA
>JAFKJJ010000437.1 GCA_017306025.1 Planctomycetota bacterium
AGGGGCTCGCGATGGCCGTCGGGTTGTGGGGCGGTCACGCGTCGGCCGTCGATTTGACCGCGAACAGGAGGAGCGGGGCGGCGGCTCAGCTTCCATGTGCGGTCACGGGTCGGAGGTGGACGTCCGCGCCGGGGTGTACCGGCGCGGCGACACCGTGCCCCGGACGCGTCAAAAATGCAACCCACTCGGCCACCGTATCGGGCCGCGCCGAAAGGTCGAACCGTATTCGGAGGGGAACTGTACCGGACGTGTGGAAACGACCGCCGAGACGTCGGGCGCGACGAGGGCGGACCGCCCTCGTCGCACGGCCCCGGCTCACGCCAGGGCGGTTTTGATCGCCTTGATCGGGCGGATGTTCACCTTGTAGTGCGCCGGCTTCTCCTTGGTCTTGTACGGCTTACCGTTGAGCGGGTTGATCTTCTCCTGCCCGCCCTCCTTCTTCTCGACGAAGACGCGCGTCATCCGGGCCAGCCCGGGGAACACGAACTTGCCCGCGTCCTTGAGCTGTTCGGTCACCGCGTTGACGATCTCGGTCAGCACCGTGTCGATCTGCTTCTTGCTCAGTTCCGTCTTCTCGGCCAGGTGTGCGACGAACTGAGACTTCGTCAGGGGCTTCTTTACCACTGCCTTCTTCGCGCCACCCTTTGCCGCCTTCGCCATGATCGGATCTCCGTGTAAGGGTAACCAGGAATCGTGAAACTGCCAGAAAACTAAGGGGTTTCGCGAGCCATTTCAACTACACAACGCAATTTCCCTTGAAATATCCAGCTTTTTCCACCTCGGTGATCCGTGGAGGCCGGAATTTGCTGGATTTTTCGCAGTCCGGCGCCCGTAAACGCGCCACCTGCGCCACCACCGAGCGCTCCGCCGACGAACCGCCCTCTGCCGCGGCGGGTCATCTTCGGGGAGAATGTGTCCGGCGGCGCGCTCGCCCGCGCCGGCCACAAATCGAGCGATTATTTCGATTATTCCGATTCGTTCGGCGGAGGCACATCATGAACGTCCTGTCGCGGGTTTCGCTGTTCGCACTCGGGCCGCTCGTCGGCACCGCGTGCCGGGCCGCGGGCATGGCGGCGTTCGCGGAGGGGGCGGTCGCCGTCACCAAGTTCCTCACCGCACGACTCACCGACCAGAGCCTGCGCGTGACCGACGCGCTGGCCGGTGCTTCCGAGCAGGCGTGGCGCACGCTCGAACTGGCCCTGGCCGGCGAGTCGCTGGCGACCGTTGCGGACCGCGCCGACGACCGGGCGTTCCGCGAGCAGGTGCGGCTGTTCCTACTCAACGCACAGTTCGACGGCCGCGCCTCCGGCGACCGCGACTTCACCGCACGCTGCCTGACCGAGTTGCGCGCCGCTCGGGCCGGTGGGGTGCTCGGCGGTGACGCCGATCCGATCGCGCTCGCCGCGCGGCTCGGCGATCTGACGCGGTTCGGCGACCCGGCCGCGCTCGTGTCGGCGCAGTGGGCGCTCGCGGACGAACTCGCCGCCGACCTCAAGGGCCGCGGGTTCGACGCGCTCGCGGTGTTCCTCACCCTTCGCCCGCAAGAAGACGCGACCGCGGTGCCGCTGCTGGCGGTCGCGGTGCGGTACCACTTCCGGCGCGCCGTCGAGGACGACCCGCGGCTGTTCCAGGGGTTGGCGTTCGCGCAACTCGAACGGATCGGCAAGGCGCAGGAGGACGGCGCCGCGGCGCTGGCGGAACTGATGTCGCGGTACGTCGAGCGGCTCGAAACGCGGCTCGGCGAACTGAAGGACACCGCGCTGACCACCCGCGCCGAGGTGCGGGAACTGCGGGAATCGCTCGCGGGGGGTTAGGTTCGCCGCTGACGGCTCACACCGGCGCGGTGGCGTGCGCCGCGGTGTCGCCCGACGGCACCCGAGCCGTCAGCGGCGGCGCGGACCACGGGCTGTGGGTGTGGGACCTCACCGCGCGCCGCGAGTTGCGGTGCCTCGCGGGGCACCGCGACCGCGTCTGCTGCGTCTGCTTCAGCCCCGACGGCCGCCGTGTGCTCTCCAGCGCCCTCGACCAGACCGTCCGGCTGTGGGACCTCGACGCGGGGCTCGAACTGAAATGCTTCGACCGGCAAACGAACCGGTCCGTCGCGTTCGCCCCGGACGGCAAAACCGCCCTCTGCGGCGCGCTCTACGACGGCAAACTGCGCCTGTTCGATACGACGAGCGGCAAGGAGGTGAAGCGGTTGCCGGGGCACGCCGACTGGGTGGTGTGCGTGGCGTTCGCGGCCGACGGCAAGGTCGCGCTGTCGGGCGGCCTGGACAAGTGCGTCAAGCTGTGGGAGGTGGCGAGCGGCCGGCTGCTCCGCACCTTCGGCCTGAAGAACGTCGTGCTGTCGAGCGTGTGCTTCAGCCCGGACGGGTGGCGCGTGCTCTCGGCCGGGTCGGACGGGATCGTCCGCGGGTGGGACACCTTCACCGGGCAGGAGCTGTTCCGGCTCGTGGGGCACACCGACGCGGTGTCGTGCGTGGCGGTCTCACCCGACGGCGACCGCGCCGCGTCCGCCGGCCACGACGGCACCGTCCGGCTGTGGGACGTCCGCTTGAAAAAAGAGCTGCGCCGGTTCGAGGGTCATACGGGCAACGTGCTGTGCGTGGCCTTCACGCCGGACGGCGCCGCGCTCCTGTCGGGCGGCGAGGACGGCACCGTTCGGGTGTGGGAGTCGAGTTAAGGACAGAAGGACGCATGAAGAATGAAAGATCGGAGCGCGGCGGCCCGTAGGGCTTCTGCGCTCCGCGGGCGCTCCGCCGTCTTTCACACGGGGTGAGCGTCATTAGTGTTGGTAGATTTCATGCGGCGAGCGAGGCCCAGTAAGCCTCCCACTGGCCTTTCTCGCTGCGGAACAAGGCACGCAGGTGACACACGGCGTCGGCACCGGCCTCGCCCCAGCGCATCCCGGATCCCTTCAT
>JAFKJJ010000438.1 GCA_017306025.1 Planctomycetota bacterium
GCTACGGCACCTCGCGGCATCGACGGGTGAGGAAGTGACCTGGGATGTGCTCGGGCCGAGGCGTCCGGCGGCGCCGGACGCCCCGTTATGCCACTCACTTCGCCCGCACGTCCAGCTTGAACGTGTGGAACACCTCGCGGCCGGCGGCATCGCTCACGCCGACGGACACGTCCACTTCGCGGCCCGCGAGCGGAGCCGGAACGGTCCAGGTGAGCCGGCCGTCCTCGATCTTCATCCCCTTCGGGCCGGATTCGAGCTTCAGCTTCACCCCGCCCTTTTTGGACTTCACCACCGGCTCGTAGGTGTACACGGTGTTCGCGACGGCGTCCCGCGGCGGGCGCGACGCGACCACCAGATAGTCGTATTCCGCGGTCGCGAGCAGCTTGTCGAGGTCGATCCGGTGGAGGATCAGCTTGTCCAGGCTCTCCGGCAGGACGACGAGCAGTTGCGCGGACGGGACGAGGAAGAAGTGCTTGTCGACCCCGAACTTTTCGCGGCCCCAGTGGTTGAGGCCCGACGGCGGCTGAACGCCGGTCAGCTCGCCGAGCGGCCGGTCGTCGCCGGTCGCGTGCAGGTACACTTTCCCCATCTTCTTCTTGTCGCCGTGCGGGAACCCCGGCACGTCGATCCGCAGGAAGAACCCCTCGCCCTCGGCCGCGGGAAGGCTGTACTTGCTGCCGTCCCCGTAGGCGCCCTTCTTGCCGACCGGCTTGCCCGCGGCGTTCAGAACGCCGACCGCGGAGTAAAAGAACCGCCCCTCCGGCCCCGGAAAGAAGTGCCCGCTCACGTCGTGGTTGTCCGGCGTCAGTTTCTTGTACAGGGTGCCGGTCCGGACGTAGGCGTGGTGCCCCTGCGGCGACGAGTGCGGGTTGTAGGTCGTGACGACGCGCCCGTCGGCCGAAATGCGCGCCACGCCCTCGGTCAGCTTCTCCCGCTTGCCGATGTCGATCGCGTAGCCCTTGGCCGGTTTGAGCGTGTTCGGGTCGAGGAACCCCGGCACCCCATCGACTAACCCGACGAGCGGCCCGCGGGTGGCCGAACCCATCAAGAGCACGGCCCCCGTCTGACCGGCCGGGAGCTTGACCGAGCCCTCTTTCTCGAACGTGTCCAGGCTGTAGCGGTCGATCTTCCCCCCGCCCGCGACGACCAGTTTGTCCAGGCTGGCCGCGACGGACGGCGCGTCGTCTTCGATGGCGATGTTCTTGACGATCTTCGCCTCGTTCACGTCGAAAACGGCGATCTTGCGCTCCGCGGGGATGGTCAGGACGATGAACCGGCCGCCCCCGCCGACGCACGCGCCGCCGACCGGACCGGGCAGCGCCCGCTCCTCCCGGTCTTCCGTCAGCGGGGCCGGCTTGATCTCGAAAGTGACCGGTCTGGCCTTCTTTTCTTGTGCCGAGGACGGCGGGGAAGCCGCCCAAATCATCGCGGCGAGTGCGAATCCGGTCGCTGCGGCCCGGAGGGCTGCGAGCGAGAAGCGGAATGAAGTCGGGTTCATGAGAGTTGCTCCCGAAAGAAGTTCGGTCGGTGCGCGGCGGCCCGGCGCACGACTTCGCGAGTGTGAGGCGGGAAGAGAGGCGCGAAGTGGGCGGATCATTTCACGAAAAAACGCGATCAGTCGATGAGGCCTTCGATCTCGCGCCGGAACCGGCTGAGAACGCGGGACTTGGCGATGCGCACGGCGTTGGGGGTGGTGTTCAGCCGGGACGCGACCTCGCGGGTCTCGATCCCTTCCAGTACCAGCAAGCGGAACGCGGCCCACGTGGCCGCTTCGAACTCCGGTTCGAGCAGTTCCAGCAGCCGGCGCGCGACGACGCGGTCGTGCTCCTCGTCCCACCGGCGGTTCGGGTCGCTCTCGGGGTCTTCGAGTTGTGCCAGGATCGCGCTATCGGCCGGCGAGGTGCGGGTCCGCCACAAGGTGCGCAGCCGGTTCACCGCGATCGTCCGGAGCCACCGCCGGAACGCGCCGCGCCGGAGGTCGTGCCGGAAGCGCGGCAGTTCGACCAGGAGCGTGCGGAACACCTCCTGGGTCAGGTCGTCGAGGTCCGAGGGCTGGACGTGGTACTGGGCGAGCCAACCACCGATCATGGGGGTGTACAGATCGACGAGCCGCTGCCAGGACGCCGGGTCCGGGCGGAGTCGGAGGCGCTCCAGAAGACTGATGGGGGTGTCGGCCACGAGCGTGCGGTCACGAGGACGCGGAACCGGCACCGAACATTCTAGCGGAACGTTCCCCGCACCGCCCGCGGCTGGTATGGTGGGCGTACTCGCCCGAACCGGTGCAACCGCACCAGGCCGCCATGACCACCGACGCCGCGCACCCGACGCCCGACCAGTTGGCCGCGTTCGACGCCGGCACGCTTCCGGACGCCGCCCGCGAAGACGTCGAGCGCCACGTCGTCGGGTGTGCGGCCTGCTGCCGGCTCCTCGAAGAGCTGCCCGAGGACGCCCTTTCGGCCCGCGTGCGCGGTTTCGCCGCTGTAACCGTGCCGGCCGAACTCCGCGACCACCCGCGGGTCGAGATCCTGGGGCCGCTCGGCGCCGGCGGGATGGGCGCCGTGTACCGCGGCGTCCAGCGCCAACTGAACCGGCCGGTCGCCGTGAAGGTGCTCCACCGGCGGCTCACGGACCGCCCCGGTTTCGCCGAACGGTTCCGGCGCGAGACGCGGACCCTCGCCCGACTGAACCACCCGAACATCGTGCAGGCCTACGACGCCGACCGCGCCGGCGAATCGCACTTCCTGGTGATGGAACTGGTGGACGGCGAGAGCCTCGACGCGCTCGTTCGGCGGCGCGGTCCGCTCCCGGCCGCGGAGGCGTGCGAGCTGATCCGCCAGGCCGCCGCCGGACTTCAGCACGCCCACAAGCACGGACTCGTTCACCGGGACATCAAACCGGGCAACCTGCTGCTCGCCCCGCGGGCGCCGAGGAGACGCTCGCGCCCGGTTCGGCCCCGACCGTCGTCGGCACGCCGGAGTACATGGCCCCGGAGCAGGCCCGCGCGCCCGCGTCCGCCGACGTCCGGGCCGACCTGTACTCGCTCGGCTGCACCCTGTACTTCCTGCTCGCGGGCCGGGCGCCGTTCGCCGGCGGATCGCCGCTCCAGACCCTTCTCGATCACCAGGACGCCGCCCCGCGGCCGATCCCCGGTCTACCCGCCCCGGTCGCGGCGGTCCTCCGGCGGTTACTGGAGAAAGACCCCGCGCGGCGGTTCGCCACGCCCGCCGAACTGGCCGACGTGCTCGAAAAGCTCGCAGCTCCCCCCCCTTCCCCGAACGCGCCCCGCCCGAACGGGCGCCGGTCGTGGCGGGGCGTCGGGATCGGGGCCGTGGTGCTCGTCGGCGCGGTCGCTGTGGCCGTCGCACTCGTCCCGCGTAATCACCCGGTCGACCCGCCGACCGAGGCGACGCGGGCGGGGCCGTCGGCGGTCGAACCGGCGCCCGCGGCGCCCGCCCCGCCGGCGCTCGAACGCGCGCTCGCTCCCCCGCCGCGGGCGGTCGACCGGGACGCGCTCGCGACGCCCGAGCAGTTCGCCGCCTGGAAGCGCGAATCCGCCTACCGCCTGGTCGATTGGGTGCGGGAGAACAACCGGTGGGACCCGGCGGCGCCCGTCGTCGCCTCGACCGCGGAAATGATCGCGGAGGCCGCGCCGAAGTCGAACGGGTTCTCCCTCGCGCTGGGCGGCGCGCTCGTGCGGTCGGGGAAGCCGACGCTCATCGAGACCCGGATCGACGG
>JAFKJJ010000439.1 GCA_017306025.1 Planctomycetota bacterium
CGCCGTGCCAGCACCTCCCGACGTAACGGACGACGAGTGCCACGAAGCGCTCGCCGACTTCGACCGCCGCGCGACGCACTCCGCGTTCCACACCGGCCGTTACCGAATGCGGTTCGCCGTCTGGGGCAGTGGGCCGCCGCTCATCATCATTCACGGGCTGTCGGACGCGGTCCGCGGGTTCGCGATGGTGATGCGCCGACTCGCCCCGCACTTCACCTGCATCGCCTACGAGCTGCCCAACGGCCCCGACGACGGCGCGAAGCTCGGCACCTACCGGCACCGCCACTACGTCGCCGACCTGTTCGCGCTGCTCGACCACCTGAAGCTCGATCGGGTCGCGGTGCTCGGCTCGTCGTTCGGAACGACGGTCGCGCTGGCGGCACTCGCGACCCGGCCCGAGCGCTTCGTGAAATGCGTGCTGAAGGGCGGGTTCGCGTACCGGCCGCTGAAGTGGTACGAGCGGCTCGGCGCGCGACAGGGGCGGTACTGGACCGGCCGGGTGTGCGAACTGCCGTTCCGCGAGTTCGCCCTGCGCCGCGCCGACCCGGCCACCTGGCACGGCTGCTCCGCGCTGTCGCGCGAGCTGTTCCTGTGGTGCAACGGCCGGACGCCGATCGCGGCCGCGGCCCGGCGCGCGGTGCTGCTCGACGCGCTCGACCTGCGGCCGCTCCTGCCGACGATCCGCACCCCCGTCCTGCTCGTCGGCGGCGACCGCGACCGCATCGTCCCGTGGGGGCGCGAGGCGGTGCTGGCGAATCACCTGCCGGACGTGCGGCGCGTCGAGTTCACCGACTGCGGTCACTACCCGCAGTACACGCACCCCGGCGCGACCGCCGCCGCGGTGGAGGCGTTCCTCCGCGGGTGACGGCCGGTGTCTCTCCCCTGGGACCGCGGGCGTCTCGCCCGCCGCGATGAGGGCCGTCTCGCCGGGCGGAATACCGGATCGCGTGTCCTTGGGTGCAACGTGCGGGGGGACGCCCGCGGTCCCAGGAAAAGGCCCGTTACCCCCGTATCACATCAGCGGCGCGATCGGGTCGGCGTCGTGGCCGATGAACACCGGCCGGTCGCTCGCGGTGTACAGCGGCTTCGAGCGGTCGATGCCCAGCTTCTCGAACACCGTCGCGGCGTACGCTTCCGGCGTATACGGGTCGTTCGTCACCAGCCCGCCGTCCTTGTCCGTCGTGCCGATCACCTGCCCGCCCCGCACGCCCGCCCCCGCGAAGGCGATCGAGTAGGCGTTCGTCCAGTGGTCGCGGCCCTGGAACTTGTTCAGCTTCGGCGTGCGGCCGAACTCCGTCACGAAGCACACGAGCGTTTCCGCCAGGAGGCCGCGCTGGTCGAGGTCCTCGATCAGCGCCGCGAACGCGCGGTCGGTCGAGCCCATCATCACCCACGTACCGATGCCGTACCGCCCTTCCCCGCCGGCCTTGTCGCGGATCGTCCCGCACGAGCCGTTGGCGTAGATGAAGTCGTGGTGGTCCCAGTTCAGGTTGAAGCCGCCCGGATACTCTTGCGTGTGCGGCCAGCGCACGTCCACCGTGACGAACCTGACGCCGGCCTCAATTAACTTGCGGCCGACGAGGTAGCACGCGCCGCGGTGCCCCTTCCCGTACGCGACCTTCGGGCTGGTGAGCGTGTCGAACGCCTGGTCGTAGAAGCGCTCCATCCCGCCGAACTGACGGCCGCTACCGGTGGAAGAATGCGCGTTCATCCCCGCGAGGAGCTGCTGCCGTGCCGCCAGGCGCTCCGACGGCGTTTCCGCCCGACGTTCGAGCGCCCCGACCTTCCAGTTCGGCGCGGAGAGGTCGGCGCCGCCGGTCTTGAACGCCTTCGTGCTCGCCGGCAGGAACCCGGTGCTGGTGACGGCCGCCTGTTCGTGGTTGCCCGGCACCATGATGTACGGCGGCAGGAAGTGCGCGTCCGAGCCGAGCACGTGCGACGCGACCGCCCCGAGGTCCGGCATCGGCACGGCGCTCCCCGGGTGCGCGCCGGAGAGCATGTACTGCGTGCCGTCGGGGTGGCCGCTGGCGCCGGCCTTCGGGTGGTGCATCGACCGCACCACCGCGAGCTTGTCCGCGACGCGGGCCGTCTCGGTCAGCAGCTCGGTGAACCGGAGCCCCGGAACCTTCGTCGCGATCGGCTTGTACGGGCTGCGGTGCTCGCTGACCGCCTCCGGTTTCGGGTCCCAGGTGTCCATCTGGGACAGGCCGCCCTGTTCGAGAATGACGAGCACGCTCTTCGCGGCGGCGCGCCGGTCCGCGGCGAAGGTCGGGCGCAACCCCGCGAACGGGACCAGCCCGGCCAAACCCGTGCCGAGAAACTGACGGCGGGACGGTAGAAGGCGCGTGGGACGCATTCGCACGCTCACGGAAGGTGGTGAACCGGCGGAATTCAGGCAGGAGAGTGTATTGTGCCATCGCGCGGCCGCCGGGGGAACGGAAAACCCGCGGGGAGATCGCATTGCGTGAACCGGCCCGATTCGCTATCACCCGCAACCGACACAGACCCACCCACGAGCGGGGCGAGAATGAGCGCGTTGCCGCGATTGAGCCTGATCGTCCCGGCGTTCAACGAGGTGGCGACGATCCAGAACACCCTCCATGCGATCCGCGACTACCTCGAACCGCGCGGATTCGCCTACGAGTTGATCGTGTCCGCCGACGGCACCGACGGCACCCGCGAGGCGGCCGCGGAACTGGCCGGGGAACTCCCCGTGACGGTAATGGGCGCGCCGCAGCGCCGCGGGAAGGGCCGCGGGGTCCGCGAGGGCGTACTGGCCGCGACCGGCGAGGTCGTCGGGTTCCTCGACGCCGATTACAAGGTCGCCATCGACGAGATCGAAAAGGTGCTACCCTGGTTCGACCGGGGGTACGACGTCGTGATCGGCTCGCGCAAGGCGGCCGGTGCGGCGATGAACGCGCGCCGGCCGTGGTACCGCACGCTCGGCTCCAAGGGGTTCGCGCTGCTCCTGCGCCCGCTCGTCGGGCTGCGGGGCATCGGCGACACGCAGTGCGGGTTCAAGTTCTTCCGCGGCCCGGTCGCCCGCGACCTGTTCGGCCGCCAGCGCATCGACGGGTACATGTTCGACGTCGAGGTCCTCTCGCTCGCCCTCCGCGCCGGCTACAAGGTGAAGGAGATCGGCGTGAGCTGGAAGGACGACGGCGACACGCGGCTGCAACTGGTGTCGGGCAACTGGAAGAACATGAAGGACCTGTTCCGCATCCGGTTCGGCCGCGCCCGGCGTTAAACCCACCCCCGACCCCTCCCTGCCGGGAGGGGTGACGGCGCGTAAAGCCTCCTCCGACCTTCCGGACGCAACCGAGTTCCGAAGGGCGTTCTCCCCTCCCGGCAGGGAGGGGCCGGGGGTGGGTCAAAACGTTTGCGATTCACAACCGCCACAAGAGGGCCGTTCCCCATGAACTACTTCGTCACCGGCGGCGCCGGGTTCATCGGCAGCAATCTGGTGGACCGGTTGCTCGCCGACGGCCACCGCGTCACCGCCTACGACAACCTCAGCACCGGCCAGCGTCCGTTTTTGGCCGACGCGTCGAAGAACCCGCGGTTCGCACTCATCGAGGGCGACGTGCTCGACCTCCCGCTGCTCAAGCGGGCGGTCGCGGGGCACGACTTCGTGTTCCACCTCGCGGCCAACGCGGACGTGCGGTTCGGCACGCACCACCCCGACCGCGACCTCCAACAAAACACCGTTGCGACGTTCAACGTGCTCGAAGCGATGCGCGTGAACGGCGTGAAGCGGATCGGGTTCTCGTCCACCGGGTCGGTGTACGGCGAGCCCGAGGTGTTCCCGACGCCCGAAACGGCCCCGTTCCCGATCCAGACGAGCCTGTACGCGGCCAGCAAGGTCGCGGGCGAGGGGCTGATCTCGGCTTACGCCCACGGGTTCGGGTTCCAGGCGTTCGTCTTCCGGTTCGTGTCGATCCTGGGCGAGCGGTACACGCACGGACACGTCTTCGACTTCTACGCAAAATTGCTGGCCGACCCGCACCAGATCGAGGTGCTGGGCAACGGCAAGCAGCGGAAGAGCTACCTGTACGTACAGGACTGCATCAACGCGATCCTGACCGTGATCGCCAAGGCCGGCGACGCGGTGAACGTGGTGAACCTCGGCGCCGACGAGTACTGTCAGGTCGACGACTCGCTCGGCTGGATCTGCGAGCGGCTGGGGCTGAACCCGAAGTGCCAGTACGCCGGCGGGGCGCGCGGGTGGATCGGCGACAGCCCGTTCATCTTCCTCGACACGACCAAGCTGAAGTCGTTCGGCTGGCGCCAGACGCTGAGCATCCGCGAGGCGGTGGTCCGCACGCTGGACTACCTCCGCGCGAACCCCTGGGTGCTGGAGTCCCGCAAGGCAGCGTGAACCCGGTTCTGTCTTAAGCCCCGGAGGGGCCGATGTTAGCCCGGGGTGGAGCGCAGCGCAACCCCGGGGCACAGACGCCAAATGAATCG
>JAFKJJ010000043.1 GCA_017306025.1 Planctomycetota bacterium
GGTCGCGGAGTGCGCCGAGGGGAACTGGCAGATCCACTTCTTCGACGGGAAGTCGTACACCTGGAGGAGCCCCCGCCCGCAGCCGACGGCGAGTTGGTCGCCGTCGCGGGAGAAGTCGAGCGCGTGGACCGCCTGCCGCGCGCCGTCGATCGTGGCGAGCAGCTCGCCGGTCTCGACCGAGAGGATGTAGATCGGGATGCCCGACTTGCCGCCGCCCGCGGGGAACCCGCCGACGGCCAGGCGCGTGCCGTCGGGCGACAGCGCGGCGGCGTGCGGCGTCCCTTCGGCGTCCGGGCCGGCCGGCAACCGCACCGTGTAGACCGCCTCGCCGCTGAACACGTCCCACAGACGGACCGACTTGTCCTCGCTCACCGAGACGACGCGGCCGGCGTCCGGGGTGAAGCCCACGAACCGCACGAACGCGGTGTGCCCGCCGGGGTCGAGTGCCAACAGCGGCCGGCGGTCGGCGGGCGGCAGCGGGGGCAGTTCGGGCAGCGGGCCGTCGGGCTTGAACGTCGCGGCGCGGGCGAACACGTCCTCGCCGGGCGGCCGCGGGGGAACCGCAACCGGCGGCACGTCCGCCGGCGGCTCTTCGGGGAGCCCGACGGGCGGGCCGGCCGGCGGGCGCACCGGCGGTCCGATCGGCGGGTCGACGGCCGGCGGTACCGGTTCCGGATTCGGGTCGGCCGGTGGAGCTTGTTTGGGCGGGGCGGGTTGGGGCGCGGGCGCCGGGTTGGCCTTCGCCTTCGCCGGCGGGGCGGCCTGCGCGACGGGCTTCTCGTCGGCCCCCTTGAACGCGAGCGCCAGCCCGACGATCGCGCCGACGAGCAGAAGCGCGCCCGCGATCATGCCGGCGACGATCGGCGCGTTCGACTTCTTCGCGCCCTTCGGTCGGTAGCGGGCGGGGCGGTCGTCGTCTTCGTCTTCGAGTTCGGCGCGGAACGCGTGGCCGCACTTGGGGCACCTCATCTTGTACTCGCCGGGTTCGTCCACGGTGCGGCGAACGCGGGCGTCGCATTCCGGACAACGGGCTTTGAGGACGGGCATACGGGCGCTTCGGGTGTGAGGACCGCGGGCCGGCCGCAAGAGGAGAGTGGTCGGCGGGCCGCCGGGCGTCGATGTCAGCGAACGGACGTGCTCCGATGCTGACCGCTCGGCCCCGGCCGGTCAAGTGAATTAGGAAAGGGACCGCGCACCCGGTCGGGTGCGCGCTCGGGCCGGCGCGTTTACTTCGTCACGGGTCCGCGGCTGGTCGCCCTCAATTCAAGATGAAGATGGCCTCGTTGTTGTTGATGCCGACGAAACACCCCTTCAGCGCCCGCTGGAAGAGGCGGTCCGGGGCGCTCGGGCTGTCGGTATTCGGGGAGACCCGCAGGGACGCGACCGCGGAACTGATGAGGTTTTGCGCGGTCACGATGCCCGACGGGTTGGTCACCCCGCGGTCCGTCAGTTCCTGTTGCTTGTTCGCGCTCATCTCGTCCTCCGAGCCGGGCGGCAGCGTGATCGCCGGCACGTAGATCGACGACGCGGCGCCCACCTTTCCGAGCAGCACGTTGAACTCCGTCGTCAGCAGTTGCACCGACAGCTTGTTGGCGACGTTGTCGTCCGAGACGTTCTGCAGGAAGGTCTTCACGAAGCCGTAGGACCGGAGCGAACTCGCGCTCACGTAATTCCCGGAGTTGTCCACGAGGACCGTGTAGCCCGCGTGGTCGGGGTTCGCCAGCGCGGCCGCCAGCCCGTTGTAGATCGCGGTCGTGAGTTGCGTGCCGTTCTGCGAGCCGGTCAGCTCCGCCCGGCCGTTGTGGTTCGCGTAGTAGCCCTTCGCCTTGCCGTCCTCCCGCGCCAGGAACCGGAACACGTCGTCCTGGAGGCTGGCGATGTCGGTGTTGAGCTTGATGACCTTCGCCAGGGTGCTCCCGGCGTCGCGCAGGCCCGCCGACTCGGCGCCCCAGCTCTCGTTCTGGTACCAGAACCGGTCGCCGTCGCGGAGCCGGGTGAACTGGTCCACCAGGACGGCGTGGAAGAGCGGCCCGAGGTCCGAGCCGGGCACGTGGTCCTCGGCCAGCCCCGCGACGAACGGGTTGATGTCGCCGGCGGACTTCCCGTTGGCCAGGAAGTTCTCCCGCGTCGGGCCGGTGTAGGCCAGGACGAGTTTCGCCACGACGGCGGGGTCGCTGCTGACCTGCTCGAACCCGTGGAAGGGCTGACCGGGCACGTAGTCGGCGAAGGTCGCGCCCCCGCCGGTGTCGGTAACGGGGGCCAGGCCGAAGGCGACGCGCATCTGGTTGTAGGTGCCGATGCCGTGGTCGTCGGCCCGCCAGATGTCGCGGGCGATGAGGTCCTCGCCCGGCCCGCCCTGTCCGAACAGCAGGTTGCGGACGCCGGAGACCGCCATCACGTCCATCGCCTGGGCGTTGTTGTCCGCGTCGCCCTTGAGGATCGCCCCGATGTCGGTCGAGACGTGCCCGGTGAACGGGTCGGTGACGCCGGCGGGGTTGACGAGCGTCGGGTTGAAGAAGTTTTCCGCCAGGGCGAGGGTGCCGGCGGGGTCGTTCACGGCCGAGCCGTCGTCGTTGTCGCGGGCGACGGTGTTGTTCAGGAGGCTGTGGCCGAACCGGAACCCGACGGTGGAAAACTCGGTGGAGATCGACGGGTCGGTGGCGGAGTCGTACCCGCCGTAGCCCGCGACGGCGGTCGGGCCGAGGAGCGCGGACAGGTACCCGTTGTAGGTGATCCCCTGGTACTGGGCGATGTTGACCTTCCGGGCCTCCTGGTAGAGCTGCTCGTCGGTCCAGGCGGGGTGGGCTGCCTGGAGCTGGGCCGCGATCCGGTTGTGGTTGCGCAGGAACAGCGTCTGGAGCGCGGTCAGCTCGATCGTCTCGTTCGCGCGCGGGTCGCCGGCCGCGTACAGCTTGTCGTCGGCCACGAGGTGGGCGTCGTTGGCCATGCCCAGCGCGTCCAGTTGCGCCTGCGTGAAGTAGGCGAGGCTGTTGAACGGCAGCATGTTGCCGGTGCTGGTCTTCAGCAGGCCGCCGGAGTGCGCCCGGAGCGCGTCGGCGACGGCCGCCGTCGAGCCGTAGACCTGAGAGAGGTCGAGGTACGACGTGTTGACGTTGATCTGCTCGCGCGGGGTGGTGATCCCGGTCGCCGGGTCGAAGATCGAGCGGGTGAAGGCCAGCGAGCCGATCGGGTCGCCCGCGTTGTTCGGGTCCGCCGGGATCGGGAACCCGTCCGCGCCGTCCTTATTGGTGTTCGGGGCGGGCGGCTGCGGCCCGCTCTGGGTCGGGGTCAGGTCGAGGTCGTGATCGACGAACTGGCCCCAGGTGTAGCCGAAGTCGGACAGCCCGTTCTGATCCACCGTGTTGATGTCCTCGGACCCGAACAGCACCGTCGCCTGGTTGCTGACGTCGTTGCTGACCAGGCGCGGCCCGGCGACGAAGGTCGGGGCGCCGTAGGTCATCGAGGGGGTGTTCAGCCCGTCGCCGCCGTTGGCGACCGGCTTGTACGCGGCCGGGGACAGGCGGAGCAGGTCGGTGTTGGCGGTCCCCCGGTTCGGGTCGGCCGCGTTGTTGCCCACCTCGTCGATCGGGCGGTACCCGGTGGCGTCGGGGACGCAGCGGTCCTCCAGGGCCTCCACCGCGAGCCGCGGCTCGGGCCGCTTGGCGCTGGCGGACGGCTCCCGACCCCACCGGCGGTTCCACGCGTTGCTGGACATGGCGCGAATCTCCTCCACACGGGCCAATCGGTCAAGTCCCGCGCACCCTGCGCGGGACGGTGGGCGCGCACCCCGGACGCGGGCACCGTCCGCGCGGACGGTGCCCGGCGCCCGTTATGGCCGAGCGGAGGCCCTTCCGCGCTCCCGGGCGGGGAGGCGGCGGGCTATCGTCGGCGGCACCGGACGAAAACTCGGATCGGACGTGCAGCGTGCAGCGAGTCAACAGCGCGGGTTTACCGGCGCTTCGGATCGGGCCGAAGGCGTCGCGCGAGTTCCGACCCCGGGAGCGTGACGAGGGGCGAGGGCGAAGAACCGGCCCGAGGCCGAACGAACAAGATGAACGGGAACAAAAGTGCCCACATCACGCTCCCGCGCCGGGAACGTGCGAGTCAGAAGCGGCAGCGTGGGCGGCTGCTTAGAAACGGAATGTGGGCTGAAGGTACAGTGGGTCGGCGGGAGCACAAGTGAGAAGAGAATGAGTGTCGATAGCCCTTACCCCGACTGCGTTTACGCGAAAAAAATTGTGTCGGGCGGGTGCGGGGTCGGTGGGGCTTCTGGACGTTACTGCGTAAGTAGAAGTGAAGCCGGCGCGAAGGCCTCCGCCTTCGCGCCGGCGGCGCTCACACGCCCTTCGGGACGGCCCAGTGGTTCGCGCGGTACTTGCGGTGCAGCATCGCGTTCGCGTCCGGGCTGTTGGTGACCGCCTCTTTCGTCGGGTCGAACTCGATGGTCTTCCGGAGCCGGCCGCTGATGTTCGCCAGGTGGCAGAGGCTCGCGGAGATGTGCCCCACCTCTGCCGGCGCCGTGAGCTTCTCGCCCTTCAGACACGCGTCGATGAAGTTCTGGTGGTGTGCGGGGAGGTCGACGCCGCCCTTCATCTGCTCCAGCGGCTTGTTCCGCTCGCCGAACAGCTTCCACCCGACGGTGTGGCCGATGACCAGCATCCCCTTCGTGCCGTAGAACGCGCAGCCGTTCTCGTAATCCTCCTGAACGTACGGCGACCAGATGCGCTGCTCGTAGATGAACTGCCGCGGCTTGGGACCGCCGTTGCCCGCGTCGTACTCGCACACCACGTACTGCGTGTCGGGCCACTCCTGGTCGTCGTCGAAGAAGTACTTACCGCCGAGTGACGCGACGCGGTTGGGCAGCGTGGCGAACTTCATCCCCCACACGCCCACGTCGATATCGTGAACGCCGTCGTTGCCCATGTCGCCGGCGCCGTAGTCCATGAAGAACCGCCACATGCCGTGGACGCGGTTCGCGTAGAACGGGGCCTCCGGCACCGGCCCTTGCCACAGGTCGTAGTCGAGTTCCCTGGGCGGAGCGCTCGGCTTCACGTGGCCGAGGTTGCGGCGCTTCTGGCTGTTCCACGCCTTCACGACCAGTACTTCGCCGATCGCGCCGTCGTGGAGCCGCTTCATCGCCTCGGCGACGGTCGGGGTGCTGCGCGACTGTGTGCCCACCTGGATGTGGACCTTGTTCCGCCGGCCGGCCTCGATCATGAGCCGGCCCTCGCGCACGTTGTGCGAGCACGGCTTCTCGACGTAGACGTGTTTGCCCGCGTCGGCCGCGAGGACGGCCCCCGGCGCGTGCCAGTGGTCGGGCGTCGCCATCCACACCGCGTTCACGGCCTTGTCTTCGAGGACCTTCCTCAGATCCTTCTCGGCCTTCACCGCGGCGTGCCCGGCGCCGGTCACGATCTTGGCCGCGTCCGCGAGCCGCTTCTCGTCCACGTCGCACACGTAGGCGATGTTGAGTTGCTTGTGCTTGACGAGGTGGCCGAGGTGGTGTTTGCCCATCCCGCCGCAGCCGATGAATCCGATGGTGAGCTTGTCCGGGCCGGCCTTCGCGGGGGCGCGGCCGGCAAGGGTGATGGCCGCTGCGCTCGCGGCGGACGACCGGAGAAACGTTCGGCGGGTGGTCATGGCGGGAACTCCGGAGGAGGAGAAAGCAGTTTCACCGCAGAGGGCACGGAGGGCACGGAGAAAAGAAAGTCACTGAACCGTGCTCTTGTCTTCTCTTTGCGCCCTCCGTGCCCTCTGCGGTGAAACTGTCTTTATCTGCCGAGCTTGTCCAGCGCGTTCTTGGTGATGCGGGTGATGTTCGGGTCGTTGCCGCGGAGGCCGAAGCTCCAGTCGGTGCTGCCGACGGTGACCACGGTGCCGCCGCGCGCGTACGTCCCGACGACCGCGTGCCCGACGCGGCCCTTCTGCCACTTCTCGTACCACTCGCAGTCGTCCGGGTGCCACTTCGCGGGCGCGGTGGCCAGCACCTCGAAGTTCTTCGGCGTGCCGTCGGTGTACGTGGGGAAGGGGAGCCCGTCCTTCCACGCGAGTTCGCACCCGTCGCACTCGTAGCCGACGACCTTGTATTCGGGGAGCTTCGCGCCGAAGGAATCGCCGCGCTTGAGGCCGGTTCCGGCGAACAGCCAGTGATCGGGGCGGTGCGCGGTGTACGCCCCGCTGCCGTCCATGAACTGCCCGTGACTGCGGTGGTAACCGCCCCACAGGAACCCGACCCCGGTGAGCGCGTTTTCCGGCCGGTTGACGAGGTAGTGGCTCCACAGTGTGCTGAGATCGGGGTACTGGTCTCGGTTGTACTTGGGGTCGTCGCCGAAGTTCTGCTTCCAGCACGTGAGCGCGCGGCCGTTCTCTTCGCTCCGCACCTGCCAGCAGCACGCGTTGCCGCTGAAGAACGCCACGTTCCCGCCGTCGCCGATGTACTTTTCCAGGTTGTCGCGCATCGGCGCGGACCAGTACTCGTCGTGCCCGACGGAGAGCACCAGCTTGTAGTGCTTGAGTAACTCCGGGCGGAACTCCAGGTCCGAGTTCACGCAGTAATCGAGTTGATAGCCGTTCTTTTCGGCCCACTGTACGAAGGGCAGCTCCCAGCGCGAGAACTGCGAGTACTGCGGTCGGTCGAACGACACGCGGCGGCCCTGCACCTTGTGTCGGCCGTGATACGCGTAAAGGCTGTAACCGCCCCAGTTCGTGTACGCGTTGTAGGTGTTGGTCGCGAGCTGAAGGAGGATCTTGGCGTTCTTGCCCGGTTCCTTCGGGCGCACGACGAAGAACAGCGTGCCGACGGCGCCCTTTTGCCCGGGTGGTCGCGTGGTCATGCGGCACTCGTAGTAGCCGCTGGGCCAGTCGGCCCCGACCGTCACCGTGGCCGCGGTCGGCCAGTCGCACCCGTACGACGACGCGTCCTTCGACACTTCGTGAACGCGCGAATTCACCCCCGCCCGCTTCCACACCGACTTTTGCTCCGCGCCGAGCCGGAAGATTTCCAGGTCGCACTTCGTCGAGGAGATGTGGAACTTCACCTCGTCGCCGGCGACGTAGCTGAGCTGGTCGGAGAAGCCCTCGGGCGCCTTCGCGGGGGGCTGCGCGGCGCGGGTCTTGTGGGGGAACGTTCCGGCGATCGCGGCTCCGGCGCCGGTCTTCAGTGCGGTTCGACGGGAGACGGGTTCGTTCATGGCAGCGCGGCGTGCGGTGGGGTGGGTGGCCGCAGTGTACCGGTTCGACGTGCCGGGGGGAAAAAGATTCTTGGCGCCCGCGGAGCCAGCGCGCTGATCGGCCTCCGGGCCGCGACCCGTTTGGAGCCGGATTACCAACTCGTCCTGGGTGAGGTGCAGTCGTCCGAGCAGATCACAGCCGACGAGACCGGGTGGCGCGTAGGAGGACAGTCGGCCTCCGCGCCAGGGGCGGTGACCGGGCCACCGCGTACACCATCGACCCCCAGCCCAGACGCCCATGAGACCGAGGCGAGGGGCGTTGCGAACACGTGGTGCCACCGGTCGCAGCACGAGGGCGGCGAGGTCGTGCTGAGGGACCTGAAGGGGATCGACGTATCGGCTCGGTCGAGGCGGTGCGCAAGCAGGTAGTCGGACAACGCACGAAGGCACCGGGATGCATTGGGACGAAGCCGGGGCGGATGTCGTGTGCCACCTCCGCGCCTTGCTCCGAAGCGAGAAAACCCAGTGGGATGACTACCGGGCCTCACCCGCCGCCTCAAACTTGGCGGCGTGAAAGGCGCTCGCCCGGCTATAACAACCGGCGCTGTGGTACTATTGCCTGGCCCGGGTATCAGGACCCTTCGAGCAACCGCAGCACGCGCGTTTCGGCCGCGGACAGCCGCCCGCTCGCCCGCGACTGCGGGAAGAGGTCGCCCGCGAACGCGTCCAGCACGATCGGGTGAACGTAACTCTTTCGGCACACCGCGGGCGTGTTGCCGAGCTCACGCGCTACCTCCTTGATGACGCCGCACACCGCGCGTTCGGCCGCTGTCTTTGTTTCGGGCCGCGGGAGCGCCGCGAGCTTCGCCGCGGCCCCCACCGTTCCCGCCCAGGTGCGAAAGTCCTTCGCCGTGAACTCCGCGCCGGCCGCCTTGCGGATGTACGCGTTCACGTCGGCCGAGCCGACCGGCCTCGGCCGGCCGTCGGGGCCGCGGTACTGGAACAGGTCTTGCCCCGGCAGGTCGCGACACTGGCGGACGATCCGCGCCAGCCGCGCGTCGGAGATGACGCGGTCGTGGCACACGCCGCTCTTGCCGCGGAACTTGAGCCGCACCGCGCCGCGCGTGAACCGAACGTGCCGGTCGAGGAGCGTGCTGAGGCCGAACGACTTGTTGGCCCGCACGTACTCGACGTTGCCGATGCGCAGGTGGGTCCGGTCGAGCAGCTTCACCACCGCGGCGAGCACCTTGTCGCGCCGCAGCCCGCGCTTCGTCAGATCGGCTTCGACGCGCCCCCGGACGCGCCCCAGCGCCTTGCCGAACGCGAGCAGCCGGCCGTACTTCGCCCCGTCGCGCTTCGCGCGGAACGCCGGGTGATAGCGGTATTGCTTTCGCCCGCGGGTGTCGCGGCCGGTGGCCTGCAGGTGCCCGTTCGGGTCGGGGCAGATGAGCACGTTCGTCCACGCCGGCGGGATCGCCAGCGCGCGAATCCGAGCGAGCGTCGCGGCGTCGCGCACGACCCGGCCGGCGTCGTCGCGGTAGCGAAAGCCCTTGCCGGCGCGTTCGCGGCGCAGTCCGGGCTTCGCGTCGGTCCACGCGCGGAGCCGTGTCTTCTCCGGAAACGTGAACGAATCGGGCGCGGGCTTCTTCCGTTTGACTTTGGCCGCGGGCATCGGATCGTCCCCTTTCAAACGTCCTGCCGAGCAACCGGCGTGCCGCGCGGCGCGGGGTTTGCATAACCCCGGCCGCCTTCCGTCGTTCAGGTCGACCTTGCCCCAGGCGGGTGCGGCCGCATTGCTTCCGAGGTTGCGCTGATGAGTGCTCTCCCCCCGACCGTCAACGCGCGCGTGCTCCGCGAGAAGCTCCGCGCCCATTTCGGCTTCCGCCAGTTCCGCCCCGGCCAGCTCGAAGCGGTGCGGTGCGCGATGGAAGGGCGCGACGTGCTCATCGTCATGCCCACGGGGAGCGGTAAGAGCCTGTGCTTCCAGCTGCCGGCGCTCGAACTCGAAGGCACAACGGTCGTCGTCAGCCCGCTCATCGCCCTCATGAAGGACCAGGCCGACTCGCTCCGCGGGCGGGGGATCGAGGTCGCGGTGGTCAACAGCACCCTGACCGCGAGCGAACGCCGACAAGCGGAAGAGGACATCATTTCGGGCAAGGCGGAGTTCGTGTACACGACGCCCGAGCAGCTCGCGAACGCCGACTTCCGCGCGGTGCTCAAGCGGGTGCTGATCGACCTGTTCGTGGTGGACGAGGCGCACTGCGTCAGCCAGTGGGGGCACGACTTCCGCCCCGACTACCTCGCGCTCGGGCAGGTGGTCGAGGACCTCGGCCGCCCGCCGGTGCTCGCGCTCACCGCGACCGCCACGCAGGACGTCATCGACGACGTGCTGGAGCGGCTCGGCGTTCCGGACGCGGACGTCGTTCACACCGGGTTCTACCGGCCGAACCTGACGCTCGACGTGATCCCCGCGGCCGGCGACCGCGAGAAGCGGCACCTGCTCCGCAAGGTACTGGCGAACACCGAGGGCACGGGGATCGTGTACGCCGCCACCGTGAAGGCGGTAGAGGAACTGGCCGAGTACCTGGAAGCGGAAGGGGTGAACGTGGCCGCCTACCACGGCAAGATGCCGCCGAAGCGGCGCGCCGAGGCCCAGGACCGGTTCATGGCCGACGACGTGACGGCGCTGGTCGCCACCAACGCGTTCGGACTGGGCATCGACAAGCCGGACATCCGCTTCGTGGTCCACTACCACCTGCCCGGCACGGTGGAGGCGTTCTACCAGGAGTTCGGCCGCAGCGGGCGCGACAGCGAGCCGGCCCGGTGCGTGCTCCTGTACGATCCGGCCGACCAGAAGTTGCAGCGGTTCTTCGGCCGCGGCCGCTACCCGGACGACGCGGACCTCGTGAACGCGTACCACACTCTTGAACGGCTCGGCGTCGGCGGCGGGGCGCCGAGCCTGGCCGAGTTGCAGGCCATCTCGCCGGTTCCGAAGGCGAAGTTGAAGGTGTGCCTCGACCTGCTGGTCAGTCGCGGGGTGGCACGGGCCAGGGAGGGCGGGCGGTACGAACTCGTGATGCGCAGCCTGGACCGCGACCAGGTCGCCCGCGAGGGGCGGGCATACCGCGAGCGCGAGGAGCGGGACCGCGCGAAGCTCCAGAGCCTCGTGGAGTACGCGGAGTGCCGGTCGTGCCGGTGGCACTCGATCTTGAAGTACTTCGGCGAGGGCGACTCGCTGCCGTCGATGAGGTGCGGCCACTGCGACCGGTGCTGACATTAAAGTAGCAGGCACACTCCGTGTGCCGTCACTTCCCGCGGGAAGTCGCTACGGCACACGGAGTGTGCCTGCTACTATGGCCGCCGCGCCACGGGCGGGTAAGACAGGCGGTACGCCGTCACGCGACCGCTTCTTACCCGAACCGAGAGTCGCATGAACCCTCTCTTGCTCTCCCTTGCGCTCCTCGCCCCCTCTCAGCCGCCCAAAGCCGATCCGAATGACGTCGGCGTTCTGCCGCTCGGGGCCGACGGCAAGCCGCTCAACCTCGACTTCGAAACCGGCGACCTGCGCGACTGGACCCTCGACGGCGAGGCGTTCAAGGGACAGCCGATCAAGGGCGACACCGTCAAGGCGCGCCGCGCCGACATGCAGAGCCGGCACCAGGGGCAGTACTGGATCGGCGGCTACGAGAAACTCGGCGACAAGCCGACCGGCACGCTCGTGAGCGTGCCCTTCAAGGTGACGCACCCGTGGGCGAGCTTCCTCGTCGGCGGCGGGTCGCACGCGGAAACGTGCGTCGAGATCGTGGCGGGAAAAGACGTGATCTTCCGCGCCACCGGCCGCGAAACGGAAGACATGGAGCGCGTCGCCGTTGACCTTGCGAAGTACAAGGACAAGGAGATCTTCATCCGCGTGGTCGACAAGCACTCCGGCGGATGGGGGCACGTCAACTTCGACGACTTCCGGTTCCACGAGAAGAAGCCGAACTTCCCGGCTCGGCCGAAGGCCGAACCGCCTCCGCCTGTGGACACGTACAAGTTCGCCGGGCTGAAGCCCGAAGAGGCCGCGAAGGCGATGACCGTCCCGCCGGGGTTCAGCGTGACGCTGTTCGCGGGCGAGCCGGACGTTCATCAGCCGATCGCGTTCTGCTTCGACCACCGCGGCCGGTTGTGGGTCGTGGAGGCCTACGTCTACCCGCGCCGGCATCCGGAGAAGGGGCCGGTGTTGCCCAACGCGGAGAAGGCGAAGGGCGATAAGATCCTCATCTTTGAGGACACCGACGGCGACGGCAAATTCGACAGCCGCAAGGTGTTCATGGAGGGGCTGAACCTCGTCAGCGGCATCGAGGTCGGTTTCGGCGGGGTATGGATCGGCGCGGCGCCGTACTTTTTGTTCATCCCACATGACGAGATGACCGACAAGCCCGCGGGCGAGCCGAAGATTCTGCTCGACGGCTGGGGCTATCAGGACACGCACGAGACGCTCAACAGCTTCATCTGGGGGCCGGACGGCTGGCTCTACGGCTGTCACGGTGTGTTCACGCACTCGAACGTCGGCAAGCCGGGCGCCCCGGACGAGAAGCGGCAGAAGATCAACGCCGGCATCTGGCGCTACCACCCGACGCGGCACGTGTTCGAGGTGTTCGCGCACGGGACGAGCAACCCGTGGGGCCTCGACTACAACGCCAACGGCGATTTCTTCATCGAGGCGTGCGTCATCCCGCACATGTGGCACATCGTCCAGGGCGGCCGGTTCGCGCGGCAGGCGGGTTCGCACTTCAACCCGTACACCTACGCTGACATCCAGACGATCGCAGTACACCGCCACTACGTCGGCGCGACGCCGCACAGTGGTAACGGTCGCAGCGACTCGGCCGGCGGCGGCCACGCGCACGCGGGGCTGATGTGCTACCAGGGCGGCGCGTGGCCGAAGGAGTATCACGGTAAGCTGTTCATGGGGAACCTGCACGGCCACCGCATCAACGTGGACGTGATTACGCCGAAGGGCAGCGGGTACGTGGCCGACCGCAACCCGGATTTCCTGCTGACGAACGACAAGTGGTCGATTCCGCTGGCGATCAAGTCCGGGCCGGACGGCAACGTGTACCTGCTCGACTGGTACGACCAGCAGATTTGCCACCTGACGCAGCCCGAGAAGTGGGACCGCACCAACGGCCGCATCTACAAGATCAGTCACAAGGACGCGAAGCCGGTCAAGCCGTTCGACCTGTCGAAGTGCAGTGACGAAGAGTTGGTGAAGTACCAGGAGCATCCGAACGACTGGTACGCGCGGACGGCGCGGCGGATCATGCAGGAGCGCGTCGGCCCTTTGCCGAAAGCGGAGAACGCTCCGTTCGAGCCGAAGTTGAGCGCGGCTGCTCGTACCGCGCTGGCGAAGATGGCGACCGAGCATAAGGACGATGCCGTTCGCCTGCGGGCGCTGTGGGCAGAGTACGTGACGGGCAATTTGTCCCTCGGATTTGTTCCGGACCCACTCCTCGACAAGAACGAGCGCATTCGCGCATGGGCCGTTCAACTCGCCATCGAAATGGAGACCCTCGGGACCCCCTGGAGAGGGTTCGACACGAGGACGGTGAGAATCATCAGGGAAGCAAAGAGTGGGACGTCTTCTGTCGTGCGTCGTGCGATCGCGTCCGGGATGCAGCGGCAACCGATCGACGCGGAACGCTGGTCGATTCTGAAGGACCTCGTCTCCTACGCCGAGGACGCGGCCGACCACAACCTGCCGTACCTGTACTGGTACGCGCTCGAACCGTTGTGCGAAAAGGAACCGGCCGAAGCGCTAAAGATCGCCGCAGAGGGCAAGATCCCGTTCGTGTTCCAGAGCGCGTGTCGGCGCGTCGGGGCGATCGGCACGACGGCGGCGCTCGACCTGCTCGCGAAGTCGCTCGCGGAAGCGAAGACCGACGACCAGCGGTTCGCGTACTTCCGCGGACTTCAGGAGGGCGCGAAGGGCAAACGCAACCTCCCGACACCGAAGGACTGGACCGCGGCGTTCGAGACGCTCATGAAGTCGCCGGATACGGCCGTTCGTAACCAGGCGCTCGGCCTCGCGGTCATCTTCGGCGACAAGAACGCGATCGGGACGCTCCGCAAGGTGCTTGCGGACTCGAAGGCCGACCCCGCGGCGCGACTGGCCGCGATGACCGCACTCGTCGATGCGAAGGACGCGGAAACCGCGTCGCTCCTGCAAGCGGCGCTCGCGGATAAGGATGTCCGCGGCGCTGCGCTCCGGGCGCTGGCCGCGTTCGACGATGCCAAGACGCCCGCCGCGGTTCTCGCGCAGTACGGCCAGTTCACGCTTGCGGAGAAGCGCGACGCGCTGGCGACGCTCGCGGCCCGCGTGGGCTTCGCGAAAGAACTCATGGCCGCGATCGCCGCGAAGAAGATCCCGAGTACGGACGTTCCGGCTGAAATCGTCAGGCAACTCCGCGGCTACCAGGATGCGACACTGGATAAGCAGATCGCGGAACTGTGGGGCGTCGTCCGCGACACGCCCGCGGAGAAGAAGCAACTCATCGCTGCGTGGAAGAAGAGGCTCACCGCCTCGACCGCCCCACCGGGCGACGTGAACCTGGGCCGCACCGTGTTCGCCAAGACGTGCCAGAACTGCCACACGCTCTACGGCGTCGGCGGGAAGGTTGGCCCGGAGATCACCGGCGCCAACCGCGGCAGCGTCGACTACCTGCTCGAAAACATTCTGGACCCCAGCGCGGTCATCCCGAAGGAGTACGCGGCCACGCGCATCGTCACAACGGACGATCGCAACGTCACCGGCATCATCAAGAGCGAGGCGAACGGCGTGCTCACGGTGCAGACCGAGCGCGAGCTTTTAACGATCGCCGTTGCCGATGTTGCGAGCCGCAAGCCGTCGGACCTGTCGATGATGCCCGACGACATCTTGAAGCAGGTGAGCGAGACCGAGTTCCGCGCGCTGGTCGCGTACCTGCAAACGCAATCGCAGGTGCCGATGCTGGCCAACGCGGACAACGCGAAGGAGTTCTTCAACGGCAAGGATCTCGCCGGCTGGGACGGCGACGAGGGCCTGTGGAAGGTCGAGAACGGCGAAATCGTCGGCAAGTCCGCGACGGGGTTGAAGAAGAACACGTTCCTGAAATCGCACGTGGCGGTTGAAAACTTCAAACTGTCGCTCAAAGTAAAACTGACGCCGAACAAGGAGAACAGCGGCATCCAGTTCCGCAGCGTTCCGCTGCCCGACGGCGAGATGCGCGGCCCGCAGGCCGACATCGGCGCCGGGTGGTGGGGGAAGCTGTACGAGGAGAGCGGCCGCGGCCTGCTCGCGAAGGAGGGCGGCGAGAAGCACGTGAAGCCCGACGAGTGGAACGACTACGTGGTCGAGGCGGTGGGCGGGCGCGTGAAGATCTGGATCAACGGCAACCTCTGTACCGACTACGAGGACGACAAGCTGGCGCGCCGCGGCGTGATCGGATTACAACTGCACAGCGGCGGCCCGCTGGAAGTGCGGTTCAAGGACGTAAAATTGGAAGTGCTGAAGTAACAGGGGATGGACAGCTAACCACAGAGGCACAGAGACGCAGAGAAGACCGAAGAGAAATGAACAGAGAGTTCTTTGAACGGCCCCTCCTCGATTTTCTCTGCGTCTCTGTGTCTCTGTGGTTAGTTCCTCTTCCGCCTTTGAATACCACGAGATCTCAATGAAGCTCACGCTCCACATCTGGCGGCAGAAGTCGCGGACCGACGCCGGCCAGATCGTCCGGTACAACCTCGACGGCGTCAGCCCGGACATGTCGTTCCTCGAAATGCTCGACACGCTCAACGAGCGGCTCATCAAACAGGGCGAGGAGCCGGTCGCGTTCGACCACGACTGCCGCGAGGGCATCTGCGGCATGTGCTCCATGATGATCAACGGCCTGGCGCACGGCCCGGAGCGGGCCACCACGACGTGCCAGCTCCACATGCGGAGTTTCGCGGACGGCGACCACATCTACATCGAGCCGTGGCGGGCGGCGGCGTTCCCGGTCGTGAAGGACCTGGTGTGCGACCGCTCCGCGTTCGACCGGGTGATCCAGTCGGGCGGGTACGTGAGCGTGAACACCGGCGGCGCGCCCGACGGCAACGCGCTGCCGGTCGCGAAGGTGGACCAGGACCGCGCGATGGACGCGGCGGAGTGCATCGGGTGCGGGGCGTGCGTCGCGGCGTGCCCGAACGCCTCCGCGATGCTCTTCCTGTCGGCGAAGGTGAGCCACCTGGCCCAACTGCCGCAGGGGCAGCCCGAGCGCAAGGACCGGGTGCGGAAGATGGTCGCGCAGCACGACCGCGAGGGGTTCGGGCACTGCACCAACATCAACGAGTGCGAGGCCGCTTGCCCCAAGGAGATCTCGGTGGAGCACATCGCGCAGCTCAACCGCGACTTCATCGCCGGCACGGTGTCGAGCGCGGTGAAGTGAATTATCGCGACCTTGGGACGGTCGCGCCATCTGATGCCCCGGATTCGTTCGCCGGGGACATGCGGGCGCACCTTCCGATTTACTTCCGCGGATTTTGCCCGTGCCTGAGGCCACACAGTCCCAAGCAGAGGAAGCGTGCGGAGAAGACGATCCGCAATCACCGGGCTGAAGGATTCAACGGTCAGGACACCGTAGCAAACGTCGTTCCGAATGTTCCAGCCGCACGGCCCGTCGACAGAATTCGACGGTCGATCGCGCCATAGGTACCGGGCGCTTGAATAGATACCGACCCGCCGTGATGTCCCAGTTTATCCACGACCACGAGGACACCGGCCGTCGGGATGCTCCGACGGTCGAGATCAAGGTAGCCCACACCGAAGCGAAGGCCCGCAGGTCCACACCGAGCAGGTCTCGCGGCCGTCGTGGGCTGGTCGATGGGCAGCCGGATTGATAGCCGACGGGTGGTCGATGCCCCGGGAGGGACGAGTGAGCCACGCGGACCGGGCAGTCCGTGCGCCGGGCGATAAACAAGTACCCGTGTTGCAACATCATTATCGGGTGGAGCTTGCCCTCGTCTGCCTCTCACCTCTTCCAGCCGGCAAGTTGGGAACTACTGGCTGAGAATAATCGCCGCGGCCGGCGCTCGAACACCCCACCGGACCCCGCCGACGAGACGGTGTCGATGGGGTGAGCGAGCGACACGACGAATCGCCGGACGCCCCTTACGGCGAAGTCTTGAGCGGCGGCACAGCCGACGGCCGTGCGGCCGGTACGGGGACCGACATTACCTGCTTCATCGGCGGGGGCGGGGGCAGCGCCGGCTGTGGTACGGGCGGGATAGCGGGAAGCGGCTCGGGCGGGGCCGGGAGCGGCATCGGCTGCGTCATCGGCGCCGGGATTACCTGTGGCACGGGCGGGTTAATAAGTGTCACCGGTGGGAGGGGAACGGGCTGATTAATGAAGGTGTACGACACCGTATAGGGCCATGTCACGACATCGCCGATCAGACTGAGCGGCAGGTCCGCGGCACAGAGCACCATCAGTGCCACCCGCGGATACTGCTCCGACTCCGACTTGGCGTGGGTCTTGAAACCGAATTCTCCGTTCGCGGCGTTCTGAATGCACGCCACATCTTGTTTCACCCCGCCGAACGGGCTCACCCCGCCCTGCCCGGGCTTCTGCCGGGCCAGGTTCGCAACCGTCCCACATCCCGCGGCCGGTAGGCACGCGAGCAGCAGAGCAACACAGATCGCGCGAAAGGTCATCTCGCCGTCCCCCTGGAATGAGCGTAAGGGCAGAGCCGGGCACGACCGGGCGTGGCCGAACGACCGTTCCGGATCACCGGCCGGCCCGACCGGGCCGGCGACGGTAACCACACCGGTCCACCGCTTCGGACGGACGCGGCCGTAGTCACCCTCGCCCCGGCCCTCTCTCCCTGCCACTAGTTTTTGGTCCGCGGTCCGGCACCGCGGCTAATTATGGTTTCTCGCCGGACGGTTCCGGCCCGTGGCCGGTGACCGGCTGGATGCCCCCGCCAGCGGGGGGGGCGAACCGTATGCCGACTCGGCGGAGGCACCGCGAAGCGGTGCGGTCACGGCACTCGCGCTCACGGCGCGTCCTTCTCCTTGCGCGGCGCGGGCAGCGGCAGGGCGTCGGGCAGACGCGGCGGCTGGGGCGGGTCCATCTGCATGTTCGGCTCGGGCAGAGGCGGGAGGCCGGGCGCGTCGGGCTGGTCCGGGGGCGGGCACAACACCGCGGAACCGCCGCCGAGGGCCTGGTAGGTGTTCACGATGGCGGACAGTTGCTGCCTCTTGGTGTCGATCAGGACCGTCCGCGCGTCCAGGAGGTCGCGCTGGGCGAACAGCACCTCGATGTACTCGACGCGGACGGCCTGGAACAGTTGGCTGGCGATCGCGACCGAGGCCTCGAGCGCTTGCAACTGCTGCCTCCGGACCTCGATGCTCTTGCTGTAGTTCTGCACAGCCGACAGCCGGTTGATGACCTCGGTGAAGGCGTTGATGACCACGCGCTGGTAGTTGTAGACGCTCTCCAACTGCCGCGCGTTCGCGGAGAGGTAGTCGGCCCGGATCGCGGCCTTGTTGATCAGCGGCGCGGCCAGTTCGCCGGCGGCGTTGAAAATCAAGGCGTCCGGCTCGAACAGTCGGCCTGGCGGATGTCGGGTCGGTTCTGGAGGAGCTGCGCGGGCACCCCCACGCTCAGCGCGTGAACGGTCAGGTCGTAGAACCCCGCGGGGTTACGGTCGACGGGCTGCGGGAGGCGGCCGGCGAGGAAGTTGATGCGGTTCTCGACCTCGACGATGTCCTGTCGGACCCGCAGCTTTTCGCTCTGGTTCTTGCGCACCTCGGCCGTGAAGCGCTGGACCGGCAGGTCCGTGGCGCGGCCCGCGGCGAAGTTGGCCTGGGCGACCTTGAGGCTCTGCTGTTGGAGCGCGATGGTCTGGTCCAGAACCTCCAGCCGCTTGTCGAGCGCCATGAGCCCGAAATAATTCTCGGCGACGTCGGCGACCAGCCGGGTCACGAAGTAGTTCCGCCGCTCGCTGGCGGCGAAGTAACGCTGCACCGCCGCGTCCCGGGTGTTGCGCAGCTCCCGCCAGATGTCCAGCGGGATGAGGAAGTTGATGCCCAACATGGAGTCGCCCGGGGTGGCAGGGAAGTGCCGGCCGGGGCGGTATTCGAGTTGCTTCTCGGCGGCCCCCACGGGCGTGAACGCGCTGTTCCGGTCCCAGCCCGCACCCGCCCGCAGCGCGGCGAGCGGCAGGAACGCCCCCCGACTGGATAGGATCGCGGCGCGGGCGATCTGGACGTCTTCTTCCAACATCTTCAACTCCCGGTTGCTGCTCACCGCCTGGCAGACCAGGCGCGTGAGGACCGGGTCGTTGTAAAACTCGTCCACCCTGAGCTGGGCGGAGTTATCCGAAGGGGTCGCCCCGCTGATCGTTGCGCCGTTCGGCCCGTTGGGCGCCCCGTCGTAGGTCGTCGGCACGATCGTCCCCAGCTGCGACGGCCGCAGGTTGGGAATTTGACAGGCCGGCAGAGCCAGCAGCACACCGCAGATCGCTCTGGCGGCCACGCGCCTCGCGCGCTCTGCGGTCGAATATCGCGATGAGGAGTTCATCCGCCTCGTCCTTGAGGGGTATTGCGCCGGTCGGCACTCGCGGTCGTTATCGGCAATTCCGGCTAACCAGGAATAACCAATCCAACCGTCACGTATCCGATCTTCGGCACGGGCCGCCAACCGTCCCTGGTGGGTCAACACCGTGCGTCGGGCGCCTGGAAAATGCTTCGATTTCCGGCCGTTCTGTCGAACGGGCCTCGCGTGTGGTGCGAGCGGTGCCGGTGGTGGAAAACGCTCGGAGAATCACCCCGACCGCTTCCCGCACCACACGCGAGATCCGTTCGACCGAGCGGCGCCGGGCCGGTCGCTCCGTCGGAACTTGCCGGCGGGTCAGACGCCGGTCCCGTCCGACGGGGGGTGGGGGTTCGGCGGTGCGTCCGGGGGAAGTTCGTCGGCCTCCGGCAAGGCCGCGTCGTCTTCTCCCGGCGGGAGATGGGGGATCGGCAGCACGGGGCCGTCAACGGGATCGGCCGCGTACGGCGCGTGACCGCCGTGGCCGCCCTCGTCGTGCGGCTCCAGCGGGTGGTGTTCGAAGATCTCGGTGAGAGGTTCGTTCACCTCGTCCATGAGAAGCTTGCGCCCGTCGGCCAGTTTGCCGAACAGGTAATACAGGCCGGGGATTACCATCACCCCGATCACGGTCCCCAGGAGCATCCCGCCGGCCCCCGTGGTGCCGATGGTCCGGTTCCCGATCGCCCCGGCGCCGGTGGCAAAGACCAGCGGAATCAGGCCGGCGATGAAGGCGAAGGAGGTCATCTGAATCGGCCGGAATCGCAGCTTCCCGCCCTCGACGGCCGCGTCCAAAAGCGACAGGCCCTCCTGGCGCCGCTGGACGGCGAACTCCACGATCAGGATCGCGTTCTTGCCGAGCAGGCCGACCAGCATGATCAGACCGATCTGGGCGTAGACGTCGTTGGCCAGCCCCATGGCCTTCAGGAAGAAGAAGGAGCCGAAGACGCCGATCGGCAGCGACAGGATCACGGCCAGCGGCAGGATGAAGCTCTCGTACTGCCCGACCAGCACCAGGTAGACGAAGGCGACGACGATGAGGAAGATGACCACCGACGGGCTGACCTCGAGCGGCTTCTTCAGCCCGGGGACGGGAACCTCGATGCCCTTTTGCGCCTCGTCGTACGAGAGACCGGACCAGCCGATGTCGTAACCGCGCGGCAGCGTCTCTTTGGCGACCTCCTGGACCGCCTTGATGGCCTGCCCGGTGCTGTAGCCGGGAGCGGGGGCGGCCTGAATGACGGCACACGGGTACAGGTTAAAGCGGGTGATTTCGTTCAAACCCTGTTTCTTCTGGATCCTCATGAACGAGGAGTAGGGGACCTGTTGTCCCTTGTCGTTCGTGACGAACATGGTGTTCAGGTCCTCGGGCATCCGCCGGAACTCGGGCCACGACTGGACGTAGACCTTGTAGAACTGGTTGAAGAGAATGAAGCCCTGTTCGTACGTGCTCCCGACCTGGATGTTGAGGTTGTTCAGAACCGCCGCCGTCGTCAGCCCCTTCTGGTAGAGGACGTCGGTGTTGATGACCAGTTCGTACTGCGGGTAGTTGGCGGTGTAGAAGGTGAACATGTTCTTCACCTCCTTGCGCTCCTTGAGCGCGGTCATGAACTTGTCGGTCACTTCCCCGAGCTTCTTGTAGTCGGCCGTGCTCGACTGGGTCTTGTCGAGGACGACCAGGGAGATGCCCCCGGCCGTGCCGAAGCCGGGGACCGCGGGGGGCTCGAAGAACTCGAGCTTGACGTTGGTCATCTCCTTGCACTTGCGCTCGAGGTCCTCGATGATCTCGCGCGCGGTCCGCTTGCGGTCCTTCCAGTCTTTCAGGTTGATGATGCAGGTGCCCGCGTTCGAGCCCCGGCCCTCGGTCAGAACCTCGTAGCCGGCCAGCGAGGTAACGGAGACGATCTCGTCTTTGAACTCCGTCTTGGCGATGTGCTCCAGCTCCTCGGCCTTGGCGTTGGTGTATTCGAGCGTGGAGCCGGCCGGCGTCTGGAGGACGGCGTAGATGATGCCCTGGTCCTCGCCCGGGATGAAGCCGGTCGGGAGCTGCGTGTTGACCACCACGACGCCCGCGGCGAAGGCGCCGATCACGCCCATGGTCAGCATGCGGAGCGTGGCAACCCGCCGCACGACCACGGCGTAGCCGCCCGTGACCTTCTCGACGGCGCGGTCGAACGGCTTCCGCACGAAGGGCAGGAGGACGAACAGGAAGCCGAGCGGACCCCACAACTCGTACGCCAGGTAGGTGATCCCCCCCAGGACCAGCAACCCGCCGATCGCGTACAGCACGATGACGCCCAGCCCGCGCTTTTTCACCGGACCCGCGTGAGCGTGGGCCGGGTCGTGGGCGTGCTCGTGGGGCTTGAGGATCATCGCGCAGAGCACGGGCGTCAGCGTCAGGGCCACCAGACCGGAGAGGACGATGGACGTGGCCATCGTGATGCCGAACTGGCGGTAGAACTGGCCGACCGGCCCGGGGATGAACGTCACCGGGACGAAGACGGACGTCATCACCAGGGTGATGGCGATGATCGCGCCCGAGATCTCGTGGAGCACCTCCATGGTCGCCCGGTAGGGCGAGAGGTGTTTCGCGGCCATCTTGGCGTGTACCGCCTCGACCACCACGATCGCGTCGTCCACCACGACCCCGATCGCCAGCACCATCGCGAAGAGCGTGATCAGGTTGATCGACAGGCCCATCAGTTGCAGGAAGAAGAACGTTCCGATCAGCGAGACGGGGACCGCGAGGGTCGGGATCAGCGTGGACCGCAGGTCCCCGAGGAACATGTAGACCACCAGCGACACCAAGATGAACGCTTCGAGCAGGGTGTGCAGCACCTTCTCGATGGAGGCGTCCAGGAAGTGGGAGACGTCGTAGGCGAGCTCGTAGTCCATCCCGGGGGGGAACGATTTCTTCATCTCCTCGAGCTTCACCTTGATCTTTTCGATCACCTCGGCGGCGTTGGAGCCGGGGGCTTGCTTGAGAATGATGGACGCCGCGGGGTGGCCGTCAATGTCCGAGTAAATGTCGAAGAACTCCGAGCCGAGCTCAATGCCGGCGTGCTTCGTTTTGCCCTTGGTCTTGCCCCCGTGTCCGCCTTCGGCGGGCGCCGGCGCCGGATGGCCCGCGCCGGGCGCCGCGTGGTCCGCGGGACCGGGCGCCGTGTTGTGGCCCGCGCCGGGCGCCGTGTGGCCGGTGGTAAAGGCCGCCGTGTGGCCCGCGGCGCCGACCGCGGTGTGACCCGCGCCGGGCGCCGCGTTGTGGCCCGCGGCACCGGGGGCGTGCTCGCTCCGCACGGGCGGGGGTTGCTCTCCGGGGGGGAGGCAGATGTCTTTCAGCCGGAGGATCTCGCCGTCGGAGTTGGCCCTCAGGACGATGTTCCCGTACTGCTCCGCCTTGTTAAATCGCCCGACGTAGGTGAGGACGTACTCTTTCGACTGCGAGGTCATGCCCGTGGCCTGGCCGAGGCGGCCGGGCGACCCGATGATGCTCTGCTCCGCCACGGCCTTCATGACGTCGTCGACGGATATATTGTAGGCCCGCATGCGCTCGGGGTTCAGCCAGATGCGCATCGCGAAGGAGCGGTTCCCGAGGTTCCGGGGAAGGCCCATCCCCTGAATCCGCTTGAGCTCGGGCATGATGTAGACGTTGGCGTAGTTGTACAGCTCCTTCTGGTCGGCGTTCGGGTCCTTACTGTACAGGTTCACGTACATCAACATGCTCGGCACGACCTGGCTGACCAGGATGCCCTCGCGCACCACCAGTGGCGGGAGCCGGCTCAGCATGATGTTGACCCGGTTCTGCACGTTCACGACGTTGATGTTGGGGTCCGTGCCCGGCTCGAAGTAGATGGTGATCGTGGCCTCGCCCGCGCTGGTGGCGGAGGAGACCATGTAGCGCATGTTCTGGACGCCGTTGATGGACTGCTCCAGCGGAATCAGGACCGCATCGACCAGAACGTTGGCGCTGGCGCCGGGGTACGCGATGGAGACCATCACGGTCGGCGGGGCGATGTCCGGGAACTGGGCGATCGGAAGTGTCTTGATCCCCAGCACCCCCAGGAACAGGAGGATGATGGAGAGCACCATCGCCAGCGCCGGCCTGTAGAGAATTCTTGTGAACATGCTCTGAGATAACCCTCGCTCTGTTGAAATGATCTCTGTCGGGCCGGGTGCGGGCCGACAGAGATCATTTCAACAGAGCATGATAACCTGGTAGGGGTCCGGATCGGGGAGGCGACGGCGGCGGTCACTATTCCGCGTGGTACTTCGGGTGCGTGGCCTCGCCCGGCTTGTGGAACTCGTACTCCACCTTCTCGTTCTCGTGAACCTGTTGGACCCCCTCCAGGATGATCTTGTCTTTCAACTCGAGGCCGCTCTTGATGACGAAGATGTCCTCCAGTTCGTGCTCGACGGTGATCAGGCGCTGGTGTACCACGTGGTCCTCGCCGACGACCCAAACGTACTGCTTGTCGAGGATCTCGAACGTGGCCCGCTGCGGGATGACGATGGCGTTTTTCTTCGTCCTGTGGATCAGAATGGTGCCGGTTTGGCCGTGGCGCAAGAGACCGTCCGGGTTCGGGAAGTCCGCACGAAACGCGATGTTCCCGGTCTCGTTGTTGACCTTACCCTCGATGGTGACGGTGTTGCCGGGCGACTGGTCGAAAATGCTGCCGTCGGCCAGGCGGAGCTCGATCTTCGAATCCGCGAGGGTGAGCCGCGGGTCGTGCGTCTTCCCCTGGCGCCTCTTGTAGTCGAGGTACTGGGCTTCGGGCACGTTGAAGTAGACCCACATCAGGCTGTTGTCGGACAGGACCGTGAGGATTTCGTCCTTCTTGACCAAACTGCCCTGCTGCTTGTACAGGCGGTCGATGATGCCGTCGAACGGCGCCCGGACCGTGGCGAAGTTCAATTCGGCCTCTGCGTTCTTCACCTTGGCATCGGCCTCGGCCAGTTCGGCCTCGGCCAGCCTCACCTCCTGGATGGAAACTACGGGGGGGGTGCCGTTGTAGAGCTTCCAGGTGTTTTCGTACTTGATTCGCGCGGTGTTGGCCTTGGCACGTTCGGCGTCCAGCCTCGTCTGGTACAAAACCGGCCTGACCTTGAACATCACCTCGTCTCGTTTCACCGCCTGCCCCTCCTTGAGGTGGATTTCCTCGAGGTACCCTTCTTGGAGGGCCTTGATCTCGATGTTGCGCTGCGAGCGGATCTGGCAGACGTACGGTATGGTGATGGTGACGTTCCTGGTCTCGGGGTTGGTGACCACGATCTTCTGCTGTTCGTGGGACTCCTTCTCCTCCGCGTGCATGCGGTCGCAAGCGGACAGGGAAAGGGAAACCAGCCCCAAGATGACAGCCGCGATCGGTGATACTTTCATGTCTTTTCGCTCGCTGGTTAGTTTCCCGACTTTACGTTCCACGGGAACACAAAGCCGTGTGGTTATTCCTGGGGTTCAGCGGTCTCGTGTGGCAGCGCTCGCTTACAGATCGGTTCGGCGGTCCGATCGCGTCGGTCGGTCGTCCCGGTGGCCGGCGCGATCGGGGTGCGGGAACGCAATACCCCCACGCGGCGGTTCGATTGGCTACCGGACCCGGCGCGTGGGGTGTTATCAGCGGGTGCCGCCGTGAACGGGCACGCCGCCCCGGACGGGGGACGCACCTGCTGACCGACGGTTGTTGTGGGGACTCGGAGAGGAATTGTTCGGTCGCACCTGTCTCGGTCGGTATCGGTAGGCCATGTGGCGATACGGGCACGCGCCGCACAGCAGGGACAGACCGCACCCGACGACCGAATCGGGTGGGAGCGAGATGTCCGTGCGCCGCGCGTGTCACGGGCTTGTAGCCCGGCTCGGGCGTCCCCTTGCGAAACGACACCACCGGGCGTTTGCCGGTGCATATCGCCCCTGCAAGCTTGCGAGTCGTCATCGCGACCCGAGCCTCCAGTCCGCCGATCCGTTTCGTAGCATCTCGGCAACCGGGACACACAGGCTCGTCCATGCCGGCGTGGCATCTCCTGGGGGGTAGGTAAATATCCGATCGACCCGAGGGCCGATGGATTCAGAACTTCGCAATTCAGTCTCGTGATTCCGGGTAATGCAAACTTCGGGCCAATGCGACCGACCTCAGACCGGTCCGTGCCGAGTCGTCTGCTTCTGAATCCGGCATCATCGGCGAATCGTTCAGCAGACGCTCTGTTTACGACGCCGTTTCGGACGGTTGCTCGGAAAACGATGACAGCGCCAATCCCGTACCGTTTTGTCGGACCGGACCGGGGTAAACAACCCGCGCTTCGGTCCGCGTGACCGACACTTCCCTTCTCACTCCGTGCCGCAATTCGCTGGAATTTCATTCGAGATGAGACCCGCTCGGGTCAGAAAGTGATCGGTGACTTCCGTTCACACCGCTCACGCAAAGTGTGATACACAGGATCTGTTAATGTCATGAAAAGTGAGGTCCAGAAGCTCGAAAACGTGTCGCAAGACCTCCGCTCATTTAACCCGTGTGGAACTTCGATTCCCGTACTTAACCCGATCCGGGTGCATAGTTTTTAGGCCCACAGAACGTGGCGAGAACGCTCGTTGCGCACGCCTGCGATCCGCTCCAAGGCAGGGTGACTGGTTGCCAAACGACCAGACTGGCTCGACTGCGACCTTAAATGCCATCCCCGACTCGCGTAGACGAGTACTCTGCGTCGAATATCAGATGGATGACCCAACACCGCGGGGAAGAAGTTCGCAAAAACACCCCCACCGGTGCGGTCACGTCCGCACCGGTAGGGCATCGGCTCACCGGTGCGTCGGGCGCGGAATCGCTTCAGTTCGTATCGCGGAGAGGTGAAGCAGGCTGCGAATGAAGGCGGGTTGTATCTTGCGACCCGCTCTTCACGCCCGTCCGTGGGCAGAATTTCCGCCGTCTTGTTTCTGCGCCGTCTGTTGGCGAGCGCCTTGCCCTTACCGGGGGCCGTGTCGGCGGCGAAGCCGGTGACGTACCGGAGCAATCGGCGTTCGACTAACGTGTCCGAACGGCTCTGAAGTCCGACGCGCGGACGGCCTTGTCGGCCGCGGTCGTTACGGTCGATCGGGCCGCCCCCCGGACGGCCGTGCGGCGCCGACGGGCGTGCCCACCCGGCCGGGTCCGTTTCGGTCGGACCCTGGGTCGTCGCGTCGTGGGGTTGCTCACGCGGGCGCGCCTTTCTCCAGTTCGTTCACCAGCGCTCGCAGGAACGGCTCCGCGTCGCTCACGATACCCACCGTCTGCGTGCTCCCGCGGTCCATCAGTTTCGTGACCGTCGCGGGGCTGATGTCTACGCACGCCACCTTCACCCACGCCGGCAACAGGTTGCCCACCGCGATCGAGTGGAGCGTCGTCGCCACCATCAGACAGAACCCGACGCCCGGGATCAGCCGGCGCATCGCGTCCTGCGCGACCAGCACGTCCGTAATCACCTCCGGCAGCGGGCCGTCATCGCGGATGCTCCCCGCGAGGACGAACGGCACATTCAGCCTCGCGCACTCGTACATGATCCCGCTCTTGAGCCGTCCGGCCTCGACCGCCCTCTTGATCTCGCCGAACCGGCGGATCGTGTTGATCGTGCGCAGGTGGTGCTCGTGGCCCTCGTCGGTCGGCAGCCCCTGGTCGAGCGAGACCCCGAGGCTCGTGCCGTAGAACGCCTGCTCGATGTCGTGCGTGGCCAGCGCGTTGCCCGCGAACAGCACGTTGATGAACCCGTCGCGGACCAGCTTCGCCACCAGCTCGCCGCCGCCGGTGTGGACGACGGCCGGGCCGAGCACCGCGAGCACCTTGTCGCCGGCGGCGCGGGTCTTGCGCATGGCGCCGGCGATCTCGCGCACGCTCACCGCTTTCGGGCGCTCGCTCGACACCGGGCTGGCCATGAACTCGAACAGCTCGTGCTTACGGATCTCGGCCTCGGGCGGGAACACGCGCGTCCCCTGCCGGCCGACGAGGATGCGGTCGCCCGTTTTCACCGCGGTCATCGGCAGGCACCGCGCCGCGGCGCCGTCGGGGTCGACGACGATGCCGCAGTCCATCTCCTGGTCCTCGACGTCCACCCACTCGCCGGCGAGCCGGACCTGCGTGCGGAAGTTCGTCGAGCAGTAGAACCCGTCGGGGAACGCGCCGTCCACGTCGGCGGCGGCGGTGCGGCAGTCGCCCGGGTCGGCGGGCACGGCGCCGTGCGGGTGGATGTCGGCGAGGATCGCTTCGAGCTGTTCGGGCGTGTCGGCGCGGACCTCGATGCGGACGAAGCTCGGGTCGTCCTGCCGCTGGCCGAGCCGCAACGTTTCGAGATTGTACCGGCCGCCGCGCGACAGGATCGCGTCGAGCACCTTCGGCAACAGCAGCGAGTCGACGATGTGGCCCGTCATCTCGACGTGTTCGACGAACGGCGCGGACATGAGTGAACCTCCGGGAGGGGACAGCTATCCTCTTGATACCGCGACCGAGGCACGATTACGAGGCGACGATGGGCGACGGGCTCGGCGACCGGATGAAGCGGTACGAGGGGGCAGAAGCCGGCCGGCGGCTGATGCCGCTCTTGCCCGTGCTGGCCCGGCTGGACGGGCGGGCTTTTCACTCGTTCGTCCGCGGTCTGGACCGGCCGTTCGACCGGCGCCTCTCCGAACTCATGATCGACACCGCGACGTTCCTCGTGCGCGAGACGAACGCGGCGGTGGGCTACACGCAGTCGGACGAGATCACCCTGGCGTGGGTGCCGGAGGGCTACGACGCGCAGGTGTTCTTCGACGGCCGCGTTCAGAAGATGACGTCTACCCTGGCGGCGCTGTGCTCGGCGCACTTTAACCGCCGGCTGCCCGCGTTCCTGCCGGCGGAGTTCGCGGAGCGGCTACCGGTGTTCGACTGCCGCGTGTGGAACGTCCCGACGCTCGAAGAGGCCGCGAACACCTTCTTGTGGCGCGAACTGGACGCGGCCAAGAACTCGGTCTCGATGGCGGCTCGCGTCTATTACGAACACGCCGAGCTGCACGACAGGAGCGGCGCCGAAATGCAGGAGCTGCTCTGGAAGAAGGGCGTGAACTGGGCCGACTACCCGACGTTCTTTAAACGCGGCACGTTCGTGCGGCGGTGGAAGGTGTCGCGGCCGTTCGCCGCGGCCGAGTTGGAGGCGCTGCCGCAGAAACACGCAGCGCGGAGCGACCCGGCGCTGGTGGTGGAGCGCTCCGAGTGCGGCCCGTTGGACCTGCCGCCCTTGTCGAAGGTGGGGAACCGAGTCGGGGTGCTGTTTCGCGGGGAGGAGCCACTGCCGGCGCAGCGCGACCCCGTTCCGGGAGGTCCCGGAGCGGTGAGGGGCGGTGAGGCTCAAACGTCGTAGACGACGCGCTCCCGCGGGGCGGTGAGCAGGCTGACGACGACGGAGAACAGGACACCACCGATGATGGACCAGATGATCGGGAAGGCGGCCCCCCCGACCTCGACGGTGAAGATCTCCGGTAGCCCGGTGAGCCGCTGGAGCCAGACGCCGAGCAGGGCGCCAATGAACCCGACGGCGACGGCGACGAGCAACCCGCCGCGCGAGAACCCGGCGATGGCTTGCGCGACGGCCCCGCAGACGGCGGCGATGAGGAGCAGCAGGAGGAAGTCGAGTACGCTCATGGTGAATCTCCCGGTTGGGTGCGGCGAAGGCCGCTTGCACCGGGAGTTAGTGCAAGCCGTATGCCGGATCGGCGGAGAAGGGGAGTGGGAACAGCGGAGAGAGGTTGACCCCCGCTCCGCCGCTGCTAAAGTAAGTGTGACGTACCACGGTGGCCGTAGCTCAGTTGGTTAGAGCGCCAGATTGTGGATCTGGAAGTCGCGGGTTCAAATCCCGTCGGTCACCCTTAGAAAACAAGCACTTCGCGAGACTCGCCCTCCGAAAAAACGCGAAGTGCCCCAGAATACCGCCCCAGAATTCTGGTCGAAGACTCATGCCAATCCCGAAATCAGGCGATGGTTTTACTGTCGAAGTGCCTGAATTCCCGAAGTGTACGACTCCGGGTTGTCCCTGTACGGGCTACGACGCCAAAAAGGTCGACGATCCGGCAGACCCGCCGAAGAGGTTGGAAGTCTTCTGTGTTAACTGTGGGCAATTAGTCGGGAAACTCATTATCGATTACCCTTGACCGAACAGCCCGGAAAGTTCCGGGGCTGTTTCGTTTCTGTCCTTCCCCTTTCACTGTCCCGATTCCGGGGCGGTCTTCGGGAGCAGAATACCCGCCATCTTCTCCATAATCGCCTTCGTGTCGAAAGCCTTCTCCGTGTCGAGATAGTTCCGCTTCGCGGTCTCGGCACGAATGCCGATCAGGGCGGAAGCCGCATCGACCGAACCCGTTGCCTTCACGACCAGCGTGATACCGCGCCGACGGAGGGAGTGAGGTGTGATCTTCTTCCGGTCCGGAAACTTCTTCGCGTATTGCTGGAACAGCCGACGAACCGCCATCGCGAGCAGTTCGGGCCGGAACTCGTCTCTTGCCCTTGCGTCCCGCTCTTGCGTCTCCGGGGTGTAGTTCTCCCACAGGAAGTGTTTCCCCCGAATCGCGTCCAACCGCTTTACGAGTTCGGCGGGTAGGTGGATGATTCGTTCGCGGTGCGTCTTGTCCTGCTCGGCTGTAATCGTGAGCGTTCCGGCCTTCGCGTCGAACTGCTTCGCCCGCACTTGGCACAAGTCGAGTGTGCGGCAGCAAGCCAGAGACTTGACTCGGAGGTAAACGCTCATCAACTCCCACCGCTTCGCATCGACCCAAGCGAAGAACTGTGCGAAGTCGTCTTCGGTCGGGGCACTGGGGGCTTTCTTCGGGATCGGTGGACGCGGAATCTTCTCCCACGGATTCGAGTTCGCGTAGCCCATCGTTTCGAGATGCCCCCACAGACACGAAAGGTGATTGATCCCGTTCGCGACGGTCTGAGCGGAACGCGGCATGCGGCGACGTGGGCACGCGCGGGCACGGCAAC
>JAFKJJ010000440.1 GCA_017306025.1 Planctomycetota bacterium
GCAAAAGGCAGAAGGCCAGAAGCATAATAGCTTCTGGCCTTCTGCCTTTTGCCCGGCACCCCCATCAGGGGGCCGGTTGCACCGCGCCGGCCGCCTGGACCGGATTCGGGTCGCGGGGCTGGTTTAGTTCGGCCAGGAACTCGGCCGCGGGTGCGTAGTTGGGGTCGGCCTTCACGGCGAGCTGGAGCTGCACCCGGCTCGCCTCGGGTTGGCCCATGTGGTCGAGCAGCCCCGCCAGGTTGTGCCGCGCCTGCGCCTCCGACATGATCTGGCACAGGGTCGCGAACGCGTCGTCCCACTTACCGGCCCGCGCCTGGAAGAATCCGAGGTCCTTCTTCACCGTGCGGTTCTCCGGGTCGATCTTCAGCGCGTACTCGCACCACGCCACCGCCCCGGCCCAGTCCTTCCACCGGCCGTGGGCAACCGCCACCTCGTGCGCGATCCCCGCTTCCGGGTACTGCGTCAGACACTTCTTGTACCACTCCAGCGCCTTCTCGCGCTCCCCCACACGCGCGTAGAACCGCCCCATGCCCTGCATCGCGGCCTTGCTCTTCGGGTCGCGTTGCAGGGCCTTCTGGTAGCCCCGGCGGGCCTGGTCGAGCAGCCCTTCTTTGCTGCCGGGCGCGGTCTTCTCGTCGAGCGCCGCGTCGAGCTGCACGTCCGCGATCGCGACCAGCGATTCGGCACTGGCGGGCTTCTTGGAGTCGGGGGCGGCGACCTCGACCGGCATCGACGCGGCCGAGGCCGACCCGCCGCCCCACAGCGACTTCGATTTGCCGTTGCCCACCGGCATGTTGACGAGCGCCGCGCCGGCGTCCGGCATCGGACCGATGAGGTTGTTCTGCTGTTTGGTGCTCTTGCAGCCGAGGGACGCGGCCAACAGGCCGCCGACCACGCACCACCGGCGAATCGTCCGGCCGTCCATGCCCCCACCTTGCTGATATGTGTTCGCGTCGCGCACCCGACCGGTTCGGCGGAACGTCCGTGTCCCGCGGTCGGTTCCGGTCGCGCGGATCAGGTAAACTCGGCGATAAAGCTGGCCGAGGCCTCGACCATCAGGTCGCGCGTCAGATGCACAGGTTGCCGTCTGTATCGGCAGATGGATTGGACCGTTTCCAGCAAATCGCGACAGTCGGAGGCCCGCGGCGTGCGCCCCTTCGTGTAGTACCGCTCGTAGAGGTAGTCGACGGCCGACACGTCGTAATTCATCCCCAACCGCTTACAGTTCGCCGCGAAGATCCGCTCGTACACGTCCCGCTGCGGCGCGTTGATCCCGACCTTGTGACGGATGCGCCGCAGGAACGCGTCGTCCACCAGCGCCTTCGGGTCGAGGTTCGTGCTGAAGATGATGAGCTGCTCGAACGGCACCTGGATCTTCTTGCCGCTGGCCACCGTGAGGAAGTCGTGCCGGTCCTCCAGCGGCAAGATCCACCGGTTCAGGAGGTCCTTCGGGCTGACCAACTGTCGGCCGAAGTCGTCGATCAGGAACACGCCGCCGTTGGCCTTGAAGTGGATCGGGGCCTGGTAGAACTTCGACTCGACGTTGTACCGCAGGTCGAGCATCGGCAGGTTCAGTTCGCCGCCGGTCACGATCACCGGCCGGCGGACCCGCACCCACCGCTGGTCGACGGCCCCGCTGGAGAGCAGCTTGCGCACGGTCGCGTCGGAGTCGTCGGCGTACTCGGTCGCGGTGTCGTCGATCACGTGCAGCGACGGGTCGAACACCGTGATGATGTTGTTGTCGGCGACGAACGCGTAGGGGATGTAGATCGACCCGCCCGCGGTGTTCATGAAGTCGCCGATGGCCCGTGCCATCGCGGTCTTGCCGTTGCCGGGCGGGCCGTAGATGAACACCGACCGGCCGCTGATGATCGCCGGGCCGATGTTGTTGAACATCTCCTCCTTGAGCACCAGGTGCCCGAACGGCGCCTTGAGGGCCTCCGGGTAGCACTGGAGGCCGGTCACCGTCTGACGGTAGCACTGCTCGACGTAGTCTTCCAGCGGCACCGGGGCCGGGCCGACGTACGCGCACTGCTCCATCGCGGCCTTGGCGCGCTCGCGGCCGAGGTCGGTGAGGCTGAACCGGTAGCTCACCTCGCCGACCAGGTCGCCGCCGTCCACCTGGATCAGCTTCTCGTCCTTGAGGAACTTGAGCGGCTCGCGGATCACCTTGAACGGCAGGCACAGGTACTGGCTCAGGTCGCGGCCGAGCATCACCCCGCGGGTGTAGATCGTGCGCAGGAGCATGTCGCAGATGAAGCCCAGCGTCAGCCCGGACTCTTTGAGCGACTCCGGCATCAGCGGCGCCTCGGGCGCCGGGTTGCCGTCCCAATCCGCCACCACGGCGTGCCGACTCAGGCTCATGGGTGCCTCGTCATTGGTCGTTGGTCATTGGTCAATTGCAGTTCTCTTACCGTGGGCGGTCGGGGGCGCGCCGAATGACTAATGACTAAATGAGGTTACTTTTTCCACTTCCCGCGGGTGATGATGAACAGGCAGACGGCCCCGACGAGCAGCGCGGCCATCACGATGCCGTTCTGCTTCTGGAAGACGCCGCTCCAGTGTTCGATGAACCCGTTCCAGTAGCTCGCGGCGAGAACCGGGGCGCCGGCGTCGCCCGCCGCGACCGGACCGGCGACGAGCGGCACCGCGAGGGCGGCGAGGAAGAACGACACGAGCGCGCGCGGGTTCATGGGTGCGGTCCGGGTGCGGTGGGCGTTCAACTGTAGGACACGAAACGGGGGTCGGGCGGCCGAGAACGGTCGCCCGACCCCCGCGGGTCGTTCCCGTCCTGCGGGCCGCGTTACCGCCCGCCCGTGGTCCCGGCGCCGGCGCTGTTGATCACCGGCGCGACGGTCAGGTTGGTGGAACCGCCGGTGGCGTTGAGGCCGATGATGC
>JAFKJJ010000441.1 GCA_017306025.1 Planctomycetota bacterium
GAGCACCGACGTGCTGTCGCAGCCGAGCCAGCCGTCGAGCAGCGTCGCGTACACGCGGCGGAAGTCGGTGTGGAACTTCAGGTCGTCTTGTTCGAGGTCCGACAGGCTCGGGTGCTCGCCGACTACCCCGCCCTTCACCGACGGCCCCGCCACGAACAGGCACGACGCGGCGCCGTGGTCGGTGCCGCGGCTGCCGTTCTCGTTCACCCGCCGGCCGAACTCCGAGAACGTCAGCACCCGCACCCGGTCCGCGTCGCGGGTCTCCTTCAGCTCGCGGAAGAACTCGCCGATCCCGTTCGCCAGTTCGGAGAGCAACTGTTGGTGCGCGGGCGCCTGGTTGGCGTGCGTGTCGAACCCGTCGAGCGACACGTAAAAGACGCGGGTGCCGAAGCCCTTGGCGATCAGCCCCGCGATCAGTTGGAACTTCTGCTGCAACCCGGCGGCGAACGTGCGCACCGCGTTGGGTCCTTCCAGAAGCGCCCGCAGGTTCTCCACCGCGGTGAGCGTCTGCATCTGGCGCCGCTGCACGAACGCGAGCAGGTCGTCGTCATCCACCGCCTTCACCGGCGCGGCCACGTCTTCGAGCAGCCTGCGCCGGGCCTCCTGGCGGTCGGCGGAGTCGCGCCCGAGGTCGAGCTTGAACGCGTCCTTGTCGCCCAGGCTGACGGCCCCGCTGCCCGGCGCGCCGGCGGCCGCCAGCGGCGCCTTCCCCGTCCCGACGTGCAGGATCGGCACCCCGCCGCCCCGCTGGTCCATCTCGACCGTCGCCCGGCCGAGCCACCCGGTCTTCGCCGCGCGCTTCGGGTCGGCCGAGTGCCAGATGTCCATCGCCTCGAAGTGCGAGCGGTCCGGGTTCGGGTACCCGACGCCCTGCACCACCGCGAGGTGCCCGCCCTCCCACAGCGGCTTCAGCCCCGTCATGCCGGCGTGCAGCCCGACGTGGTCGTCGAGCCGGATCACCTGCTGCTTCGTCTGCCGGAGCGTGGGCCGCGCCTTGTGGTACAGGTCGTCGGCGTAGGGGACGACGGTGTTGATGCCGTCGTTGCCGCCGGTCAACTCGACGACGACGAGCACGTTGTCCTTGCCCGGCTCGGCCGCGTGCGCGGTGCGCGCGAGGAACCCCGGCACCGTGGCGCCGAACCCGAGCAGCGTGGACGCGCGGAGGAAGTCGCGACGCGTGGTCATGGATAAGCTCCAGAAAAATGAAGAACCACAGATGAACACGGATGACACGGATCGAGACGAAGAGCCGGGTTCCGTTCATCCTCACTTCTTTTCTGATCCGTGTTATCTGTGTTGATCCGCGGCTCTTCTCGCCCCGCTAATTCAACTGGTACTCCGGCATCGTCAGGATCGCGTGAACGGCGTCGCGGGCGCGGCGCGCGAGCGCCGGGCCGGTCGGCTTGCCCGCGGCCACGAACGCGACCAGCTTCGCGCGCGCCCCGGCCCGGACGCCGCCCGGCACGTGGACGTCGAGCAGCACGCGGACCACGTCCGCGGCCGCGGTGACCTTCTCCTCCTCGACCACGCGGGCGGGGTCAAACGCCCTCGGCGGCGGGAGGTCGGAACTCACCTCGAACCCCACGGCCGCCGCCGGCGCCTGCCACAGCACCCCCGACGCGAGCCGAGAGGCGAAGTTGTCGCGCTCCAGCACGGTCGAGGTGTTCAGCCACGTCCGGCCGCCCGGCCAGCCCTTCACGTTCGGCGGCGCGAACAGCGTTTGCCCCATCGTCCCCAGCCACTTGATGAGCGCCTGGTGCGCCAGCGGCCGGTAGTGCGGGTCGGAAGCGTCGAACCGGCGGTAGATCGCGCGCACCGCGCCGAGCGCGTACTCGACCGGGCTCTTGATCCGCGTGCGGAACGCGTGATCCGAGTAGAACAGCCGCGACGACAGGACCGTCTTCACCAGCGCCGCGACGTCGTAATCGCTCTGGCGGAACTGCTCGCACAGCGGTTCGAGGAGCGCGGCGGGCGGGGGGATCTCGCTGACGAGGTAGGAATAGAGCTTGCGGACCAGGAACCGCGCACAGGCCGGCTGTTCGAGGACGACGTTCACCACGTCGCCGCCGTCGAGGGCGCCCGTCTTGCCGAGTACCGTCTTCGATCCGGTGTCGTGCTGGCCGGCGTTGAACTTGAAGCCGACGCCGTCGGTGTGCCAGCCGGTGAACGCGCGGGCCGCCTCGCGGATGTCCTTTTCCGTGTAGTTGCCGACGCCCAGCGAGAACAGCTCCATCACCTCGCGGGCGTAGTTCTCGTTCGGCCTGCCCTTCACGTTGCTGTTGGAGTCGAGCCAGACGAGCATCGCGCCGTCGTGGCCGACCGCGTGGAGCAGCGGGCCGAACTTCCCCAGCGCGTGCTCGCGGAAGAGCACGTTCTGGCGGAACATCAGGTTGGCGTCGCGCACCTTCACGATGCTGGTGGCGAAGTGGTTGTGCCAGAACAGCGCGAGCTTCTCGCGGAGCGGGTGGCCGCCCTGGAGCGCGCAGTACAGCCACCACCCGCGGATCTGCGCGCCGTCGGCGTCGCGCGCGGCCGCGACGCGGCCCGTGTCGGTGAGCGTCGCGACCAGTTCGCTCGCGCCGGGTTCGCCGGTGAGGAGCAGTTGAAGCGTTTCGGCGAACCCGCGCGTCTCGGCGCGGGCGAGTTCGGCGGTGCCGGCGCCGAAGCCCGCGCGGCGGTAGAGGTGCGCGGCCCACTTGCGGCCCCACGGGTCGGCCGGGCCGGGCTCCCACGGCTTCCACGCGTCGGCGGGGTCGAGCTGGTCCAGCGGCGGAAGCGCGGCCATGTGATGACTCCGGCAGAGTAGTAGGCACACTCCGTGTGCCGTTGCAACACCACAGGAACTGCGACGGCACACGGAGTGTGCCTACTACTTTGAAATCA
>JAFKJJ010000044.1 GCA_017306025.1 Planctomycetota bacterium
ATGGGCGGCACCCAGGTGCTACTCAACCTGCGGACGTTCTTCCGGGTCGGAGACCTCGCCCTGCGGCACGTCCGCGCCGAGAAGCCCGACGCGGTCGTGTTGATCGACTATCCCGGGTTCCACCTCGCGCTCGCGGAGAAGCTCCGCGACTACGGCGTGCCGGTGTACTACTTCGTGCCGCCGCAAATCTGGGCGTGGAAGCAGTGGCGCGTGCGGAAGGTCCGCAAGTGCTTCGCCGGCGTGCTCACGGCCCTGCCGTTCGAGGACGTGTGGTACCGCGAGCGGCACGTCCGCACGCTCTACACCGGGCACCCGTACTTCGACGAACTCGCGCGCCAGCGGCCGGACCCGGCGTTCCTGGCCGCGGAGCGCGCGAAGCCCGGGGCGCGGGTCGCGCTCCTACCGGGTTCGCGCAACGGCGAGGTCGCGGCCAACGCCGAGATGCTCCTCGCGGCCGCGCGGAAGGTCCACGCGGCGCGGCCCGACGCGCGGTTCCTCGTCGCCGCGTTCAACGACCGGCACGCCGCCGCGGTCCGCGCGCTCGTGCCCGCGGGCGTGCCGGTCGACGTTCACGTCGGGCGGACGCCGGAGGTCATCGAACTGGCCGACGCGTGCGCCGCGGTGTCCGGGTCCGTCGGGCTGGAACTGCTGTACCGGACCCGGCCCGCGGTCGTGGTCTACCGCATGAAGCCCCTCGCGATGTGGCTGGCGCAGAAGATGGTGAAGGTCGAGCACATGAGCCTCGTCAACCTGCTGGCGGGCGAGGAACTGTACCCCGAAATCAAGGCTACCCGCGACGAGTCGGACCGCATCGCCGGCCACCTGCTCGGCTGGCTCAACGACCCCGCGGGTCGCGCCGCTCTCGTCGGGCGCCTGGAGACCCTGCGGGCGCGGGTCGCGGTGCCGGGCGCGTGCGAGCGGGCCGCGGAGTTCCTGCTCGGCGCCGCTGGGGCGCTGCGGGCGGTGGCGTGAGTGGTGTCGAAGGTCGAAAGTCGTAAAGTCGAAGACGGTCGTTATCGAGGTCTACGACTTTCGACCTTACGACTTTCGACTCCTCCGAACGACTTTCGACTAAGGCCAAGACTCCAAACTTCGCGGGCGCGTCCGGGTTCGTTAAGATAACGGCGAATCCGTCGCCCGGAGTTCCGGCATGCCCGATCAGCCGACGCAAGCCGTTCAGGACTACTTGAAGGCGATCCACCAACTCGGCGGCGCCGGCGCCTTCGTGGAGCCCAACCGCATCGCCGAAGAACTCGGCGTCAAGGCGCCGTCGGTCACGGGCATGCTCAAGCGGCTCGGCGACGCCGGGTGGATCGAGTACACGTCCGGCAAGGGCGCGAAGCTGTCCGCGTCCGGGCTCACCGAGGCGCTCCGCGTCATCCGCCGGCACCGGCTCGTCGAGCTGTTCCTCACGCAGGTGCTGAAGCTCGACTGGAGCGAGGTCGACGCGGAGGCGGAGGCCCTGGAGCACGCGATCTCGCCGCGGCTCGAACAGGCCCTCGCCGACTACCTCGGCGAACCGCACGAGGACCCGCACGGCCACCCGATCCCGTCGCGCACCGGCGAGCTGAAGGCGCGGGACCTCCAGCAGCTCTCGACGTGCCGCGCCGGGCAGACGGTCATCGTCCGCGAGGCGCAGGACGACAACCCCGACCGGCTCCGGCACTGGCGCACGCAGGGGCTGACCCCCGGCGCCCGCGTTCACATCCTCACGTATCAGGAACTGGACGATCTGTTCGAGGTGGAAGTCGACGGGAACCTGATCCGGCTCGGCAGCGAGGGACTGGCCGGGCTCCGTGGCGAACTCGTCGCGCCCGACGCCGCGAGCTAGCGCGACAGAATCACATTTGCAATCCGGTTATACCGCTTTTTCGGCCCGAGTGAACTGCCGAAAAAGTCGGCACTTTGTGACGCACCGTACGAGCCATTTTCATATGCGGTCGGTTGACCCACGTGTCGGATGACCTACGGTTCGGTGACGGCATCCACCCGACGGGTCCCAGCCGCCTCCAGCCCCGCAGGCCGACCCTGCGTCCCTCTCGTCGCAGAATGGGGATTTGACCGTGTTCCAGTTGATCGCGTGCAACCTCGCGTGCCTGGCCATTGCCGGCCTCTACTACGCCTGGCGTGACGTGTACGTGCAGCGCCGCAAGCGGGCGCGGCTCCACGACCGCGTCGCGTACATGCTCTGGGTTGCCGCCAACCGCGCCGCCTGATCGCTTCCGATAACGACCCTCCGCGGCCCGGTTCCGGGAAGGACCGGGCCGCGTTCGTTCGGGCACGTGTCTGTACGTTACGGTCAGCGCTGGGCGGGAGCGGGAGCCGTGACGCGCTCCTCGCGCGCCGGCTCGCCGATCCGGGCCGCGATCACCTGCGCCCGGTTCGTGCCGCTCGCGCGGTCGAGGGCGGCTTGAAGCCCGCGGTTCCACACCTCCGAGTTGTACTTCTCGCGCACGTCCGACCGGGCCGCCCGCCCGAGCCGTCGACGGAGCGCTGCGTCCTCCACCAGCCGTGAAACGGCTTCCACCAGGCCCGCAACCACTTCGGGATCGGGCGTGTACATGACCTCGTAGTTCTCGCGGAGCATCCCGGCTTCCGGGTCGGCCCACGACGCCTTCCCGTGGCGCCCGCGGACCACGAGGCCGTTGTGCCCGTCCTCCAGGTACTCCTCCATGCCCCAGCCGTCGGAGCCCACGACCGCGAGGCCGTAGGACATGGCCTGCAGCAGCGAGACGATGTGGACCCGCGCCGCGGGCAACAGGAAGATGTCGCTCGTGGCGTGGAACTCGGCCATCTCCTCGTCGGTCAGGAACCGGTTCACGATGCGGATGTTCCCGCCCTCGATGATCCGCAGGTAGTGGTCGTCGAGGGTGGGCAGGGCGGTCCGCATGGTGAGGCGGAGCTGCGGGTACCGCTCGCGCAGGATCGCGAAGGCTTCCAGCACGTCCAGGCCGCCGCGGACGTAGAAGTTCTCCGGCACCTGGCACCACGAGTTGATGAACAGCAGGTGGACCGGCTCGTCGTCCGGGCGCGGTTCGTGCCGCTGCCAGCGGTCGGGGAGGGGCACACCGAGCGGGGCGTAGATCACCTTCTTGGCAATGGCCTCGCTCTGGAACAGCGCCGGGACCAGTTCCGCGGTCGAGCGCATGTGCGTGAGGATCGCCTTGCAGTGGTCCGCTTCGAGCAGCGCCTTGATGATCGGGAAGTACGGCGACTCGGACAGCGCCAGCGCGCAGGTGTGGCCGTTCTGCACGAGCGGGTAAAAGAGCGTCGTGGGGTCTTCGATCTCGATCACCCACGGGTTCTGGCCGAAGGTGTACGGCATGCTGGTGAGGAACACCAGCTCCTGCTTGCCGAGGAGCAACTGCGACTGGAGGTGGCGCGTCTGGAGGAAGCTCAGGGCCGCCCCCGGCCGACAGCCCTTCCACAGGAGGGTGAACAGCAACCGGACGAACGCGGTGAACACCAGGACGCGGGCCGTGAGCGACACCCCGCGCCGCGGCAGGACGAAGTTGAACGGCACCCGGGCCGCGTAAAAGATCGACCGCGTGAGCTTGCGGAACTTTTCGTTGGCCCGGGCGAGCGCCTTCGAGACGCGGCCCTGCCGCGGCCTCTTGGAGGGCGGGGGCGCGGACCGTGTGAACCGGTAGCCGGCCGGCGGCGCGCCGGTGTGCTTGAACTGCGGGTGCGCGCCGCAGTTGCCCGACACCTTGTAGATCGGCAGCCAGCCCGCGAACTCCACCGGGGTGCCGGTCGCCAGTCGGCGGATCGTCCGGGCCAGCTCTTCCGGGCCGCTCCCGGTCAGGACGCCGAAGCGCTGGCGCTCCTCCGGCAGATCGAGGTCGATGGCCCCGGCGCCCCCGGGCACGGCGTAGAACGTGCCCCGATAGCGGACGACGTCGTACCCGTCGACCCGCTCGACGACCTCGGGAACGAGGGCGGTCGGGTCGGTGGCGTCGACGAGCCGCTGCACCTCTTCGAGCGTCGCGGCGGACAGCGCGGCCGGGTGTCGGTCGAGCAGCCCCGGGGTCTCCAGGATGCGCTCCATGTCCGCGGCGGGGGGCAGCGCGTGAACGCGGCCGTGCGTGCGGATCAACTGGAACCCCTTGTACGACGCGGGGAACGGAACCTTATCGCGGCGACCCAGGTGCATGGAACGTTCCGGTACGGGGATCGCCCGGCCCCTTCTGAATCGACGGCGGGGCGGGACGTGTGAGGAGACGGGCGAATTATTCGGAGAGGATCAGGCGAACACGGACGCGATGTTGCGCCGCAGCCGGCGGAAGAGGCGGCCGGGGAGCTGCCGCACCGGCTTGGCGCGGACCTTGTGCCACGCGACGCCGATCTTTTCGCCCAGGGTGCGCCGGCCCAGGTCGGTCCCGTGCGTCATGTTCAGGAAGACGTTGCGGGCCTGCCGGCGGACGAGTTCGAACCAGTACTTGTTGACGGGGCCGACGTTGTTGGTCAGCTCCATGTTGTTGTACGTCGGCGCCAGCCCGCAGCTCGCGGGGCGGTCGCCCGCGCCGCCCCGCGCGTAGAACGGCTCGTGCTCCTTCCAGATCACGATCCCGTACAGGTCGTACAGCACCACCGACAGGCCCATCAGCCAACTGTCGACGTTGGCCTGCCACCCGAAGTTCTGGCACACCTCGATGAGCCGGCCGCTGACCACCGGCGACCACGGGCCGAACGAGACGACCCAGTCCCGCACGGCGGCCTCCTGCTCGTAGATCCCCGCGTAGCACTCGATCAGCGGGCGCTTGGGGCACAGGATGCAGAACTCGTCCTTGACGGCGAGGATGTCCGAGACGAAGCCCGGGCGGGTGAAGTAAAAATCGTCGGCCGTCATCAGGCAGAACCGCGACCTGCGGTCGCGGTTGGCGAACATATACTCCTGCGCGTGGTGCAGGGCGTGCCGTCCCTCGCCCCGCGCCCAGGTGAACGTCCGCACCGCGAACGGGTACTTCGCGAAAAAGCCGTCGGGCAGCCGCTGGTCGTCGTCGGTATCGAACTTGATGAGGAACTCGATCTGCTTCTGCTCTTCGGGCGTCGTGCAGGCGACGGTCGAGTCGAGCAGCCGTTCGAGACCGGAATCGGGATTGTCCTTGGCGCGCGAGCAGAAGAGGACACTGAGCATGGGTACCGTCCTGGTGTTTCGGGGGCCTCCGGCCCCCACCCCGCAACCCGCCTGTGGCAAGGGCGGCAAGTTACACCCGGCGCGGAAATCGTGTCAAGCCGGACCGCCCTACAGCGCGAACACGAACCGCTTCTGGTAGCGCCAGATGGTCGCGCTGGCGACCGCGACGAGCGCCGCGGTGCAGACCAGACCGTAGAGGTAGAGCTTCGCGTCCGGCAACTCGCCCGTGGCCAGCGGGTAGCGGACCAGTTCGAGGTAGACGTTTATCGGGTTGATGCGGGCCATCCACCCCAGCCCGCGGCCGACGAGCAGACCGGCCGGGTAGACGATCGGCGTCAGGAAGAACAGCATCTGCGAGCCGATCTCCAGCAGGTGCTTGGTGTCGTGGAAGTAGACCTGTGCGAACGAGACCGTCGTGGCGAACGCCCACCCGGCCACGAAAATCATGAGCAGGGACGGGACGACGGCCCACAGCAGCGCGAGCTTCTGGGCGCTGCCGTCCAGCCCGACGACGAACGCCACCGCGGCCGCGAGCGCGAACGCCGCCTGGATCGCGTACCCCAGGACGAACCGCAGCGAGTACAGCCCGATCGGCAGGTCGTAGGAGCGGATGTAGGTCTCGTGTGAGAAGAGCGCCAGGCACCCGTTGACGGCGCAGTCGCGGAAGAACCCCCACACCGCGAGCCCCAGGAGCAGCGTCTTGGTGTACTCCACGGTCGAGAGGCCGACGACGCCGCTGAACACCACAATGTAGGTGCCGGCCAGCGCGATCGGGAGCACCGCGGCCCACCCGACGCCCAGCCACGACCGGTTGTACCGCTTGCGGAAGTCGAGCCAGACCAGCGCCAGCAGGAAAAAGCGGAACCTCCAGATCGCGGCGGCTTGGGTCAGCATCCGAACCTCACGGTACGCCGCCCGCCGCGGCGGGCGGGGCACAACCCCCGCGTGCGGCCGGGATTGCGAACGCAAGCGAAGCGGGGGCACGCGGGACAACGGGGCGGGATACTAGGATGGAGGCGGACCGGCGACAATCCCAACCGCCGGGCGCGGGCCGCGCCGATTGACCGTCCGGGCCGCGCCCGGTACGATCACTTTTGACCCTTTCGCTTCCCGAATTCGCTTCACGGCGCCGCGCAACCGAATGTTCACCAAGCGGATCATCCCCTGTCTCGATGTGGACCGCGGGCGCGTCGTGAAGGGGACGAACTTCGTCGGCCTGCGCGACGCCGGCGACCCCGTCGAGGTCGCGCGCCGCTACGACGAGCAGGGCGCCGACGAGCTCGTCTTCCTGGACATCTCCGCCAGCCACGAGGGCCGCGCGATCATGCTGGAGATGGTCCGGCGCGTCGCGGAGCAGATCTTCATGCCGTTCACCGTCGGCGGCGGCATCCGCACCATCGACGACGCCACGCAGCTCATCCAGGCCGGCGCCGAGAAGGTGAGCCTCAACTCGGCCGCGGTCAAGACGCCCGAACTCATTGCGGAAGTGAGCCGGAAGTTCGGCACCTGCGCCACGGTCGTCAACATCGACCCCAAGCGCGTGCGGCGCGCGGAATTCGAAACGCGGAACAAGGGGCTCGGCCCCGTTCCGCACTCCGAATTCGTGTGGGAGGTCCACGTCAACGGCGGGCGCGTGCCGACGGGCCTCGAAGCGGTCGCGTGGGCGCGGCGCGTCGTGGAGCTCGGCGCCGGGGAGATCGTGCTGACGTCGATGGACGCGGACGGCACCAAGAACGGCTACGACGTCCCGATGCTCGAAGCGGTGACCCGCGCGGTGAACGTGCCCGTGGTGGCGAGCGGCGGGGCGGGTAACCCGGAACACTTGCGGCTCGCGTTCGAGGCCGGGGCGGACGCGGCGCTGGCGGCCAGCATCTTCCACTACAACGAGTTCTCGATCCCCGACACAAAAGCGTACCTCGCCGCGAAAGGGGTACCCGTGCGCGTCGTTTAACGGTTGGCGACCCGATCGGGCGCCGCGTTATCGCATATTTCGATCATCGCCTCATTTCCGCAGGCCCCAAAAGGAACCGACGCAATGCCCCCGCCTCCACCGCCCCCGCCGCCGGCCCAGTACGTGCCGATCCCGATCAACTCGCCCGAGCCGGGGCTGAAGGTCGCGCCCCTGCCGCCCGGCGAGCCGCAGATCAACCAGTTGTTCCGCACGGTGATGCTTCACAAGGGCTCCGACCTGCACCTGAAGGCCGGGCTGCCGGGCATGATGCGGCTCCGCGGCGTCATCCAGAAGATGAACACGCCGGTCCTGTCGCAGGAGACGCTCGAAAAGCTCATCTATCCGATCCTGAAGGAGAAGGACAAGAAGGTGCTCGACGACACGGGCGGGGCCGACTTCGCCCACGTCATCGGCAACGACGAGGCCCGCTACCGCGTCAACCTGCTGAAGCAGCGCGGCCGGTTCGCGATGGTCGCGCGGCTGGTGAACCAGAGCATCCCGACGTTCGAGAAGCTCGGCCTGCCGGCGACGATCGAGAAGCTGTGCCACTACGAGCAGGGGATGGTGCTCCTGGCGGGCGTGACCGGGTCCGGCAAGTCGACCACGATCGCGTCGATGCTGGACTACATGAACCAGAACGAGGCGCTGCACATCCTCACGATCGAGGATCCGATCGAGTTCGTGTTCACCGACAAGATGTCGATCGTGAACCAGCGGGAGGTGTACCTGGACGTGTGCGACTGGCACACGGCGCTCAAACACGCGGTGCGCGAAGACCCGGACGTGATCCTGGTGGGCGAGATGCGGGACGCCGAGACGTTCGAGGCCGCGGTCCACGCCGCCGAAACCGGTCACGTCGTGTTCGGGACGATCCACGCGTCCAACGCGTACAGCACGATCGACCGCATTCTCGGTCTGTTCCCGCCGGGGCAGCACGGCGCGGTCCGGCAGTCGCTGGTGTTCAACCTGCGGGCGGTGGTGGCGCAGAAGTTGGTGCCGTCGTGCATTCCCGGCGTGCAGCGGGTGCCGACGAACGAGATCATGATCGTCAACCCGACGATCCGGGACATCATCCTGAAGTCGCAGGACGCGAAGCTGTTGGACGCGATCCGCGCGTTCTACAACGAGGGTATGATGGACTTCAACAAGAACCTGGAGGACCTCTGCCTGGGCGGGCGGATCGACAAGGCGACGGCGCTGGAGTTCTCGCCCAATCCGGAGCAGTTGCGGATGGCGCTGAAGGGCATCAAGGTCGCGGCCAGCGGCCTGGTGTGATGCGGCAGAAACACGACGGGGGGGCGGGGCCGAACGACTCGGCCCCGCCCCCCCGTTCTTTTTGCGAGCGCGTTACCAGTCGCTGCCGAGGGGGACGCCGTCGGCGGGGAGGATCGCGGACAGCCAGGTAGTCTGGGAGACGCTCCCGCTGACGCCGCGGACGCTGCCGTCGATCATGGCGACCTGACACGACGAGCTGTGTCCCGTGCTCGGGCGGGAGGCGTCGCACAGGTTCGGGTCGGGGGTGGGCAGCGCGGTCGAGGTCGCCGGGATGGTCGGCTGGATCATCGGCGGCAGGTTCCAGTTCTGCATGTAGGGCGTTGCCGTCCCGGGGGTCCAGGAACTGTAGTTCTGGGCGAAGATCGGGTTGTAATCCTGGTGCGTGGAGTGCATCGCCCACGCGTTGCGGGTGACCGACGGGGAGACCCCGCTGGCCTGGGCGCGCTGGCAGGAGGCCTGCTTCTCGGCCATGAGGACGGTGTTGGACGTCCCGTCCTTGATCTTGGTCAGCAGGACCGTCGAGACGACGCCGGTCGAGTTGGGGGTGCCGACGATCTGCCAGTTCCACGCGTACGACGTCGCGGCCCAACCGCTGTCCGTGCGACACATTCCGCTCTTGGCGATGCCGTCGTCGGAGGGGCACTGGAACGCCTTGATGACCACCTGCCGGACGAACTGGTTGGTCACGCCGAGCCCGGCCGTCGAGCAGTCGTACGGCCCGATGTTGGCGGTGTGATAGGCGCCGGTGCCGGCGTAGATCCCGGTCATCGACGCCTTGAACAAGTTCTCCTGCTCGACGTACGGCAGGATCTGGAAGTAGGGTCCGATGTTTACGACCCAACTGGTGGTACCACCCGCGTTCGTGAACGCGGGGCACTTCGGGCCGACGCCGGTCGTGTTGTTGCCGTACATGAAAGCGTCGGGGAAGCTGTTCTGGTTGTTGCTAGCGTAGCTGTGGACGCTGAGGGCGATCTGTTTGAGGTTGTTGCTGCACTGGGAGCGCGCGGCGGCCTCGCGCACCTTCTGGACGGCGGGGAGGAGCAGCCCGATGAGGACGGCGATGATCGCGATGACGACGAGCAGCTCGATGAGCGTGAACCCGCGCGGGGTCCGATGGATGGGAGGACGCATGAGATGGCCTCGGAAGAGGAACGGGAGAAATACACGGGCAAAATGACCCGCGCAGCTGCGCGGAAGGACAGCCGGAACAGGAGCCGTTACAACCGGCGAAAGGGGTCCGCCGTGACCGTGATCGCGGTGGACCGTTGGCGCCGGCACGGGGCCGCCTCGCGAGGCGGCCCCGTGCCGAAAGTGGTGTTGGGGCGGTCGGCAACGTCCGGAGCGACGTGATGGCGTTGCTCGACCGCGTTCGCACTCTGCGTCAAATCGAAGGTCGGACGGTGAGCGAGGTCGCTAAACGTCCGGCCCCGTCCGACTCCGGGATGAAGCCGAACGGCGCTACCAGTTGCTGCCGAGGGGGACGCCGTCGGCGGGGAGGATCGCGGACAGCCAGGTGGTCTGGGAGATGCTCCCGCTAACACCCCGGACGCTCCCGTCGAGCATGGCGACCTGGCACGAACTGTGTGGGGTGCTCGGGCGGGAAACGTCACAAACGTTCGGATCGGTGATCGGGAGCGGGGTGCTGGTGACCGGGAGAACCGGCTGGATCATGGGCGGCTGGTTCCAGTTCACCAGGTAAGGGTTGGCGCTGCCGCTCAGGTACGAGCTGTGGTTCCAGGCGAAGTAGGGCGAGTACTCGGTGTGAGCGTAGATCGACCAGGCGTTGCCCCCGATCGCGCCGGAGACCTGGATGCGCTGGCAGGAGGCCTGTTTCTCCGCGAGGAGAACCGTGTTCGACGTGCCGTCCTTGATGTTGGTCAGCAGGACGGTGGACAGGTACGTCCCCGAGTTCGGGGTGCCGACGATCTGCCAGTTCCACGCGTAGGAGGCCGCCGCCCAACTGGTGTTCACCCGCATCATCCCCGACTTGTTGATGCCGTCGTCGGCGGGGCACTGGAACGTCTTGACCACCACCTGCCGGACGTACTGATTGGTCGTGCCGGCCCCGACGGACGAGCAGTCGTACGGCCCGATGTCCGCGGTGTTGGGCGCGCCCGTACCCGCGGCGATACCGGAGGTCGCCATCTTGAACAGGTTCTCCTGTTCGACGTACGGCAGGATCTGAACGTACGGGTTGATGTTCTGGATGAAGCTGATGGTACCGCCCGAGTTCGTGAACGAAGGGCACTTCGGGCCGACGCCGGTCTTGTTGTTGCCGTACATGAGCGCGTCGGGGAAACCGTTCTGGTTGTTGCTGGCGTAGTTGTGGGTCGCGAGGGAGAGCTGTTTGAGTTTGTTGGTGCACTCCGAACGCGCGGCGGCTTCACGGACTTTCTGGACGGCGGGGAGGAGGAGCCCGATGAGGACCGCGATGATCGCGATGACGACGAGCAGTTCGATGAGCGTGAACCCGCGAGGGGTTCGATGGACGGGGGACGGGCGCATGGACGACCTCAGAAGAGGAGAAGGAGAAGACCAAGACAACCAGCGACCCCGGACGAACGTCCGGGGGGACACTGCAGCAGCGAAAGTGACACCTAATCAGTACCCGACCCATGAACAAACTGTCAAGGGCCGGAAAGTGAAAAAAGGTTCGCGCGGTCGATTCGCCTTGTCATCGGTTTTTCACGGTCCTCCCGCTCACTTCTCCGAAGCTCGTACTATTCGGCTCCCCTGTCCGTAGCGCGCAAAGAGCGCGACGCGACGGGCCGGAGCACCGTGCTCCGGCCCGTCGCGTCGCGCTCCCACGGATCACTTCTTCTCTTCGTACTCGCCTTCCAGATGCGCCTTGAGCGGATCGACCTTCTCGCCCTTTACCTCGCCCAACTTGGCCGTGTGGTTGGTCACCGTCCACTTGAAACGGAACTCGGTGCCGACGGGCAGTTTTTCGCCGATGGCCTTTTTCAACTCGTCCTTCCCTTCGAAGCCGGTGATCTTGGCCTTCACTGCGCCGTCCTTCGCGGTGTACTCGCACAGGATGAGGATCTGGTCGTCCTTGCCGTGCGGAGAGATCTTCAGTTCGTTCTTCCCGGCGAACTCGAACTTCATCTCGCCGTCCTTCTTCGTCCACGTTCCGGACGGCGGCTTCGGCTTGTCGTCCTTCTTCTTGTCGTCGGCCCGCGCAGCGTGCCACGGGAGCAGGTCCATGAGGAACCGGTGGACGTCGCCGAGGTCGAACGCCGGCCGGGCCGGCTCACGTTCTCCGGGCACGGGTCGCGCCGCGCTCGCGGAGCGAGCTGTCCGTGAGGCCGTCGCGGCGCGCAGGTGCTGCACGACCGGCACCGCGGTGAACGCGCCGGCGACGAGCACGGCACACGCGAGCGCGGCGAACTTGAGGGCCGAGTAGGTCATAACGGTTGACACTCCGGTGAGGGCCGCGACCGCCGGGCTGACGGCCGCCGAGCCGGTTACGAACGCGGTTACCGCCCGGGCGGTGGAATCCGAGAGCCCCGCAGGCACAGCGGCCGAAGCCGGGGGCGCCAGCGCGGCCGCGACGCCCCCGGCCGCGAGCGCCACCCCGCGCCGCGTCAGGCGCCGGGCCAGGAGCGCCCGACCGCGGGTCAGGCGCGTGCCGAGCGTCTTCGGCGGGCACCCGACCTCTTCCGCGGCCTGCTGCGTGGTCAGCCCCTGGAGGTCGCACAGTACGACGGGCGCGCGGTACTTGTGCGGCAGCGCCGCGAGTTCGCCGTCGATGATCTCCGACAGGTCGTCGGGAACCGTCGGCGACGCTTCCCGCGGCCACGCGGCCGCGGCGGTCTGCTCCTTGGCCGTGCGGCGGACCCGGTTCGCCCGCGCCTTTCGCGCGACGTTGTGCGCGACCCCGTACAGCCAGTTCCCGATGGCCCCGGCGCGCCGAACAAACGCCGCGTCGCGTGCCAATACAAGGAACGTGGCCTGGAACGCGTCCTCCGCGTCCTGCTCGTGCCGCAGCACGCGCCGGCACACGCCGAACACGAGCCCCCCGTACCGGCGCACGAGTGCGGCGAACGCGGCCTCGTCGCGGCGCTCGGCGAACCGACCGACCAGCTCCGAATCGGGCAGGGCGGCGGCCTCGTCGGCGCGGAGCGCGCGGTGCAGGTTCTGGAGCGTCGCGGAAAGCGATCGTGTCGCGGCCATGTCGGCCCTCGGAATCCGGTCTGCGATGTGTACTGCCCGGACGGGCGCGGATTCCTTCAAAAATCTTTCCGGCCGCCCTCGGTCGCCGTGCCGAAGGCGGCCGACCGAAGGCGACTACTTCGCCAGCGAATAGCAGATCAGTTCCTTGTCGTTCCTCACATAAACGCACTTGTCGGCGAACGCGGGGTGCATCCACACCACCAGCCGCCCGCGCCCGGCCATCGTGTTCGTCGGGTCGATCAGGTGCGCGCGGTCGAGTTCCTCGTACCCCTTCGGCGACAGCTTCGCGATGACGAGGTCGCCCTGCTCGTTGAACAGGAAGTAGCGGTCACCCTGTGGGACAATGAACGCCAGACTCCAGCGCTCGCCGTCGGCCGGTTCCGGCTCGGCCGCGACTTTGGGCGGCGTCAGCTTGCCGCGGGTGGCCTGCATCGTCTCCCACACCCGCTTGCCGGTTTTGGCCTCGATGCACCGGAGCTGTCCGTAGCTGCACACGCCGTAAATGTGATCGCCGTCGACCCACGGCGTACACATGATCGAACTCAGGTCGGTCGTCAGGTTCGGCGTCTCGCCCTTCGCCCTGCTCTTCCACACGACCTCGGCGCTGTTGGCCCCCACCTTCAGGAGCATCGAGCCGTTGTAGAACGAGGTGACGAACAGCCCGTCGGGGCCGACCTTTCGCGGGGTCGGGGCGGTGAGCGCGGCCTTCACCTCGAAGTCCACGCGCCAGAGGCGCTTCCCGGTATCGGGCTCCAACCCCACGACGGCGCGCGTGTGCCAGACGATGAGCTGGCGCTTGCCACCGAACTCGTAGATCACCGGCGGGCAGTACCCGAAGTCGCCGCCGCAGCTCTGCGAGGCCCACAGCTCCTTCCCGCTCTTCTTGTCGAAGGCGACGACGAGCCGGTCGTTCGTTCCGCCCACCAGGCAGATGAGCTTGTCGCCGTCGACGAGCGGGTGCGCCGCGAAGCCCCACACCGGCAGGCCCGCGTCGTAGTCCCTCATGAAGTTCTTCGACCAGACCTCTTTCCCGTCGGCCGCCTTGAGCGCCTTGAGGTCGCCCATCGCGCCGAGCGTGTACACGATGTCGCCGTCCACGGTGGGCGTACAGCGCGGGCCGGCCGGGTAGCTGACCGTGTATTCCGTCGGGTATTCGGTCAGCCACAGTTGCTTGCCGGTGGCCGCGTCGCGGCAGGTGACGCGCTCGGTGCCCGCGAACCGCCCCTTCGTGAACCCGCCCTCCGGCAGCTTCGTCTTGTTGCTCGCGACGTAGTCCGTGACGAACAGCTTGCCGTTGGCGACCGCCGGCCCCGCGTACCCGACGCCGATCGGCTCCTTCCACACCCGTTTCGGCCCGCCCGCGGGGAACTTGTCGACGAGGCCGGTCTCGCGCCACACGCCGTCGCGCTTGGGGCCGAGCCACTGCGGCCAGTCGTCTGCTGCTGCGGCGCCCGCGCTCAGGGCAACAACGACCAGGCTCCAGAACACACGCATGACGCCTCCGTGGAATGTGCAAGCGCTAACCACAGAGGCACAGAGACGCAGAGAAGACAAGTGAACAGAGTTTGGTTTGAAAACAATCGCTCTGGTCTTCTCTGCGTCTCTGTGCCTCTGTGGTTAGTTCCTCTCCGGGTCTACCGACGAGATCCGCCGGCCTTTCCGTCCCGTTGAACCGGGCTTGCGATTGTCTTACAGTAAACGGACGCCGGCGCGCGGCAGTTCGTATCCCGGTTCAGGCGGTGGCTCATGTTCGAAGGCATCACCAAGTCGCTCGGCGACGCGCTGAAGAAGCTCCGCGGCCGCGGCCGGCTCACCGCCGAGAACGTCAAGGACGGGCTGCGCGAGGTGCGCCGCGCGTTCCTCGAAGCCGACGTCAACTTCAACGTCGCCAGCGACTTCATCGGCCGCGTCGAGGCCAAGTCGCTCGGCCAGGACACGCTCGCGCGCGTCGACCCGTCCGAACAGATCATCAAGAACGTCTACGAAGAACTCGTGGCCCTCATGGGGCCGGTCGATCACAAGATCCCGCAGCGCTCCGACCGGCCGGTCGTGCTGATGCTCTGCGGGCTTCAGGGTTCGGGTAAGACCACCACGGCCGCCAAGCTCGCGCTGACGCTGAAGGGACAGGGGCGCAAGCCGATGCTCGCGGCCGCCGACCTCCAGCGGCCCGGCGCCGTCGAGCAGCTCAAGACGCTCGGCGAACAGATCACGATCCCCGTTTACAGCGAGGCGACCAACCCGGTCGACGTGTGCCGCAACGCGGTGGCGCAGGCGAAGAAGACGCTCTGCGACACGGTCATTCTGGACACCGCGGGCCGGCTCCAGATCGACCAGGAGCTGATGGCCGAGCTCCAGCGCATCGACAAGCTCGTGAAGCCCGACGAGGTGTACCTCGTCGTGGACGCGATGATCGGCCAGGAGGCGGCCAACGTCGCGAAGGCGTTCAACGACGCGCTGGAACTGAACGCGTGCATCCTGACGAAGCTCGACGGCGACGCCCGCGGCGGCGCCGCGCTCTCCATCAAGGGCGTGACCGGCGTGCCGATCAAGTTCGTCGGCATGGGGGAGAAGGTCGACAAGCTCGAAGACTTCGTTCCGGAGCGCATGGCCGGGCGGATTCTCGGGCAGGGCGACATGATGGGGGTGGTCGAGAAGATCGCGTCCATTCAGCAGCAGATGTCGCAGGAGGAGTTGCAGCGGCAGCAGGAGGCGATCCAGAAGGGCAACTTCACGCTCGACGACTTCCGCAAGCAGTTCGAAGCGATCGCGAAGATGGGCATGAAGGACATGATCAGCCGCATGCCCGGCATGGCGGAGATGATCCCGGAGGGCGAGGACCCGGAAGTCGCGCTGAAGCGCGTGCAGGGCATGATCGACTCGATGACCAAGAAGGAGCGGGCCGATCCGGACATTATCGACACGCCCCGGCGGCGGCGCATTGCGAAGGGGGCCGGGGTCGAGCCGCACGAGGTGAACCAGTTCCTCAAGCAGTTCGATCAGGTCCGCGTGTTGATGAAGCAGATGGCGTCGATGTCGCTGTGGCAGCGGCTCAAGATGGTGACGGGCCTGGGAAAGATGGGGGCGTTCATGCCCGGCGGGATGGACGGGATCGTGAAGAAGGGCGACACCGGCCACCGCAAGAGCGCAAAGGAACGGGCCGAGGATCGGAAGAAAAAGAAGAAGCGCAGGTGAGCGGTCTGCCCCTGGGACCGCGGGCGTCTCGCCCGCTCGTTGCACCGAAGGACACGCGATACGGCGTTCCGCCCCGCAACACGGCCCGCGCCGCGGCGGGCGAGACGCCCGCGGTCCCAGGAAGAAGCGACCGGCACGCCAAATCCGTCGGCTCCCCTACTCACTTCGCGGTCCGGTTACTATCATTCCAGTTCTTGCGTATTGTGGCATTGAGGGAGCCGCCGTGGCCGTTCGTATCCGTATGAAGCAGATGGGCCGGACCCACCGGCACTACTACCGCATCGTCGCCATCGACTCGCGCCAGCCGCGCGACGGAAAGGTGATCGAGGAACTGGGCACCTACGACCCGCACGTGAAGGAGAAGTCCGAGCGGGTTACGCTCCGCCCGGAGCGGATCAAGTACTGGAAGAGCGTCGGCGCGCTGCCCTCCGAGCATTGCGAGGCGATCTTCAAGAAGTTCATGAAGAAGTGGGAGGAGATCGAGGCCAACAACGCCGCGAAGGCGGCGGAAGAGGCCGCCAAGAAGTCCGCCGAAGCCGCCGCGCCGGCCGCCCCTGCGGCGCCGACGGCCTGAGTCGCGCCGAGAAGGCGAGCGTGGCCCGATGCGCTTCGACGTGCTAACGTTGTTCCCCGGCATCTTCGAGAGCTACCTCCGCCAGAGCCTGCTCGAAGACGCCATCCAGGCGGGGCTCGTTCAGGTCCACGCCTGGAACATCCGCGACTGGACGCTCGACAAACACCAGCGGGTAGACGACCGGCCCTTCGGCGGCGGCCCCGGAATGGTGCTGATGGCGCAGCCGGTGGTGGACTGTGTCGCGGCGGTGCGAGCAAAGGCGGAACCGCCCGGCAAGCTCGTGATGCTCACGCCCGCGGGCGAGCGGCTCACGCAGCGCACGGTGGAGAAGCTCGCCCGGGAACCGCGGTTGTTGCTCCTGTGTGGACGGTACGAGGGGTTCGACGACCGCATCCGGCAGTCGTTGGACCCGTGGGAAGTCTCGGTGGGCGACTTCGTCTGTAACGGCGGCGAAGTGCCCGCGATGGTCGTGATCGACAGCGTGATTCGGCTGATCCCCGGCGTGCTGGGCGACCAGCAGAGTGCGGCCGACGAGTCGCACAGCGAAGAGGGGCGGCTCGAATACCCGCAGTACACGCGGCCGCGCGTGTTCCAGGGGCTGGAAGTGCCCGAAATCCTCCTCGGCGGGAACCACCAGGCGGTCGCGAAGTGGCGGCGCGAGCAGAGCGACCTGCGGACCCGTGCCCGCCACGCCCAGGGCGAACAGGGCGCACAGAACGAACAGAACAAGACACCGAAGACCGAATCAACCTGACATGAGACGGGCGGCGCGACCGCCGCGGAAAGGGAAAGGTGGGCCATGATCTCGCCCATTATGCGGATCGTCGAGAGCGGCAGCCTCAAGAACGACGTGCCCGAGTTCCACGTCGGCGACCGCGTCGAGATCCACCAGAAGATCCTCGACGGCGCGAAGGAGCGCGTTCAGGTCTTCGAGGGCGACGTGATCGCCCGCCAGAACGGCGGCGCGTCGGAGACCGTCACCGTGCGCCGACTGGTGCAGGGCGAGGGCGTCGAGCGCATCTTCCCGATCCACTCGCCGCGCATCGCGAAGATCGTGGTGAAGAAGGCCGGCCTGGTGCGGCGCGCGAAGCTCTACTACCTCCGCGACCGCGTGGGCAAGGCGACGAAGATTCGCGACGACGTGAAGCGGCAGACGAAGATCGACGCCGACCTGAAGGCCGCGGCCGAGAGCGCCGCGAAGGCCGCGCAGGAGGCCGCCGCGAAGGCCACCGCCGAGGGCGGCATGTCGAAGTCGGCCCAGAAGAAGAAGGCCAAGAAGGAAGCCGAGGCCGCCAAGAAGAAGTAAAAGGGTTTCAAGTCACAAAGTCGAAAGTCGTAAGGTCGAAGACTCGGTTTTGGACCTTACGACT